>JAQWMV010000053.1 GCA_029246605.1 Pseudomonadales bacterium | reverse complement strand
ACGGCATACCCGCCGTGGTCGGAACCGGTAACTGCACCCAGCGCATCAAACACGGGCAGATGATCGAAGTTGACGGCGATGGCGGTACGGTTAAGTTACTAGAGGAGGAATAAAAAATGCCGCACCCAAACGCAATCAATGGCCGCTTCGACGGTGAGATATTACTGGCTCTGAACGTACCCGGTGACGCCCCTTACCATCCCTGCGCGGAGGCGTTTCCGGCGGACGACGTGCCCCGATCAACGGTGACGCATCTCACTGATTGGGGCCAATCGACTGTCTACGCGGGAACGCGGCGAGACATTAGGATGTCGTTACCAGAAAACCTTTCTGGCGATGCCGCTCTGCTAGTTTGTCAGGATGGCAAAGATTATGTGGATAGCAACGGAGATGTACGCGCGATTGAAGTCCTCGATTCGCTTATGCGCGCTGGTGCGATCCCGCCAACGGTGGGCGTTTTCATCGACCCTGGACAATCCGAAAGCGTCCCGGGACAGCGCAATGTCGAATACGACACCATGGACGACACCTACGTGACGTTCATTGATGATGAGGTTCTGCCGCTGGTAGAGCAAACGCTGAAAGTGAGTTTAAGCAAAGATCCTGCGCAGCGCATTGCGATGGGTATCAGCAGCGGCGGGATTTGCGCATTCAATATGGCCTGGCAGCGTCCTGAATCCTTCGGCAAGGTCATCAGTCATTGTGGGTCGTTCGTCAATATTAAAGGCGGGCATGAATTCCCGCGAATGGTGCGGAGCACACCGCGCAAACCCATCAAGGTATTTATGCAATCGGGTGAGGGTGACGTTAATATTCCGTTAGGTAGCTGGCCTATAGCAAATCACCAGATGGCTGACTCGCTGGAGTACGCGGGTTACGACTACCGGTTTGAATTCGGTACTGGAGGCCATAACCGGCGTCATGGCGGTGCCCTGTTTGCCGAGTCCCTGCGCTGGCTGTATGGTGAATCGGGTGTTGGCAGATCCACAGAGGACGACGAGAAAATGCAGAACGAGATTCTGAGCCGGATTCGAGAAGTACAGGCACTGCGTGATCAGGCTGCAGCAAACGAGAAACGATAGGAATGATTCATGGAGCATGTCAAGATCATTGTAGGAAGAAAAGATGACAGCTAGAAAAACATTACGAGAAAGACGCCTCTTTCGGGACAATGGCCGCGCCCTGATCGTCGCCATGGACCACGCGCGGAGCTTCAACACGATCACCGGGCTTAAAGATCCCAATGCCGTGATCAAAAGTGTCATGAGTGCCGGCGCGGACGCCATACTGGGTTCCTATGGAACGGCGAAGGGTGCACACGAAGACCTGGGAAACGGCGGCATCTGGTTGAGTGCAGACACGACCCCGGACACCGTGGTATCGACCGTCGAGTATGCGCTTCGCCTGGGCGTGGATGGCATCAAGTCAGAAGTTTATCCCTGGTGCACACCCGAAAACGACCGCTTTGGCCGCCGTAACGGCGCAGAGACGATTGTCAGTACATCCTGCCTCGCCGCGGAATGCCATAAATGGGGTCTGCCCTTATTGGTGGAAGCTGTACCCTTTGGATGGCCGGCCGTAGAGGAGCGTACATCGGAAACCACGGCAGCCGCCTGTCGCATAGCCAGCGAAGCGGGCGCCGATTACGTCAAAGCATTCTACACAGGCGATAAGACGAGTTTTCGGGACCTTGTCGATAATTGCACCGTCCCGGTGATTGTTCTGGGGGGCGGCAAAGTCGATTCCGACAGCGATGTTCTGTCGACAGTATCTGATGCAATGGAAGCCGGTGCAGTGGGTGTTGCCATTGGCCGCAACATCTGGGGTCACGATAATGTTGCCGGCATAACCGCCGCGCTGGCCGCTGTTATTCACGATGGGGCCGACATCGACACAGCAGTCAAGCTCATTTAACTGATCAGAGACAACGCATAATGGTGAACACGATCCTTATTATGCAGGGCGGTCCTGCGACGGGTAAGACAACGCTCGGAAAACAAATCGCAGCGGCGCTCAGGATTCCCTACCTCAGTAAAGACGGCGTGAAGGAGCCCATTTTTGATCACGTCGGCTGCCCGACAGCATGGGAAACGTATGAGCCCCTGTCCGGGAAGAAGATGGACGACGCGGCCAAAGCGATCTTGTTCTATCTTGTTCGGGCGCAACTTCAGGCGGGCCGCAATTGCCTCATAAACAGCACATTCAATGCGGCTAATACACCGGCGTTACTAGATATCCAATCCCAATATCCATTCACCCCGATCCAAATCCTGTGTCGAACCGATCCCGATGAACTGGAACGAAGATATCTGCAGCGCGCCGAAACGCAGGTGCGACACCCAGGGCACCTCGATAAAATGAAGTCCGATGCTTTAGATGCGCGCGAGCTCGAACGGATAAACCAGCCCCTGGATATCGGCGGTCATATTCTAACGGCAGACACGACCGACTTCACTGATGAGAACTTTCTCGAGCTGATGCAATCGATCCAGCAACTGCTCGAGTAGCGCAGAAATTAGTTAGGAGCAATACACATGAGCCACTTCAAGTACGGATGCGAAAGTTACAGCTGGGTGATGTCCGGTGACAAGTACCTCGGCAACATTCCCCATCTATGCAAGGTGATCAGTCAGGCGGGGCTTGCCGGAATCGAGACCTCGCTGCGTATGGCCGGTGACTACGGCAAGGACCCGGGCGCGATGAGCGAGGTGTTAAAAGAATACGACCTGGCACTGGTAGCAACCTCCTTAGGCGGCAACTTTGGCGAAAGTCCTCGTTTGAGAGCAGAAGAACGCGCAGCGGCAGAGCAGGTGTTCGATTTTATCTCCCATTTTCCTGAGCCCAGGCTTAGCCTGTCTCATTACTCCAGAGACCGGGACAATCTGCTTACCCGCCAGCGCAATGCCATGGCTTGTTACAACGAAGTAGGGCGGATGGCTACCGACAGGGGGATCGATTGTGCCTTACATCCCAGTTCCTACTCCACTTCAATATTTATTACCGATAGCGACTACCGCGTCATGCTCGATGAAATGGATCCCAAGGTCGTGAAGTATTGTCCTGATACGGGTCACATCGCGAATGGTGATATGGATGTCTATGAAATTTTTACTACCTATATGTCTAATATCGGGCACGTCCATATGAAAGATATTACTGAAGACAAGAAGTGGGCACCCAACGGTGAGGGCAGTATCGATTTTCCTCGCCTGATGAAGATGCTTGATGAAGCGAACTACGAGGGATGGATCGTTTTCGAAGAAGAGTCGGATGCGGCAAGAGAAGATCCGGACACAGCGACACTCAAGAACGGCCGTTACCGTAAAGACACATTGTTACCGCTAGGCTACTGAGGTTTAAACGGAGGTTCTGTGAGCACATACATTCCACCATCAGAGGTTTATTCCTCAGGCCAGTCAAACATCGGCGCGCTGTTTCATTGCCGCGTTGCCGCCAATCCGGCGCAAGCAGCCGTGGTGCACGGCGATCGGCGGATTACCTACGCCGAGCTTGAAGATCGGTCTAACCGCCTGGCCAATGCATTCATTGCAGCCGGCCTCGAACCGGGAGACCGGGTGGCACTGCTGGCGCGTAACTGTGCTGAATATCCTGAGGTTGAGCTTGCTGCAGCCAAAAGCGGCATCATCATGGCGGCACTCAACTGGCGCCTGGCAGACCGGGAACTGACGCACTGTATTACGTTGGTCCAGCCGCGGATGATTATTCTGCAGCCTGAATTTAGCGACGCGCTAGTGCGTATCGAAATCGAGGCAGGGGACCGATTGACCCTGGGTGATGAATACGAACAGCGGCTTGCAGCAAGCCCCGGAGACTATCCCGACTATGACATTGATCCTGAAGATGGGTTGGTCATCCTTTACACCAGCGGCACAACTGGACTGCCCAAGGGCGCGCT
>JAQWMV010000050.1 GCA_029246605.1 Pseudomonadales bacterium | reverse complement strand
ACGGCATAGGCTCTACGATTGCATCCGGGGCACCAGCGGGATTGGCACCCGATCTTTCAGGAATGATCGTATCCTTCCTGGCGAGCCTAGCTGCCAGTGAGATTCGCCCGGAACGCGGGTCAGCCTTACTGCGTAGCTCAGGGTTAGGGGCACCGAAGTAATTTGGGCTCCAGTCTTCCTCCTTGTGACCGTAAGCCAGGCTGCGATGCATCACCGCAGAATGAAATATCGCGAACTCGCCTCGCTTGAGCGTTAGCGGCGTGATTCGATCATGGACGACCTCGGGCAGTTCCTGAAACAGCCGCGGCATGTTCCGGTCGAGACCTTCAATGGGGACATGCGAGCCTTTGATGTATTCGAGTCGGCCGTGCTCCATGCCGAGGTCAGTCAGCCCGATGACAAATGAAAAGTGATTGCTGGTGTCATAGAGATTGATCGGGTCATCAGCATTTTCGATGATGCGATCGTGATGCCATTTATTTTCGCCAACACCCTCGAATTTTGTAAAGAACTTGGTCTGCCACAGCACCAGATCCGTGCCAAGACATTCGGCTACCACGGACTGCAGGTTGGCGTCGCGAAACAGTTCCTGCATTGGCTTGAACGCCATATGTCTGTTGATGATAGTGGACCAGCGTTGCCATTCTTCGTGGCCTGCCAGTCGCGCTGCTGCATTCTGCCTGCCCTGCAGAGACTCCAGGCCAAGAGCCACTTCACATAAATCATCGAGGATAGATTTGTCAGACAGTTCAAATGGACCAGCGAGGCCCTCGCTTTGTAATTGTTCGTTCGACATCGCTATTCTCCCGGTTGGTTCATCATTAACTCAGTAATTTCCCGTTGCTGTAAGGCATTTAACTCCTGATAAACCGGACTCTCATAAAGTTTCTTGCAGGTCGATCTGGTGTCTTTTTTCGGAGGAACATCAGCAGTCTGGAATGACATCAACATCGAGCCTCGTTTGTGTTCGCTGTGATTAAAGCCGGCGCGGTGCCAGGTTCTCGCATCATACAAGACAATACTACCCGCCGGGGCCTCGATCACATCGGACTCGGGGCCACTATAGGGCCGCGCGGTGGGAGATGTTCCTCCGAAAAAATCCGGGCCATCAAGAGCGGGATTCCACTCGGAGGGCGGTAGGTTATCATCCGCATGTGAGCCCAGCTTAAACGCCGTTGCGCCATTAGCCTTGGCAAAGTCCGATACACAGACGTTGCGCTGAACTGCTTTGAGTGGGCCTTTGCGATCGGCTACATTCTTGCGACCATAAGGAATATCAGAGTGCCAGCCCTGAACCCTACTTTTACCGTCATAGGGAGAGAGCGACGTAACATTTGGCGGATGTCCCAGGTGTAAATCCCGGGTTTGCAGATACTGCCTGATCAGCCATAGGGATATGGGTTCACAGATGGCCCTGCCAACAGCAACATCCTGGCAGACCTTTGGACTATCATTTCTTGCTTCCAGATGTTCGTGGCGATCCACACCGCCAACCCACTGCAGTCGTTCGACAATTTCCGGAGTCAGTATACTGGTAAGACATACCCAGCCTTCGCGCTTAAAGTGGTCAAGGTATTCGGAGGGCAATTTCTCGGGACCGCGGGCGACAATCAAGGTCACCTCATCTACTCCAACAGGCAGTGAGCAGGCGTCTTCTTTGATTTCGGTCGGAACCATTTTACCGGAGGACACATGTTTTACACCCTCTGACCCAAGGTCCCAAATCACACGATCGTCTGCATCGTCAAACAGAGCGAGATCACCGTCGTCGTTGACACCCAGCAGGGTACCGTCCGCTGCGATGAGAAATACAAAATGATGTTCTGGCGGTTCGAACGTAACTGGCCGTTCCTGAAACTCTTCTTGATTGTTCATTTATCAGACTCCGGAGAAATTCCTCAATAAACGAGGACTTCTTGTTTGATTACTGGCTATATTAAGACGAGTACGAGTCGGTTTTCCTCAACCGAAGTCTAGGTGTAATATGTAGAAACCACCACCAAAACGGCTTCATCAAGGAAACACCGAGTTAAATGAGCAATACCGGGCAAGCAAACGAATTGCGCCTTCCACCCATCGGGTTCGGCATGTGGGACGACGTCGCGCAGACTGTGAAAGATACCGGGGGCCGACCATTGGACCGGGATATCGATCGGGACGCAGCACAACTGGCTATACTCCATCAGGCAATCAACCTGGGATATCGCCATTTTGACACGGCTGAGATGTACGCTGCCGGGCATTCTGAAACGATTCTTGGTCGTGCTCTCCTCGAGCAGGAGCGCAGTGACTTTGTGGTCACCTCCAAGGTCAGCGCAGAGAATCTTGCCTATGATGACTTGCTGGCAGCATGCGAGCGTAGCCTCGACCGTTTGCAGACCAGCTACATCGACATGTACCTGATCCACTGGCCGAATCCCGAGATACCAATCGCCGATAGCTTTCGTGCGCTCAATCACCTGGTGAACTTAGGGAAGATTAGACACATAGGTGTCAGCAATTTCGATGTGCCTTTACTCGAGCAGGCGGTGCAGTTGTGCGAGACGAATCTGGCCACCAATCAAGTATATTACGGCCTGCGCAATAGAAAACCGCAGGAAAATGGCACGTTGAAGTTTTGTCAGGAAAACAACGTAGTACTCACGGCTTACGGACCGCTAAGAGGTGGCGTCCTGACTCACCAGACAGTGGTCGAAATCGCAGATAGGATCGCAGCAACGCCATCACAGGTGGCTCTCAATTGGTTGATCCGCCAACCAGAGGTTATAACAATCCCACACTCCAGCAACGAGCAGCGCCAGAAAGACAACTTAGAGGCCACCAACATTCAGTTAAGTGAATCAGATGTCCAGCTATTGGAACTGCTTGGGTCGGAGTAGAGTGACGGCTTAACTAAGTGAAAAACCGTTTTTCCGAGTGTAGTCAACTAACAGATCTTGTAAGGGTTTCCTCTGGGGGAAAATTCTGCATGACCAAAAGTTTCTTCTACTTGGTATTTCGCCGTATAGTCTGAGGTCGCTACCGAATAGATCTGATCAGGCTTAACTGTGACCCCTCGTGCCTTTCATCTCAACTCCAGACAGTGAATTCTGATACGACAGTTAGTGCAACTCTCAGGCTTGTTCCTAAGAATCGTCCAGCAATTACCTGAAAAAAGAGAGACGCTGGGGTCGAGGCGAATCACATTGAACGGGTTGAGGCTTACTATAGAGTGCTACCGTTAGCTACGGTAGGGAATAATCAAGATCCAGCTTTTCAGCGGCCTTGTTGAACCACTCCACTACTTCGCGATGGTAGGGAATGCCTTCTCGCTTGCGTAGTTCTATTTCCTCATGCTCCATAAGACCGGCATAGTAAACACGGTCATGATCCTTTGTGGGTTTCATCGAGGAAAGCCGCTCAAGTAAAACATCCATGTCGTTCTTAAAGTCTGTCACATCCCGAAAAGCGTCGATCTTTATCGCCATGACAAACAGTGCCCAGTCATCTTGTGCGACATAGCCGGGGCCATTTCCAGATAGGATTCCCGCCATGATGTCGACGATCGTTGCAAAGCCGAAGCCCTTGTGTCCGCCATTCTCTCTTGTACCACCAAAGGGCAGCATCAAAAAACCACCGTAATCGGGGGAAGGCACCTGCTCCATGACAGGTTCTCCGGCAAGGTCAGTAATCCAGCCGGGCTCCAAATGTGAGCCTATCCTGCGGGTGAGCATCAGCTTGTTAGCAGCGACCTGAGTCGTAGCGACATCAAACACGAACGGTGGCATCTTGCCGGCAGGTGCCGCCCAGGCGATGGGATGGGTACCATACACAGGCTCTGAACCGAACGTCGGCACCTGCAACCTGCCACCTGCTGAATGCATGGCGACGCCAATCATATCGTGCTCTAACGCCATTAAGGGGTAGTAGGCCAGCATGCCACCGTGTCCGCAGTTCTTTATCGTGACCGCACCCATACCGGTTTGCTCAGCCTTATCGATCGCTATCTGCATACCAGCTGGTCCTACCTGGATACCCAGTCCGCCGTCACCGTCCAGACTGGCGCTAATAAGAGACTCACGTAGTACCTTTACATCGGGTTTGGGATTCGACTGACCTTTCTCATAATAGGTGATGTAATTACGCAACATATTTGATACCCCATGGCTCTCACAGCCACGCAGGTCACTGGTCATCAGAACATCTGCCATCAGCGCCGCATCTTCGCCCGACACGCTCATTTTTCTGAAAATCTCCTCAGTCGCCGCACGAACAGCTTCTTCCTTCACAAATACCTGATCGGCTTCGGGCACTAGAAATCGTTTAAGCATTTGAAATTACTCTTAGAATCGATGGAATAAGTGTACCGAAACCATCGGCTTGTGACACCTGGCTCTGTGGAGAGGACAATTATTATGCAGGAATCCGTTGATGACACCAGAACATGTTTACGCCGGTACTTTACCCCGACCCCAATATTCCAACCCCGACCCAATATTCATCAAGAATCCTAGGTAAGCGATTCAGTGAAGGCGGAATAGACCAGTGCGCGTAAATCTCGCCTGAGATTTAAACGGGCATCACTACCGATGACCTGCGTCATAAAGACAACGGCCAATTGCTCTTTTGGGTCTATCCAGAATGCCGTGGATGCAGCGCCACCCCAGAAAAACTCACCCGGCGTACCCGAAATGCGTGCGCGGGCCGTATCAACTGTGACGCCGCAGCCGATAGAGAAGCCGATGCCGTCATACCCTGATTCCGAGAACAGACCTTCCTCGGGGGTCATATCAGACATTAGCTTACCCTCAGGAAGGAAATTCTCGCCGAACATATCGACCGTTTTCGGGCTAAGGATCTGTACGCCATCAAGCGTGCCACCATTTAGCATCATCTGACAGAAACGCATATAGTCCGCGGCTGTCGACACCAACCCACCACCACCGCTTTCGAGCTTAGGTGGCACGGCATAGGTTGAGGCGCCCGCATCGTCCTGTAAACCGAGCCCACCACCCTGCTTCGGCATATAACAGGAAGTAAAGCGGCCCATCTTTTCTTCGGGCACGAAGAATGACGTGTCCTTCATTTGTAGCGGTTCAAACAATCGGTTCTGCAAAAATTCGCCGAAGATCTGACCGGACAGCAACTGCACCAGATAGCCCACGACATCGATCGATACCGAGTAGTTCCAGGTCTCTCCGGGTGAAAAGTCGAGCGGCACTTTAGACAACTGTTCAATAAATTCGTCTAGCCCTCCCGGCGTCTGCATGTCGCCAATTTGCTGAATTCGATAAGTCGCATCGACGGTGGTTCTCGACATGAAACCATAGGTGAGTCCAGACGTGTGAGTGACTAGGTCAACGATTTTCATGGGTCGTTTCGGCGGCACAGTCACGAAATGCGCTTTGGCATCAGCACTCGTCGGGGGGATCCCCTGCGAGTAGACGCCAAGATTTTTCCAAGATGGGATATAGAGGTGGACGTCGTCATCGAGTCCGAGATTGCCCTCTTCAACCAGCATCATCAGGGCCACAGCAGTGATGGGTTTTGACATCGAGTAGATACGGTATATCGCGTCATCCTGCGTGGCTCTATCTCGTTCGAGATCCATCGAACCTACTGTGCTGTTGTGGACCAATTCACCCTGCCGATAAATCATGGCCTGGTATCCCGGTAGCGCGCCACTGTCGACATATCGCTCAGTCATGACCTTATCCAGCGTGGCCAGTCGGTCTGACGAAAATCCAGCGTTTTCGGTGGTTTTCATGTGGCTTTCCTGTGTGTTGTTAATTGTGTACCTTTTCTACCATATTTCGTCTGCAGTATGTGATCATAGAGTCAGTCTAAGCAAATAAAGGAGAACGACATGTCCACCTATGATGCGCTAACAGCTCTACCTAACGGCGAACCAGGACCATGGGGAGAATCAGTTGCGATTAGCTACGATCAACGCGATGTGTTGCTCTATGCAGTTGGCATTGGAATTCGCGACCTGCGCTTCATTTTCGAGGGCAATCCAGACTTAGCCGTATTCCCAACATTTCCAATTCGTTGGGGCGGGGCTGGCGTACTAATAGATCCGGCTTTAATACCGCCTTCGCCGGGGCCCCTGACTATTGATGCGGAACGCTATTTGGAACAATTAAAGCCCCTGCCAGTCGAAGGGACTGTGCAGGTAACCTCCCGTCTCATCGGAGCGCATCCGCGCGGTAAAGGCAATGGATTTATCGAGAGCGAAAGCTTGGTCACCGATGCAAACGGTGAGGTGTACGTGCGGATGGTAAGCGGGTCGTTTCGCCGCGGGGTCAACGAATTAGGTGACATAGAAATGTTTGAGGGTAGTGGTCAGACCTACTCGGCAAAAATTGCTATCCCCGATAGCACACCGGATGTCACAGCGCAGGTACATATTCCTGATAATCAGGCGCATATATATCGTCTTTCGGGAGATTACAATCCGCTACACATTGACCCAGAGGCAGCAAAATTCGGTGGGTTCGACGCGCCAATATTACACGGATTATGCACCTTTGGGCACTGCAGCCAGATGTTGCTCCAGGCGTTATGCGATGGTGATGTACGGCGTTTCAAAAAGATCAAAGTACGTTTTTCGTCACCTGTCATGCTAGACGACACGATTCAGGTGCGTGTCTGGCAAGACGGGCCCGGACGAGTGATTTTCGACGTCCTGGTCGGGGATCGCCAAGTGGTATCGAATGCGTACTTCGAATACACAGATTAGAACGTGCGATTAAAACTGGCTTTCGTCGGCTGCGGCATCATTGCCCAGGCACATTGGCGCGGCATACAAAATATAGCCGATCGTATCGATGTCACGGCTGCTGTTGATACCAACGCCGATGCGGCGGCGGCAATGGCAACGGCTACTGGCGCAGTCGCCTTTACAGATCTAGATACGGCCCTCGCAGAAGGTGATTTTGATGCAGTTGATCTCATGCTGCCCCACGACATCCACGAATCAGCGACGCTGGCGTGCTTTTCGGCAGGCAAGCATGTGTTGTTGGAAAGACGATGTTGATGAATTAACTTTCAAATGTCAGGGACCAGGAATTGCAGCATCCTGCTAGTCTGTGGGTAGTCCGCTGGCAATCCATTCCTCCATGCCGCCCACGATGGGATAGACTCTGGAGATACCCAATCTTTTAAGTTTCAGCGCCACACGGGCACTCGAGGCTTCGTTAGGTCAGCTGCAGTAAAGAAGGACGTCACTGTCGGGAGGA
Organism: Pseudomonadales bacterium; assembly: GCA_029246605.1. Taxonomy (GTDB): domain Bacteria; phylum Pseudomonadota; class Gammaproteobacteria; order Pseudomonadales; family Azotimanducaceae; genus UBA7455. The sequence continues at coordinate 912 of JAQWMV010000050.1, read as the reverse complement.
ATACGCTTATGGTGGCGTTCGATCGATTCCATGGGAACTCTAACCGCCGAGGGTATTATTCTGGGAAGCAGTTCAAAATCATAACTGTGGCGCAAGTCAATGACGTGGACGTCTTCGCCGTGTTGCATCATTTCGTAGGCTTCATCCGGCTGTAGTCGTCGCATACGCAGAGATTTGACGAAACGCTGACGCTGGACAAATTTGATACCGATATAGGTAAACAGAACTGCGACGAGTCCAGCCCCAGACCAGATGCCAAAATCAGCGATCGTCTGGGTTACCTGCTCCAACTGACGATGAAACGCCAGGCCGATTACCGCAAAAAGACCAGACCAGAGCAGAGCGCCCAGTGTATCCAGAACGATGAATCGACCGGTGGACATGCCAGTCATCCCCGCCATTGGCGGCGCCAGCGTCTGCAAACCTGGCAGGAATTTCGCAACAATCAATGCGAAAGGACCCAGCCGCTTGAATATGGCTTCGGTATTACGAACGCAGTAGTCGGGCTCCAGTGATATCGCACACATCAGATTCAGCATCTTGCCGCCACGTGCCTTGCCGAGGTAATACCATAAAAGGTCCATTGGGACAGCTCCCATGACCGCTACCAGAATCACCAGTGTGATTGACAGGTGCCCGCCGCCAGCTAGCGCACCTGCCGCGAGCATCAGCGGAATTGCCGGAATGGGTAGACCCATTTGGTCCAGTAACACCCAGACGAAAATCACTATGTAGCCATAGTCGATGAGAAATTGCAGAACTTCAGCCAAGGTTCGTTTCCTGGTTGTGAAGCACAATAGTAGGTTGCGTACTTTTTATACGTATCAAAGACTCAACCGGATGTTTGAGTAAGATTCGGCTGGATGGTGGCGACTTTGTTTAGCGTTTCTTGTATTGTAAAACTAATAATAT
>JAQWMV010000045.1 GCA_029246605.1 Pseudomonadales bacterium | reverse complement strand
CGTTGGTGATGCGATCAAAGTGGCGCTCCAGTCGCTCTAGCTTTGTGTCGACATAGCTTTTCAGGGCGTCGGTGACGTCCAGATGATGGCCGCTGACATTTACTTGCATAGTTCCTCCTGCATTTCGCTCCCTATTGAGGTATAGACTGATTTTTTTGAATTTGGTTCGTAATCAATTCTTATATGAGTTCTTTGCGCTCATTTGATGGCGGTATCAATAATGATTCTCGATACTTGGCAATGGTTCGGCGTGCTACCTTAATATCCTGAGCTGCAAGCAAGTTTGCGATTTTGCTATCGCTTAAAGGTTTCTTTGGATTTTCCTGGGAAACCAGTTTTTTGATAAGTGCTCTTACCGCGGTAGAGGAAACTTCTCCACCGGTGTGCGTACTGACATGGCTGGAGAAAAAATACTTAAGTTCGAAGACCCCGGCTGGCGTATGCATGTATTTTTGTGATGTGACTCGTGAGATAGTGGACTCGTGAAGTTCAACTGCCTCCGCGATATCGTGCAACACTAGAGGCTTCATTGCCTGCTCCCCATAGTCGAGGAAACCTCGCTGGAATTCGACGATCTTGGTCGCAACTCTAAGTAAAGTTTCGTTTCTTTGTTGCAATGAATTGATGAACCATTTTGCCTCCTGCAGATGGTTTTTCAAATAGTCGTTGTCGCTACTTTTGCTCTTTGGGCTAATCATCGAGACGTATTCCGGGTTCACTCTTATCCGAGGAGCCGACTTCTGATTGAGCTCTACTCTCCATCGACCATTTTGTTTAGATACGTAAACGTCGGGTTCGACATACTCAGTTTTGCCATCTGCGATATCACTGCCAGGCCGCGGGTTTAGCGATAATATGAGTGCGAGCACTTCTTTTAGCTCGTGCTCCTTCAATCGAGTCCGTCTAGAGATGGATGCATAGTCCCTGTTTGCGAGTTGAGCAATATGTTGCTCAACAACCGTTATGGCTTCTGTTTTCCAGGCCGTGTCGGCGGGGAGGCTTCTTAGTTGAATTGATAAACATTCACGCGTGTCACGTGATGCGATGCCTACCGGGTCCAAATGTTGAATCAAATGAAGAGCGGCCTCCACTTCATCAAGTTCCAATTCCCATTCTTCCGGTGCGGATTCAAGTATGTCCTGGGTTGTGATCGCTAGGATGCCTTGGCTATCCAGTCCATCGAGAATTGTCATGGCGATAAATTCATCATGTTCACTCAATCTGAGCAAGTTGATTTGCTCAAGTAGGTGTGAATTGATCGAAACGGCCTCGGTATTTCGGTTATCCAAATAATTGTCATCGAAGTCAAAGTCACCTCCGGAGCTGACCGACGTGATTCCGTCGTCAAAGACATCTTCCCAGGCGCTGTCTACCGGTAGTTCATCTGAAATGGTTTCAACACTGATTTCATCCCGGGTATCTATAACGGCATCACCGTCAATTTCTGGGTTTGGGATTTCTGAGATTTCAGTGGCGTCGTCAGTGTCGCTGGTTGATTGGAGCGACTCCTGCTCTTCAGCAGTGGGGGAGTCTAATGAGGATACTTCCTCAGATTCATCTTGCTCCTCGGGCTGTAGTTCTTCGAGCATTGGATTTGTATCCAATGCCTGCTGAATTTCAAGCTCAAGGTCCACAGTAGAAAGTTGCAACATGCGGATTGCCTGTTGCAACTGTGGGGTCATGCCAAGTTGCTGACCCATCTTTAGTGTAAGCGCCGGTTTCATTGCCATACCCAATGATACTTCAGCACCGAGCTTGAGTTAACTCAAATAACCGTCACATTCGGAAATCGTCACCGAGATATACCTGTTTTACCAGCTCGTTTTCCAGAATGACCTCCGGTGGGCCATCTGCAATGATGGCCCCTTCGTTTACGATGTATGCCCTGTCACAAATGTCCAGTGTTTCACGTACATTGTGGTCGGTGATCAGTATGCCAATATCCTGGGCCGATAGTTGTGAGATGATGCGTTTGATGTCATTGACCGAAATTGGATCCACACCCGCAAAGGGTTCATCCAATAGGATAAATGAGGGTTCTGTTGCCAAAGCTCTGGCTATCTCCACCCTGCGTCTTTCTCCACCTGATAGTGACATGCCGGGATTGTTTCGGATCGCACCGATCTGAAATTCATCTAGGAGAGCTTCCACTTTTTCGGTACGGTCAGATTTTGTGAGGCCTTTACGTGTCTCAAGTATCGCGAGGATATTTTCCTCAACACTCAACTTGCGAAATACCGATGCTTCCTGAGGAAGATAGCCTATGCCATAGCGGGCTCTTTTGTGCATCGGTTCATGTGAGATATCTTCCTCGTCAAGGAATACCCGACCCTCATCGTGCTTAAGAGAACCCACGATCATGTAAAAACATGTAGTTTTCCCAGCGCCATTTGGTCCGAGAAGGCCAACGACCTGACCACTATTAACCGAGATACTAACGCCTCGAACAACCTGTTTCGCACGGTAGCTTTTTTCGAGGTTTTCCGCTCTGAGTATGTGCACGTTACTTCCCAGTGTTGTATTTGATTTTGATTCGTTCGTTTTCGGAACCGCTCTTGAGATTTACAATGCCCTGACCAACATCGTAGTAAACAACTTCCCCCGTAAATTCATCTCCCTTTTGACGAAGACGGGCCTCGCCAGTCAGGTTTACTCGCTGTTCCTGGATATAGTAGTTGATGCTTCGAGCATCTGCGAAGACACGTTCTTTGTCGTCAGGTTGTTGCTCTAGATGCGCCAGGCGATTTGAATCCTCATCGGTACGGGCGATAATCTGAATAACCTCACCCCCGCTGGTTATGATCTCTATTTCATCAGCGAGAATTTTTAAGGATCCCTGAATTATGCTGACGTCACCTCGATATATAGTTGAACCAAGATTCTCATCGACTATTGCAGAATCAGCTTCTACCTCAAACGGTTGGTCCTGGTCGGTATCTAACGCGCTTACTTGAGCATGCAATATCAGCATTAACAGTATGGACCAGAGATATCGCAACTTCATGTTGACCACCAGGTGAAAGATACGGAAACAGTATAAAAACTTAACCGGCATGAAGCTATCTTCTATATGACGGTATGTATAGGGAGTGAACCCGATCGAATGCCCCAGAAGAGAAAGAAAATTTTCCTTCGACAAAATTCGCCTGCATCGAGGCGGCTGTCGTTCGACCACTATTGTCATCGATGTAAACTTTTTTGTCAGTTTCGGCGTAGTCTCTCTCAGGGTATACAGTGAGCTCCTGTGTCTGAATATTGATAAAGCTGCCGTCTGGATTCTGTTTTATCGCCAGAACATTACCCCAAAGTTCCACGACCTCTTCTCGGAAAGAAGAGTTGGTAATCATGCGACCTTGCTGTGCGGTGATGGCCCACGGAATAGCGTCATCGGAGAACAGAACAATATTTGGAGAAACCAGGGTAGTCCAGTCAGTGAGAGGAAAGTGGGTAAATCTTTCTGCACTCAATTCATGATGTAGCATACCGTTGTCTGAGAACTGCCTTATAGTTGCATCATGCATATAGAGATCAGCATCGTTACGCGTTAGATCTTCAGTGTCGGGCAATGGATTGCTGTCATCCAGAAACCAGTTGGTCGCCAGTGCTATAGTGAAAATGATGAAGCTAAGAATGATGGCCCTACTTGTCAAACGGGGACCTCGGTTCAGTTATATATTGTGGTATTGTATAGAGTTATTACGTATCCGAGCCATACTGCGAGAAGTAAAGATCCGTGTATTCTGTTGACTTTCCGTTCACCTCGAATTCCCAGGCTAACTACAACCAACGCGACAGTCAGCAATAACATCAAGGCGTAGTCTCGCCAAAGTATGCTTGGATCGATTTCCGTTGGCCCAAGAAGGCATGGGATGGAGAAAACAGCAAGAATGTTGAAGATGTTCGAACCCACGATATTACCTATCGCGAGATCAGACTGTCCTCTAAGAGAAGAGGTTAACGATACGACAAGCTCTGGCAGACTCGTACCTACGGCAATCACAGTTAGACCAATGATCAGTTCACTGATACCAAAATTTTGTGCAAGGTTGATAGCCGACCAAACAAGGAGTTGTGAACTAGTTAAGAGAAAGACGAGGGAAACAAGCAATGTGACGATTGCTCTGGTCGATGTCATGTCGGGAATCTCATCCAATTCCTCTAATTCGACGCATGCTTCTTCAGACGTATTTTGTCCGGCAACTATACGGTACAGAAATATGGCGAGGCCAGCGAGCAGCAGCAGACCGTCCCAAATATTAATTTTGTAGTCAATGAGAGTAATGCCGCAGCATAGCGTAACAAAGATGAGGATCGGAAAATCCTTCTTGAGGATGTCAGGTTTAAATCTCAGGGGCACCACAAGTGTTGTTATACCAAGTACCATGCCGATATTGGCAATGTTGGACCCAATAGCATTACCGATAGCCAGTTCAGGTTCACCCTGCAGTGCGGCCGTCATGGCGACAAAGATCTCTGGTGCAGAAGTACCCAGCGCAACGATAGTGAGCCCTATGATCATTGGTGAGATAGCGAGGTTTTTGGCGGTAGCCACTGATCCGACGACGAACTGATCTGCACTTTTGAAGAGTACGAAAAATCCAACCAAAATGGCCGCACAGAGCATCAGTATTTCTGACAAAGGTGAGTCCCTAGGAAAAAGCAAGTCATTTAATTGGGAATCAAGGGCTTTTGCAAGTTAACTTGTTTGTGTTTATCAGCAAGCTAGAGATAATGGACTGACTTTCGCAAAGTAAATCATTATGGACGATCACGTTGTCTTACAGATAGTGGGCAAGACCAGGGTGGCTTTTTATTTGGAAACAATAGAGCTGGATGGCTCAGCAGTCATTGCGCTGTTGGTGGACGTATTGCGCGTTGCCAAAAAATCCGGTGTTGCTGTTGAGTCCCAAGGTTGTTCGTCTCAGTTGATGAAAATCGCAGCGGTTAATGGCGTAGATAACATCCTGCCACTGCACCCCTTAAGCTAGGGCTCGTGTTAGTATCCGCGTTTTTCTGTTTAGGAGTCATCAATGGACACTGAAGCGCTGAGATCTGTGATCTCATCTGGGCTGGGTGATTGCGAAATTGAACTGCAAATTGACGGCAACAAGATCTTTTTGGATCTCGTCGCTGACGTCTTTGTCGGATTATCGAGGGTTAAGCGCCAGCAATTGGTGTATTCCCTGCTAAATGAATTGATTATAAGTGGCGAAATCCACGCGGTGACTATGAAAACTGTCACGCCCGAAGAACGCAGGAACAGCTAGGAGTTTATTGATGGACAGACTATTGATTGAGGGTGGGGCCAGATTAGACGGGGAGTTACGGGCCTCTGGGGCCAAAAATTCAGCGTCGGTTATGTTTGCGGCAGCGCTGCTGGCGGATGACCCAGTTATCATTACCAATGTCCCGCACCTCCGAGATATTACGACGATGATTGAGCTATTGGGGTCTCTCGGTGTTGAAGTGGTCATTGACGAGAAAATGAATGTTGAAATTCACGCCAACACGATCAAGCGTTTTACGGCTCCCTATGACCTAGTTAAGACTATGCGTGCCTCATTCAATGTTCTTGGCCCGATGCTGGCGCATTATGGTCAGGCTGAAGTTTCTCTTCCGGGTGGTTGTGCCATTGGTCCTAGGCCCGTTGACCAACACTTAAGAGGGCTTGAGGCGCTGGGTGCGAAGATCGAGATGGAGGATGGCTATGTCAAAGCCAAGGTCGATAAACGTCTAAAAGGCGCTCGTATTTATTTCGATATCAGCACGGTCGGTGGAACAGAACATATCATGATGGCTGCAACCCTCGCGGAAGGTGAAACTGTACTGGAAAACTGCGCACGTGAACCAGAGATTGTTGATCTGGCAGACTGTTTAAACGCAATGGGTGCACAAGTAGAGGGCGCCGGTACTGATACCATTACCATACAGGGTGTCGAGAGGTTAGGCGGGTGCGAACATCGGGTTATTGCCGATCGTGTAGAAACCGGCACTTATCTGATTGCAGCGGCCGCAACAGGTGGTCGAGTCAAGGTCCGGGACACTAATCCTGCGCACCTTGACCTATTGCTTAACAAACTCAAGGAAGCCGGTGCCGAGATTAGTTTAGGAGATGAGTGGATTGAACTGGATATGAAAGGGGAAAGACCCAGGGCTATTAGTTTGGTCACGGCGCCATATCCGGAATTTCCAACGGATTTACAGGCGCAAATTATTGCACTCAATTGTGTAGCGGAAGGTACTGGTACGATTAAAGAGACAGTATTTGAGAATCGCTTTATGCACGTGCATGAGATGAACCGCATGGGAGCGAATATTCGTTTAGAAGACAACAACACCATCGCCATTGTTGAAGGGGTGGATCACTTGAAAGGTGCGCCAGTAATGGCCAATGATCTTCGTGCTTCTGTGAGTCTGGTCATAGCGGGACTTGTTGCAGAAGGAACTACGGTCGTAGATCGGATATATCATATTGATAGAGGCTATGAACAGGTCGAAGAGAAATTGAGTAACCTCGGCGCAAGTATCAAGCGAGTTGCCAGCAGCTGACGCTGGTCTCCCATGAACTGGAGTGAGTGATGATAAATAGACTGCGTACGAGCGATGCCGGTTTCGCCGAATCGCTGAACAATCTTTTGCAGGTATCTAGTAAAGATGCCGAGGATGTTGTGGAGGTTGTTCGAGAAATAGTTAACGCTGTAAAAGCTAATGGTGACACAGCCGTTCTAGAGCTTACCAATCGCCTGGATGGCCGTCAGGTTGCATCCATAGAAGAGTTGGAAGTTAGTCCGGAGCGGCAACAAGAGGCGCTCGAAAACATTGATCCCATGGTAAGACAGGCGCTCGAGTCCTCCATTGCTAGAATTCGCACCTACCATGAGCGACAGTTGCAGGCGCTCGGTAATGGTGCTGACTGGGAGTTTGTTGACGATGATGGCAATCGCCTGGGTCAAAAAGTCCGAAGTATGCAGCGTGTAGGCGTCTACGCCCCTGGTGGCAAAGCCGCATATCCCTCGACGGTCTGTATGACAGTTGTCCCGGCGAAAGTCGCTGGTGTCGAGGAAATCATCCTGGTAGTGCCAACCCCCCGAGGTGAGGTCAATCAGACTCTCCTGGCAGCGGCGAAGCTCTGTGGTGTTGATCGCGTTTTTACGATAGGGGGCGCACAGGCAATCGCAGCCTTAGCCTATGGCACACAAGCGATACCGAGAGTGGATAAGATCGTTGGGCCAGGTAATGTCTACGTCGCTAAAGCAAAGGAGCTTGTCTATGGTGACGTTGGGATAGATATGGTTGCAGGGCCATCGGAATTGGTGATCGTTGCGGATGCTACGGCGAACCCGGACTGGATCACGCTCGATCTGTTTGCGCAGGCAGAACATGATGAAATGGCCCAGGCAATTGTCATCAGTGCGGATGTGCAACTACTGGATGTGGTAGCCCAGACCATTGATCGGCGTTTGGAAGAGATGCCTAGGAGGTCAATCATCGAGACCTCATTAAAGGATAGGGGTGCGTTGATTGAGGTTCGTGACCTGGATGAGGCAATGGAACTTGTTAACAGGATAGCACCGGAGCATCTGGAACTTGCGCTCGCGCAATCAGGTGAGGTTGCTGCCAAAGTGAAGCATGCGGGCGCCATTTTTATTGGGTCACACAGTGCTGAAGTGGCGGGGGACTATTCGGCGGGTCCTAGTCACGTGTTACCGACATCCGGGACTGCACGGTTCGGCTCCCCCTTGGGTGTATACGATTTTCAGGTGCGTAGCTCGATTATTGAATGTTCTGCTCGTGGTTCAGTTAGGCTCAATAGAGATGCGGCAATCATTGCGAAAGAAGAAGGGTTATTCGCACACGAGGAATCTGCCAAGTCTCGCGTAGAGGGCTAACGTGTCTGACGGTCCTGCCACACGCTATCAAACTGCTCTCGACAGCGATGAAATTCAATACGATGCTGCCCAGTTAGTCGCTGTGCAGGAGCTGCAGCGCATCTACGACGATGTTCGTAAACCACAGGTCGTACCCGGGCTACTTTCGCGATTGATGAGCCGCGGTCCTCAGCCAAAATCCATCAGAGGTCTATACCTGTGGGGTGGTGTTGGTAGGGGCAAGACCTACCTGATGGATGTGTTCTTTGATTGCCTGCAGACGCCGAAAAAAACTCGTTTGCATTTCCATAGATTCATGAGATTGGTGCATCAGCGGCTTCAGCAGGTTCAGGGCGAAAGCAATCCTCTGAAAAAAGTTGCCGCATCGTTTGCGAATGAAGCGGAGATTATTTGTTTTGATGAGTTTTTTGTCAGTGATATTACGGATGCGATGATTCTTGCAAATTTGCTTGAAGAATTGTTTCAAAGAGGTGTTTTGCTGGTTGCGACGTCCAATGTCGAACCGAAGAATTTGTACAAGAATGGTTTACAGAGACGAAAATTCCTACCGGCTATAGAGCTAATCCATGAGCATACCGAGGTCGTTAATGTCGATGGAGCTCAGGATTATCGCTTAAGAGCATTACAGTCAGCAGAAATCTATCATTCTCCGCTCGATCGGGCGGCAACAGAGAATTTAGATAATAGTTTCGCTGCGATAGCGCCGGATGCCGGGCTGCCTGATGTGGTCCTTGATATTGAGAATAGGTCTATAAAGACGCATCGATGTGCAGATGGGGTCGTTTGGTTTAGTTTTTTTGAATTATGTGGTGGTCCGCGGAGCCAAAACGATTACATAGAGCTTGCAAGGCTGTTTCAGACGGTTCTGGTCTCTAATCTGCCCCAGCTTAATTCCCTCATGGACAGTGAAGCGAGACGCTTTATCAGCCTGGTGGATGAATTTTATGACAGGAACGTCAAGCTGATTCTGTCAGCGGAAGTGCCGATTGAAGATTTATATGTGGGAACTTTGCTGACTTTTGAGTTTCAGCGTACGGCAAGTCGCCTGGTGGAAATGCAATCGATGGAATACCTGGCGCGGGAGCACCGCCCGTAATTGCCCAAGTGACTGATTTCTCGGGAGTTGGAGAGGAAATGCTTGCGAAATATTATGCGCTTCGGTAATATTCGCGCCTCTCGATCGAGAGCGGATAGATAGCGCCGGAAGATGCGCTCAGTAAAGTAGGAATTATGAAAACAATTAGTGCAAACGAAGGAACTGTTCGGCGTAACTGGTACGTTGTTGACGCTACAGACAAGACGCTGGGTCGACTTAGTACTCAGATTGCTAATCGCATCCGTGGTAAACACAAAGCAGAGTACACCCCTCATGTTGATACCGGTGATTACATTGTTGTTGTAAATGCTGAGAAGGTTAGGGTGACGGGAACCAAGCTGGATGATAAACACTATTATCGGCATACTGGATATCCCGGTGGTATAAAGTCCGTAACCCTGGGCAAAATGATGGAAGAAACGCCTACTAGTGCGATTGAGCAGGCAGTCAAGGGTATGATGCCAAAGAATAAGTTGAGCAGGTCGATGCTCGCCAAGTTAAAGGTTTATGCGGGTAGTGAACATCCCCATACCGCACAGCAACCGCAACCCCTGGAGATTTAAGAGATATGACCCAGTACTATGGAACGGGCCGAAGAAAATCCGCGAAAGCAAGAGTATTTATGAGTTCGGGTGGTGCTGGCAATATTCTTGTAAATAATCGACCCCTTGACGAATATTTTGGGCGGGAAACTGCCCGCATGATTGTTCGTCAGCCTCTGGAGTTGGTTGAGCTAAACGACAAGTTTGATCTGAAGGTGTCTGTGAGTGGCGGTGGTAGTTTTGGGCAGGCTGGAGCGATTAGGCACGGTATTACCAGGGCGTTGATGGAGTTTGATGAGACACTCCGGCCTCCATTAAGGCGAGCTGGATTCGTTAGCAGAGACGCACGGGTTGTTGAGCGCAAGAAGGTCGGATTACGTAAAGCGCGTAAACGTCCACAGTACTCAAAACGCTAGATTCCAGATAATCCGGCGATTCATCTACATACCAGATTTCTAGTGGCTTCATCCCTGTTTCGCAACATTTTTTTTGCGGACTGTGGTAGAATCCGCAAGCAAATTAAAGTTGGTCAAAGTACCATTCAGAGTGTGCAAATCTTAGGGAGTACAACGTGAGCGAGGACGGCGTCAATACTGGGCGGCGCAATTTCTTAATTGGTGCCAATTTAGTTGTAGGGTCTGCTGGAGTTGTTGGCTGGGCTGTGCCATTTGTCGCTTCTTTTAACCCTAGCGCGAAAGCGTTAGCCGCAGGCGCCCCCGTTAAAGTCGATGTATCTAAGTTGGTTCCAGGAGAGATTCTGGGTCCAATTCCGGCATGGCGAGATAAACCGATATTTATCGTCAAGCGTTCCGAATCCATGTTGGAAAAACTGAATTCCCAGAACGACCGTCTCGCTGACCCTGATTCTGAGCGGGAACAACAGCCAGAGTACGCAAAAAATGAAACACGTTCGATCAGACAGGATATTGTTGTTCTTGTTGGCCTCTGTACGCATTTAAGCTGCTCGCCAAAATTCAGACCGGCAATTACCCCGCAGAGCTTTGATTCCGAGTGGATGGGTGGCTTTTACTGCCCCTGTCATGGATCAAAATTTGATCTTGCAGGGAGGGTTTATGCTGGCGTACCAGCACCTTCTAATCTTGAGGTGCCACCGCATTATTTTGAATCTGATGCAGTTATCGTGATTGGTGAAGATGGGGATACTGCATAATGGCTGCCTTCAAAAATTTCATGGAATGGATTGATGCTCGGTTACCGGTAACGAAAACCTATGAGAAGCATATGTCGAAATACTATGCACCCAAAAATTTGAATTTTTGGTACTACTTCGGCGTGCTGGCATTTGTTGTTTTGATCAATCAATTTGCAACCGGTATTTGGTTGACGATGAGCTATAACCCCACCGGCGAAGGTGCCTTTGCTTCCGTTGAATACATTATGCGCGATGTCGAGTTTGGTTGGTTATTGAGGTATATGCATTCCACCGGTGCGTCAGCATTTTTTGTGGTGGTGTACCTACATATGTTTCGTGGGTTGATTTACGGTTCATACCAGAAGCCCAGAGAGCTCATTTGGATTTTTGGCATGCTCATTTATGTCGCGTTGATGGCAGAAGGGTTTTTTGGTTACCTTCTACCCTGGGGGAATATGTCGTTTTGGGGGGCGCAGGTGATCGTTTCTCTTGCCGGTGCGATACCTGTCGTTGGAGAGAGTCTTGCCGTTTGGGTGCGTGGTGATTTTAATATGTCAGGCGTCACGCTAAATAGGTTTTTTGCACTACATGTCGTTTTGGTGCCTCTCGTGCTATTGGTGTTGGTTGTGCTGCATATACTTGCACTTCATGAAGTCGGATCTAATAATCCTGATGGGATTGATATCAAAAAGAATGTTGATGAAGATGGCAAGCCACTAGATTCAATTCCCTTCCATCCACACTACACCATTGGTCATGACCTGCCAGCTGTCGTAGTGTTCCTGTTCATTTTTTGCGCGGTGATGTTTTTCTATCCTGATGGTGGAGGGTACTTAATCGAGCACCCAAATTATGAACCGGCCGACCCACTGAAAACCCCGGATCTGATCGCACCGGTATGGTACTACACACCCTTTTATTCAATGCTACGCGCCGCAACGTATCCTTTGTTTGGTTTGGATGCCAAATTTTTGGGCCTGGTCGTGATGGCTGGTGCTATCGCGATACTGTTTGTGTTGCCCTGGTTGGACAAATCTTCGGTCCGATCAATTAGGTATAAGGGACTTGCTAGTAGGATTTTCCTTGGGATGTTTGTCATTTCATTTTTTGTGCTCGGCTATCTCGGTACTGTGCATCCGACACCCATGAAAACGGCGATTGCGCAGATATGTACAGCGATATACTTTGCCTATTTCCTCTTGATGCCCTGGTATACGAAAGTTGAAAAGACAAAGCCTGTACCTGAAAGGGTGACAATGTGATGAGAAGCACCATGAGAGCAGTTAGAGTGGCGCTGCTGACCTTTGCCGCCCTTATTTCTGTAACAGTATCTGCAGCTGAATCTGTATTTCCGCTTCAGGAGATGACGCCAGATTTGGATGATAAGGCTTCGCTACAACGCGGTGCCAGAACGTATATGAATTACTGCCTGGGTTGTCATAGCCTTAAATATCAACGTTACGAGCGCACCGCGAATGACCTTGGGATTCCTCATGATCTTATTCTCGAACATCTGGTCTTTGACCCAGACACAAGGATTGGCGGGCTGATCGAAAATTCAATGTCAGAAGAGAGTGCAAAGGTCTGGTTTGGTGCTGTACCTCCTGATCTAACGTTGTACACATCGCTTAAAGGCGGCCCAGATTATATCTATACGTATCTAAAGAGTTTTTATTCTGATCCCGATCGGCCATTCGGAATGAACAATCAGGTTTTTGAAAACGTAGGTATGCCACATGTCCTATTGGATCTCCAGGGTATACAGAAAAAGGTTTGTGAAAACGATTCCTGCAGTTTAGAACTTACCGTTGGTAGTGGGTCTCAGACAGCGGAAGAATACGATCAGACTGTTTATGATTTAAGTAATTTCCTTTACTACATCTCGGAACCTACTCGTCAAGAAAGGGAACGGCTCGGTGTATATGTATTACTGTTCTTAGCATTTTTCTTTGTCTTTACGTATCTGCTCGGTCGCGAGTACACGAAAGAGTTCCATTAACGAAATAGTAACACTAAGAGGTTAAAAAGATGGGCGCAGTTGCTAAACACTCGTCGATGGTTTTTTATTCCGACGGCAATGACCATTACAGCCAGCGAGTAAGATTGGTTCTCGCGGAAAAAGGCGTTGCAGTTGAAATTATCGATGTTGAGCCAGGAAATATGCCAGAGGATCTGGCTGAACTGAACCCTTATAATAGTCTGCCTACGCTAGTAGATCGTGATCTAGTGCTCTATGAATCGCAGGTTATTATGGAGTATCTGGATGAAAGATTCCCGCATCCCCCCCTGCTACCTGTCTACCCGGTTGCCAGAGCACAGAGTCGACTATACATACACCGCATTCAGAAAGACTGGTGTGGCTATGTGGATACCATCGTTGCCGGTCGCTCAAAGGACACCGTGATCGATAGGGCGCGTAAAGAGTTGCGAGAAAGTCTGGTGGCGATAGCGCCTGTTTTTGCAGATAAGCCCTATTTTATGAATGAAGAATTTACGCTGGTTGATTGTTGTGTAGGTCCTATTTTGTGGCGTTTGCCGGTTCTGGGTATCGAGTTGCCACCGAAGCATGGCAAGCCGATTCTGAACTATATGGACAATCTATTTAATCGCGAGTCCTTTCAGGACAGTTTGTCAGAAGCTGAACTGGATATGCGCGATTAGAGGCCTATTATGTCGATGACATCCACGGTGCCGTATTTGCTACGCGGTATAAACGAGTGGATTCTTGATAACGGATGTACCCCTTTTCTTGTTGTTGATGCAACGGCAAAAGACGTGTCTGTTCCAGCAGAACACGTCAAGGATGGACAGATTGTCCTCAATATCAGTCCCACTGCGGTGAGGGAACTGGTTATTGACAATGAATTCCTCTCTTTTAATGGCAGATTTCAAGGCGTGCCGTGGCAAATATATACCCCAATGAGCGCAGTTCTCGGCATTATCACTCGCGAGAATGGTGAAGGCATGTGGTTCCCTAGAGAGGATCCGCCTACGGAACCAGATCCACCAGAAAAGCCAGCAAAGCCTTCGTTGCGCGTGATCAAGTAGTCAGAATAATTTTCGATGACTCAATTGAGATAATCGAATACCTTGACGATTTTTTGAATGCCGTAAACCTGCCGCGCAACCTCTACCGCTAGATCAGCTTCCTGTCTGGTGATAACACCCATTAGATACACGATATCATTTTCTGTAACGACCTTTATTCTGTTTCCCTGAATATCTTCTGACGCGCTTAGCTTAGCGCGGACTTTTGTCGATAAGTACGAATCGTTAATTCTGGATATTTGGGAAGTTGGACCTGCGACGATTAGTTCATTATGAACACGTTTTACATTACGCATCTTGCTGACCGCGGTGGTCGCAAGGTCAATGAGTTCAGGTGAATCTACCTGCCCCGAGATGAGAACGTAGCCTTTGAAGCTGTTGACGTTAATATGTGCATTTTGCAATGACGGATGACTGGCTCGAATATTTTTAAGTGAGAGAATCTCGTTTCTTCCGTCATCGAGCTTAGTGTACTCAGAATCTTCATAACGCAAGCCTGAGGAACAGCCCGCTAAGAGAACTGTTAAGAGTGCGCCTAAGGAAACTATCAAAGAAACTCTTGATGGAACTTTAGGTGGCGTTCTTAGTGATGCTTTTAATGAAATAAGGTAGAGCATATTGAGCGTAAACTTCATTGATGTGCTCCTCGTTTTAGTAGTCGTCAAGTGTGAATGCGCCATTGATCCACGTGAGCGTATCAGATATCGCGATAACGTCGAAGCGACAATCATGTTCATAGAACTGGTTATTTTTCAAAAGAAAAACTTCGGCTGTTCGAATTCTTTTACCTATTTTGTTACGGGTAACTGTTTCTGCAGGTGTGCCCCGTGTTGAGTCTGCTCGATAGCGAACCTCAACGAATACCAGTGTGTTATCTTTCTCCA
>JAQWMV010000029.1 GCA_029246605.1 Pseudomonadales bacterium | reverse complement strand
ACTGGCGTGCACGCCATGGTATGGCTTATGTGCCACAGGGCCGACGTGTATTTCCAACACTCACCGTCGACGAGCATTTACGCATTATGCAGCGCGGCAAAAACCAGCAATGGACGCGCGAGCGCATCTACGACATCTTTCCGCGACTGGCCGAGCGCCGTAGCAACTTTGGTAACCGCCTATCTGGCGGTGAGCAACAAATGCTCGCCATCGGCCGCGCATTAATGATCGACCCTCGGCTGTTAATTTTGGATGAACCAACCGAAGGGCTAGCACCGGTTATCGTCGACCACGTGGTCGAAATTCTGCAACAGCTCAGCACCGAAGGTATCGCCATTTTGCTGGTGGAGCAAAACCTATCGGTCGCGGCTGAACTCGCCGACGAACTTTCTATCATGGTTAACGGAAAAATTATCGACCACATCCCGTCGAGTCAACTTTTGCACGACGAGACTATGCAACGTAAATATCTGGGGATATCACTCGATGGACACTAAACCCAAAACTGCCTATATCGTCGCCACCTGCGACACCAAACTAGCCGAAGCCAGTTACGTGCGTGACTGCATTGCCGCAACCGGCATTCCGACAAAGCTGGTCGACGTTGGTATTAAAAGCACGGCGACTGAGGTTGATGTCGACGTCAGCCAGGTTGCAGCCCACCACCCCAATGGCCCAGGCCATGTATTTGGCGACGACCGAGGCAAAGCCATTATCGGCATGGCCGAGGCATTAAAAGCCTTCATGAGTAAACAAACTGACGTTGCCGGCATGGTCGGACTCGGCGGCTCTGGTGGAACCGGCATTATCACCCCGGCGATACAAACACTCGCCATCGGCATTCCAAAAGTGATGGCGTCAACGCTGGCATCGGGTGATGTTAGTGCCTATGTCGGTGCGACCGATACCATGATGTTATACACCGTCACCGACATCGCCGGCCTTAATCGTATCTCACGTAAAGTACTGGCGAACGCCGCGCATGCGCTGGCGGGCATGATCGAAAACCAGATAACGTTGCCAGAAAGCGACAAAGCTTCGATCGGGCTTTCGATGTTTGGCGTCACCACCCCTTGTGTCGAGCAACTAGTCGCCGCGTATCAAGAACACTATGAATGTCTGGTTTTTCACGCGACTGGAACCGGAGGCAGATCGATGGAAAGGCTCGCCGACTCGAACGAGTTTGTCGGTTTGCTGGATGTCACCACAACAGAAATTGCCGACCTGATCGTCGGCGGTGTGTTCAGTGCTGGAGACGACCGAATGGCCGCAGCCGCAAGAGCCAACATACCCTACGTGGGGTCGGTCGGTGCCTGTGACATGGTGAATTTCTTGGGGCTCGATTTGGTACCCGAAAAATTTAAAGATCGTAATCTTTACCAGCACAATGCGCAGGTCACGCTGATGCGCACCACCGTCGATGAGAATATTCAAATTGGCAAGTTCATCGCCGAAAAGCTCAATGCGCATAACGGTCAGGTGCGTTTCCTGCTACCTGAAAAAGGTGTTTCGACGATCGACCAACAGGGCCAGGTTTTCTACGACCCACTAGCCGACAAGGCACTGTTTGAAACCATCGAACAACATGCCCAACAAACCAATGACCGCCGCATCGAACGCGTCAACGCGCATATTAACGATGCCGAATTTGTGCAGTCACTTAAACAGGCGTTTGACGACGTCATCGTCTTAACTTCAAAAAAGGATGAATCTGCGTGAAACCTGAAAATCGAACAAAAATCCTCAAGCGCTTTCGCGATATGATCGGCAATGGCCAACCTATTGTAGGTGGTGGTGCCGGCACCGGTATTTCTGCTAAATCGGCCGAAGCTGGCGGTGCCGACCTGCTCATTATTTATAATTCCGGACGCTATCGCATGGCAGGTAGAAGCTCACTATCGGGTTACATGGCGTTTGGCAATGCGAACGAAATCGTCATGGATATGGCGAAGGAAGTCTTACCCGTAGTGCAGCACACACCGGTGCTCGCCGGCGTGAATGCTACAGACCCATTCATCGATATCGAACGTTTTTTACAGCAAATTAAAGATACCGGTTTTGCTGGCGTGCAAAACTTTCCAACGATCGGCCTGATCGACGGTCAGTTTCGCCTCAACCTCGAAGAAACCGGCATCAACTATGCTAGCGAAGTCGAGATGATACGCCTCGCGGTAGGCATGGACTTACTCACCACACCATATATTTTCAACCAACAAGAAGCTGAACAGATGGCCGAGGCCGGTGCCGATATTATCGTCATCCATTTTGGTCTCACTACTGGTGGTAGTATTGGCGCCAGTACCGCCAAATCGTTAGCGCAATGCGCAGCAGAGTTTAACCTCTGGTCAGAGGCTATTTTGCAGATAAAGTCAGATACCATCATCATTTGTCATGGCGGGCCGCTATCGCAACCCGACGATGCGCTTTATATGCTGAATAATTGTCCGAACTGTCACGGCTTTTATGGTGCAAGCAGCATGGAACGGCTACCGACCGAAATAGCCATACGCGACCAGACCGAGGCTTTTAAGCAAATGCGGCGTTAAAATTGATATTGGTTAGCCGAACAAATCAAACCCGAATCTTGAATTAAACCCGAATTCTGAATTAGACCAAGTTTAGGAGAAACTCCATGATCAAAGTGAGAACATCAACCGTCATCAACGCACCACTCGACAAAGTCTGGGCTATGGCTTCCAATTTTAATGGCCTGCCAAACTGGCATCCGACGGCCGGTTCGAGTGAAATCGAGGCAGGCAAAGCTAACAACGAATTCGGATGCGTGCGCAACTTCCAGATCAGCGAACCCCCGGGGCGAGTGCGCGAAACATTACTCGCGATGTCCGCGCTAGATCACACCATTGTCTACGACATGCTCGGCGGGCCATTGCCTTTCGTCGATTACGTTTCTACCATGCATTTCGAAAGCATTACCGATGGCGACAAAACCTATGCGGTATGGAGCGCCGAGTTCGACGTATCCGATGGCAAACACGATCACTGGGGGGCCTTCGTCCGCGACGAGGTTTTCCTCGGTGGGTTCAAAGCACTAGAAGCGAGCTTATAATATGCTGACGCGAGCGACTGCGAATTCTTTGGCGACTATAGCGTTCCTTGAAAGCAAACAGAGATAGCCATGGCGAAATCTAAAGTATTGACCGGCCTCAATTACTCAATGCTGGCAGTCTTTATATCGTCCGTTTTGGTGCAATATAATGATCCTGACACCCTACGCTGGAGCGTAATCTATGGTGCAGCTGCTCTCAATTGCCTATTTGCTGCTCGGTGTCAATTGCACTGGAGTATGCCTGCCCTGGTAATTGTTGTTGCTTTGGTCTCGGCTGGAATGCTTGCGACCAATGTTATTGCAAAAGCATCTTTTAGTGACATTTTTTCCAGCATGGAAATGAAAAGTATCGAAGTTGAACAAACACGTGAATTCGGCGGGCTATTCATCATTGTGATCTGGATGACCATGCTCCTTTTTATGGCCCGCCATTGGTCGAAGGTTCGAAACCACATTACAAAATAAGGATTCCTCTTGTGTTAACAAAAAAAAATAAATTCTTTAAGATCATTGCGGCTTTGACACAGCGCAGCCGCTTTCTAAGCAGGCGGGCTGCCACTCTTCTGGCCATCATGCTGGCGTATGGTGGCTGTGTTTTGGCGGATTCAGGATACTCCGAATCGACCGGTCCGACGCAATTGAGAATCGAGCAGGACGATGAGGCCGGAACCATCGCGATTTACCGCGCCGATGGTACAGAACCTATTGTGACGCAAAATGCCAGGCCGGGCTTCCGGCCATATCTGCATCCGATAAATGCTCCGGACGGTAACGGCGAGCTGACCGAAGACAGCCCGGGACATCACAAGCACCAGACCGGGCTTTATTGGGGCTTTACGCGAGTCAACGGCCAGCCTGTACCAAAAGATACCGTCAAAAAGTGGAATAAAGAGTGGCACCGAAAGGGTGGGGGCAAGGGTGGGGACAAGCCGGCAGAACTCGTGAAGGCCCATGGTCGAGATTTCTTTCACCATCCCGAAAGTGACTACTGGCGGCGAGACTCGGCGACTGTGATTCAAGCCATGGGCGAAGAGGTCAAATGGCAGACGGTTTACGCGATGCTGGATGAAGCGGGCAAGAGCATCATGACGGAAACCCAGAGCTGGACCATGCGCGCCGACGGGGACAAATTTATCCTCGATCTGGAGTGGACTGGCGCAGCACAAACCGATATTTCAATCGGCGAATACGACTATGGCGGACTGTTTCTTCGTATGCCGTATCGTAAGGGTATTCGCGGCGAAGCCGTCAATGCGGCACGGCAGCGTAATCAACAGGCAGAAGGAAAACGTGCCATGTGGGTCGATGTCGGCATGGACATCGAGGGTCGTGATGATCTTGGACATATCGCCATCTTTGATCACCCGGATAACGTAGGCTTTCCGCAATCCTGGCGAGTCGATGGCCAACTCGGTGTCGGTCCGGCTCGGTCACGCATGGGCGATTGGCACATCAAGAAGGGTTCGAGCGAGATCATCCGCCACAGGCTGGTTGTCTATACCGGCGAGTTCAACGACGTCGAAATGACGAGTCTGTGGCAAGACTACAGCGGCGGCGACTTCAAGTCACTTTGGAAAGTCGCGCGAGAGGAAGGACGGGCGGGGGAGTTTCTGACGCCGAAAGAGGCTGTGGACGCCATGACGATGATCGAAGGTTTCGAGGTTAACGCGTGGGCATCAGAGCCAATGATTACCCAACCCATGGCTTTTGCCTGGGACGATCGCGGCCGTATGTGGGTTGCGGAGAACCGCGACTACGAAGCGCGTCATACGGGGTTTTCAAACTCCGGCGACAGTCGCATTCTGATTCTCGAAGACACCAACCACGATGGTACAGCCGATGACGTAAAAGTCTTTCTGGAGGGTATCCCGTTTCCGTCCGCGCTCGCAGTTGGCTTCGACGGACTTTATTTGGGTGCCCCGCCTCACTTGCTTTTTATCCCCGACAAAGATGGCGATGACGTAGGCGATATAGACGACGTTGAAATCCTACTCACCGGCTGGGGTATCCGGGATCGACATGAGACCATAAACAGCTTGCACTGGGGGCCAGACGGGTGGCTTTACGGCCTGGAAGGCTTCGCCACACCTTCGAAAATCAAAAAGCCAAACGGAGATGCCCGACTCTATGGACATAAGGATCCCTTCCCGGCGTATTTGGATGGCGGTAAGCGTAAAAATATAGGGTCGTCCTACTGGAACAATCCGGACTGGCAGGACCAGGAAGGCGTAGACATCAACGGGGGCGTTTGGCGGTATCACCCCACGAAAGATCGTTTTGAGGTAGTTGCGCACGGCTTCAGTAACCCATGGGGAATCGATTACGACGCAAAAGGCCAGTTGTTTCTGACCGCATGTGTCATTCCGCATGTCTTTCACGTGATCCCGGGAGGGATTTACCATCGCCAGGGCGGTCAGCATTTCAATCCATATATCTATGGTGACATTCGTACCATCGTTGACCACCCTCACCGGTCGGCACATGGTGGTGCGCGCGTTTATTTGTCCGATGCGTTTCCGGAAGAGCATCATGGGCGCCTCTTCATGGCAAACATCCACGAGCGTGCTGTTTTGTCAGATGTGCTCGAACCGAAAGGTTCCGGATTCGTGGCAAAACACGGCGATGATTTACTACATGCCAACAATCCCCAGTGGATAGGCTTCAGCATGGAGGTTGGACCTGAGGGCGCGCTCTACGTGTTGGATTGGCACGACGGAGATATTTCCGGCTCTGAGATTCTGCATAAAGATACCGGACGGATTTTCCGCATTACGCCGAAGACATCTATGGCACAAAACTGGGATGGACGTTATGACGACCTGAAAACAATGACAGATGCACAGCTGGTTGAACTGCAGCTCAGCAAGAGCGCATGGCACGCGCGCCGGGCGCGTGTAATTCTACAAGCCCGTGCAGCCAAGGATGAACTGGATGATTCAGTTCATGGGCGATTGCACGAAATATTCTGGTCGAACTCGAATCCGGACGTACGTCTGCGGGCCATGTGGGCAACACACATAACCGGCGGCTTTGCAGCTGAGGATCTGATGAACGCGCTGGAAGATAAGGATCCCCACATCCGAGCCTGGGCCATCCAGTTGTTAAATGAGGATAATTCTCCACCGACACGGGCTGTGGACACCTTCGCCCGCATGGCCCACGAAGATGATTCCCCGGTAGTCCGACTATACCTTGCCGCTGCTCTGCAACGCATCAACCATGATGACCGCTGGCAAATTGCACAGGCGCTCGTCAAGAAAGGCGAAGATTCGGACGATCACAACATACCCAAAATGATCTGGTTCGCTATCGAGCCCCTCGTAGCCGGGAATCCCGGCCGGGCACTCGAGCTTGCTAAAAGCAGTAAGATTCCGATGGTCACCGAATACATTGCCCGCCGAGCGGTGGATGCCAATGAGCTTGAAATGCTCCTTACGGCTGTCGAAGAACCGTCGGATGCACGGCTTGCGCTTTTGACAGGGATGCGAGCCGGCCTTGAAGGTCAATTAGATGTGACACCACCGGGCAATTGGGACGCCATTTATGCCAGGCTACAGGCAGACGACAGTGTGGCAGATCTCGCTCAAACGATCTCGCAACAATTTGGTGGCATTGGGGCCGCCAAACAGTTCATGACTACACTGAAAGACGACAATGCTGACACAGAGGCCCGTAGGCGCGCCTTGAACGGTCTTGCCCGACAACAAAATGAAGTGCTAATTAAAGAACTTCCGGGCTTACTGCGTAACCCAGACTTACGTATCGAAGCGATCCGCGCCGTGGCTGCCTTCAATCTCCCGAAAAAAATGGGGGCCCTGCTGATGGAGGAATACGATAGTTTCAGTTCTGCCGAGAAACTGGAGGTCGTTCAGGTGTTGGCATCGCGCACTGACTATGGTCGCATATTGATGTATGCGCTGAGTGAAAACCGCATACCTAAACGGGACGTTCCAGCCTACGTTGCCCGGCAAATGCGCCGGGTAGTAGGTAGCGGATTTCTGGAAGTCTGGGGCCCACTCAACCAACTCTCCGCTGAGAAAGCTGCCGCTAATACGAAATATAAGGCGCTCCTGAACGTTGAGGCCCTCACCTCAGCCGACGCACGTAAAGGACGAGAGATGTACGATAGCCAATGCGGGGTCTGTCACAAGATGTACGGTAGCGGAGGCATCCTGGGTCCGGACATCACCGGCTCGAACCGCACCAATATCGACTACTTGCTCAGTAATATTCTGGACCCCAGCGCCGAAATACAGGACGACTATAAGATCGTGATGGTGACAACCCGTGACGGCAGGACTTATGTAGGTAATATCGCCTCTGAAAACGAGCGCACTCTCACGCTCCGAGTTGTGGGACAGGATTCGGTACTGATCAGTAAATCGAATATCCAATCTCGAGAGGGCTCTGAGCTGTCCATGATGCCAGAAGGCATTTTCGCGAATCTGACAGACCAGGAGGTTCTTAATTTGGTTGCTTACTTAACGACGGCAAGAAAGGAGGACCATTGAAAGAAGTATCCCGGCCAATCTGCTTCCACATACTCTTTCTTGATGGCGGCAATTCGCAAAGTGGGGACGAGAGTCGCCATGGCCTCGGCCGTGGATACTCATGAAACGAGTTTCCGTGTTCCTGACAGCCCTGGTGTGCACGCTTGTTTGGCATTCGGGCTTTGCAGCTGAGGATGAGTCAGAGCTGGAAACGATCGTCGTCACG
>JAQWMV010000020.1 GCA_029246605.1 Pseudomonadales bacterium | reverse complement strand
GTTACGGCTATTTTGGTCGACTGGAACGACCTCTGCAACTCGTTCGAAGCGTGAGAAGAAATCCGGTACTTTCCCGGATAGATT
Source organism: Pseudomonadales bacterium (assembly GCA_029246605.1). GTDB lineage: Bacteria > Pseudomonadota > Gammaproteobacteria > Pseudomonadales > Azotimanducaceae > UBA7455. The sequence goes on along the minus strand of JAQWMV010000020.1, from coordinate 14,386 downwards.
AATCAGAACCTCCTGGTGATCTTCAGGTTCTTCAGTAGCGCCGATCTTTATCGAAGCGACCCCGTCCAGTGAATACAGTTCATGGGGAATAAAACGGTCCTCTGCTGTCGACCAGAGCAGTTTGTCCAGTTGTTCGGCAGCACCTTTGTGCCCTGTATGAACATGAATCCGAAAGCCCCGCCGATAAACCATATCGATTAATCGGCAGGCGAACTCCATGGTCGTTTCTGTATCGCTAATCTGGTAGAAATCGACTCGAGTCACACCTGGTCCCTGAGGTATTGGGTCAGTAAGGCAATGGGTCGCCCAGTATATCCCTTTGAGGGCCCGGAACCCTGGTAGCCGGTGCCGGCTATATCCAGGTGCGCCCAACGATACTGTTTAGTAAAGCGGGCCAGAAAACAGGCGGCGGTGATACTCCCGGCAGGGCTGCCACCAATGTTTGCCATGTCCGCGAAGGCACTCGCGAGCTGTGCCTGATAGTCTTCCCAGATAGGTAACCGCCAGGCCCGGTCAAAAACCGTGTCGCCAGCGGTGGAAATTTGCTCCGCCAGGGTGTCGTCGTTTGAAAATAGTCCCGTTGCGACATTACCAAGCGCTGTCACAATAGCGCCGGTAAGCGTGGCGATATCTATGACGCTGACGGGCTCGAACTGCTCAATGTAAGTCAGGGCATCACACAGCACTAATCGGCCTTCTGCATCAGTATTCAAAATTTCAACGGTCTGACCAGACATGGTTTTAACAATGTCTCCCGGTCGAGTTGCACTACCTGATGGCATATTTTCTGCGGCTGCCAAAACCCCGATAACATTAATGGGTAGTTTCTGTGCTGCTATTGCTGAGAGGGTTCCCAATACGCTTGCTGCCCCGCTCATGTCATAGATCATTTCGTGCATCAAAGGGGGTGATTTCAGGCTGATACCACCGGTATCAAAGGTGATTCCTTTGCCCACCAGGGCATGAGGTTTGGTGTTCTTATCTGCACCCTGATAGTGGATGGTAATAAGTTTCGCTGGTTGCGCACTACCCTGGCTGACGGATAGAAATGCACCCATACCCATTTTCGCCATATCCTTTTCCTCTAGGACTGAAAGCGATAATGATTTTGATTCTTTACAAAGTTGTTTTGCCATATCGGCAAGGTACGTAGGTGTGCAGATATTTCCCGGTGTATTGGCGATATCTTTCGCGAGGGTTACACCACCTGCGAGAGCCTGACCATTTTCGATACCGACCTTCACTTCATCAATCAGGTATTTATCTGTGAAAAACTCAATCTCCTGAATGCTGTCCTCGGGTCCTGGTTTTCCCTTCATTTCTGTAAATGAATAAAGTCCTGCAGCGAAACTTTCAATGAGGCGCTCAATTTTCCATGTGATGTCGTGCCCTGTACATTCAATGTCCGTAAGACAGATAAGCGCATTGTTTATGGAAAGTGGTTTGAGCGCTGCAATGATCGCCCGGCTGACAGTCATGAACTTAGCGACATCAAATTCTTCCAGATCACCGAGGCACACTAGTAAGACTCGCTGAGCATTGATATTGGCGATATCATGCAACAGTAGCGTTTGCCCCGCCTTGGCTTTGATATCTCCGCGTTTGATAATTTTGTTGAGTTGACCATTGCTGGCTTTGTTGAGGACTTTCGCTGCTGCCGACATCGTGATTGATACGCCGCCGTATACGGGGACGACAATGCACTGGCTACGGGTTTTTGCCAAGTTTCCTGAACGTGCGACATACTTCATATTGGGCTCCACAAACACATCAGCTTACGAAAGAGTAATATAGCGTTTTAGTAGGCGTCTGGCACGTAACGGAGGAACAGTGACGCTATATAAATATTTTGCCAAAGATGTGCTATTTACTATGTTCGCGGTGACTATGATTATCCTGGTGATATCCATGGGATGGCGCTTCAGTGGATACCTGAACCAGGCAGCCAGCGGTACGCTATCAAGTGACGTGCTCTTTTTGCTTATGGGATACCGACTGCCGGGCTTTCTGGAGTTAATCGTGCCGATCAGTTTCTTTTTGTCGCTGATGCTGGTTTATGGTCGAATGCACGTCGAGAGCGAAATGACCGTCATGGAGTCCTGTGGTATTGGTCCGACCAGGCTCCTGTCTATTACATTGGTGCTTTCGTTTGTAGTGATGATGATAACCGCTGTTATCTCCCTGTGGTTGAAACCTGCCGGTGAACTACGTACAGAATCTTTGATGGCCGGACAGCGTAATCTAACTGAATTCGATACGCTGGCGCCTGGTCGATTCCAAACGATTCGTTCTGGGAAGCGAGTGACCTACACTGAAGATCTAAGTGACGCCGGAAACCTGGAGCGGGTATTCATGAGCGAATACGAGGGGCAAGGCATACTCGGTCCACAGTTAATAACCACGGTCATTGCTGAGTCTGGCGAAACCGAGGTCTCAGAAGCTGGTAACCGATTTCTGGTGTTAAAAAATGGTAAGCGGTATACCGGGAAGCCCGGGAGTAACGATTTTCGAGTAATTGATTATCGCGTGTATGGGCAAATGATTGAGAAGGAACCAGCGCGAAAGCGGATCCAGCGCTTGTCTGCTATTCCGACTTCGCGCCTCTGGGGTGCAGAGGATGCTAGAAATTTATCGGAGTATCACTGGCGGGTTTCCATGGTCGTGATGATCCCTATATTAGCGCTTATTGCTGTGCCGCTCAGTCGAGTCAATCCGCGGCAGGGGCGGCTCAGTAAACTCATGCCCGGTATGTTCCTGTGTTTTATGTACGTTGGCTCACTATCAGCGGCGAAAACAGCTATCGAGCGGGGCAATATCCCGCTGGAACTCGGCCTATGGTGGCTGCACGGAATTTTTCTAATGATTGCGTTCATGGTTTTCAAAGCCCGATGGTTTTATGACTTGATACTGCGCTCGAGAAAGCAATGAATCGGTTAGACCGTTACATATTTCGCACGGTTGCAGGCACCATGATCATGGCGGTGTTAGGCCTGCTTGGATTACTCACGATTCTGACCTTTCTGGAACAGATGCAGGATGTGGTTAACGACTACACAATTTTTCATGTGTTTCGCTTCGTGCTCTACAGCATGCCCAGGATGTTTTATGAGGTCATCCCTTATTCAGCACTGATCGGTTGTATCGCTGGGCTAGGATTGCTCGCGGGTAGTAGTGAACTTATCGTCATGCGGGCAGCCGGTATGTCGACCTGGGCGATTGCCTGGAGTTCGCTTAAGCCGGCATTGCTGCTGGTGTGTGCTGGCGCACTAGTAGGAGAGTTCCTTTTACCCGACTTCGAACGCATGGCACGGGTGGATCGGGTACAGGCAAAAATGGAACTTGTTGGTATTACGCAGACAGGTGGCTTCTGGTATCGAGAGAATAATGTCTATATGCATTTCGATATCGTCGGCCAAAGTGGCGTTCTGGAAGGCGTCACGTTGTACTACTTTGAAGATGAGCAGAATTTAACGAGATTGCTGCATGCAAACCGTGGGGTCTACCATGAAATCGATACGAACAGAAACTACTGGTTGCTGGAGAAAGTCATTTACACCGATCTGGGTGGCGCCAATGTCAAAACGGAAAATCTAGCGAGCTATGAATGGTCGACGTCGTTAACGCCTAATCTCATTAGTGCTGAAATTGTTGTGCAGCCCGATAAGATGTCAATTAGTGGGCTGAAGACAAAGATCGAATATATGCGCGCCCAGGGCCTCAATAGTAATAAATTTGAGCTTGGCTTCTGGGGCAAAGTGTTTCAGCCGTTGGCTACGATTGGTCTGGTGCTTGTGGGTATTTCATTTATATTCGGGCCGTTGCGTGATTCAGCGATGGGCACTCGTATCGTCACCGGGATTATTATCGGATTTGCGTTTAGGTTCTTTCAGAATCTGTTGTCACCGGCGAGTCTTGTATTTGGCTTCTCACCGATTATTGCGACGCTGGCCCCAATCACGGTCTGTTTTGTTGTGGGTTATATTCTATTTCGTCGGGCACATTAGGGGGCCGTTTCTTCGGATCGATAGGGCTTCTCACCGAGGTAGATCACCCGGGTTCGTGAAGCTATGTCATGCCAAGCCAGTCTTTCGCGATTAAAAAATATCCAGATGAAGCCGATGCCGAGTGGTACAACGGCAATGGTGGCGAATAAAAACCGAATCAGGCTTTCGTCGAATGTCAGTAGTTCGTTTTTGTCTGTGACGGTTCTGATTTTCCATACTTGCATACCGAGGGTCTGGCCTTTGAAGCGCCAGAAATAAATGTAGAACGCCGCTAGTTCAAGGTATAGAAACGCCTGGTATAGGGGGCCTTTGGCTTGGGCGCCTTCGGTTAGCAGGGAGACGATCAGGGTGGTGCTGATCATCCATAGTGCCAGGATTAGGAAGGCGTCGTATAGCATGGCGGCGAAGCGGCGGATTAGGCTGGCATTTGGGTACATTTGGGTTCCACATCGTTGGTGGCGACATTCTACTAAAAAGCTGGCTATTGCGTTCTTCTTCTTGGGTGTTTGCTTTTAGCTAGGGAGTTCGCAGGTGGATCTGGGGTATCCCTTTGCTCCAGCGTCCTCGCGGCCCTCCGGGCTGCCCGGCCCTCCTCCGGAAGCCTGTGGTTGTAGGTCCCTTTCTTTCAGCTAGGCCGGAAAATGGGAATCACGTAAGGGGCTTAAGGGCAACACCCGCTTCTGCACTCTGGCCCCGGGGTCTCGCGACGAATGGGTTCTAGGACGAGGACTGTATCGGGACATCATGTTGCACAAAAGGATTCCCTCCAGGCCTGCCTCCTGTATTCCGTGGTTGTGTTACTTGCGATTGGTAGAACTTGGGTGGTTGGGTTGGGGACATATACTCTAGAATGTGGGAATTATTTTGATGGGGTTTTGGTTTTGTTAAAGTCGTTTGTTTTGAGTTTGTTTTTTGTGTTTTCTGCGGTGGTTGGTGCTGAGGAAATTAATGGCGAGAGCTTTAGGGCTTATGTGGCTGAGGTGCGGGCTGAGGCTTTGTCGAGGGGCATTAGGTCCGAGACGCTTGATGTGGCGTTTGTTGGGGTTGAACCGGATCCTCGGGTGATTACGTTTGATCGGCGTCAGCCGGAATTTGTGCAGAGTTTTGCACAGTATCTGGATTTGCGGGTCAGTGAGTCCCGGATTCGTCAGGCGAGGGAGTATTACGCCGCTGAGAAGGTACTGCTGGATGAGATTGGCGATGCATATGGTGTTGATGGTGAGTATTTGGTGGCTTTTTGGGGATTGGAAACTAACTTTGGTCGCTATCAGGGAAAGTACGACATTGTGAGATCGTTGGCGACGCTGGGTCATGATGCCAGGCGGTCGGCGTTTTTTACAAAAGAGTTGTATGCGGCTTTGCATATATTGGATGAGGGGCATGTTAGTAAAGAGAGCTTTGTGGGTGGCTGGGCTGGTGCTATGGGGCAGAATCAGTTTATGCCGTCGACTTTTGTTGGTTATGCGGTGGATTATGATGGCGATGGTCGGAAGGATATCTGGGCTAATAAGAAGGATGTTTGGGCCTCAATTGCTAATTATTTGCAACGGCATGGCTGGCGAAAGGAGGCAGGCTGGGGTTTTAAGATTGACGCAACGTCGGTTTTCCCGGCGCCTACGGCTGTGGCTGCGGGGTGTCGAGCGTTGCGGCATCATTCGCAAAAATTGATCCTTCCGGAGTGGCAGGCTATGGGAGTTGCTGTTGAAGGTTCAGATAGCGCGGAAACTTATGCGCTGATTAAGCGGGCAGATGGAGATCAGTTCAGTTACTTGGTAGGTGGTAATTTTCGCGCGATATTGAGTTATAACTGTGCCAATAAGTATGCGGTTTCTGTAGGGCTGCTCGCTGACCTTATATAATTTTCATGAAACTGGCTTCAGTATCAGCAACCACTTCACCGGTGTCTTTGCGTTTCATTTTTCCCTGAAGCATTGCCAGCCGTGATTTTTCTTTGATGCAAATACCTTCGAGTAATACCGTCGTGCCGACTGGTAGCATTCCTTTGTATCGTATGTCGCACTTTGCCGTGTAAGCGCGGATGCCGTTTAGAAATAGCCAGTTGGCCATGACGTCATCGAGTGCGCTATAGACTATCCCGCCATGGGTCACGCCGTCGTAGCCACAGTGATTTGCTTCGGGTGTGAATTCACTGCGGCAGATATCGCCGTCCAGGTGAAAGGCTAGCTTGAGACCAATTGGGTTGGCGGGTCCGCAAACAAAACAATGATTAGCATCGGATCGTAGACTCATATGAGGATCCTTTTTTGTCTGTGTGTTTATGGGGTTGCTGGTGAGCCAGTCAGAAAACGATAGATGGGATTGATAGTGAGGAGGTTCCAAAGCGAACTACGATAGAGTTCCTGGGGGATCTTGTCTTTAATTTCTTCATGCAGTTCGGGAAGCTTTGACCAATGCAGCCCCTGTTTGAAGTGATGTGCAGTGTGGTATCCAAGGTTGCCACACAGCAGATTAAACAAGGGGTTCATATTATTGTAAGAGGCCAGGAAATCATCCTGGCTATCGAGCCCGGCGTGATGATCATAGGTAGCCCACGCTGTTATGAGTAAGCCGAAGACCATAGGGATAATAAAAACGATCAGTGACTGTAACGGCTGGTAGACCGTTAATCCGATGACCAGCGCAAGCGTTACTAATGAGTAAATTGCATGGGTCCGATACTGCTTGGGGTGTTTCTTTCCGACTAGATATCCGCGGTAGTAAGAGGTACCGGCAACACGGAGCGTGTACTCGATGACACCCATCGTTTTGCCGTCTTTACGTTTCCACCGACTTTCGTCAAGGTTTTGATCAAGGTAGTGGTGATGGTGCCCAAGAACATGGTGTAGTAGCCAGAGGTTGGTGGTAACACCTGTGTGTAGTGCGTAACTGAGCTCAAGAATGCGGTTAAAGGGCGTTATGTTGAATGTTGGCAGGTGCTGATGATGATGATTCCATGCACAGATACAGCCTTTGGGTAAAATTCCGATCAACAGATAGCCGACGAGTAACCAGACATTGTCGATAAGAAAATACACAATGAAGTCTAGAATTGTGAGCGACAAAATAAGAATAACAGGGAGTCGGTCTGCTGAATGTTTAATCACGCGGGCTAGTGGTTTCGTTGACTATTTCGGCGCATGGTATATTCGGCTCCGATAAATGTAAACAATCATTCATCAATAAGCTCCTCGGAAATGATCGCTCGAGTTTGCGCGGTGAGTGTATTGATCTCGGTAGGGCTGTTACCGGTCGGTGTGATTGCGGCGTGAATCTTTAAGGTTGCTGAGCCGGGTCTCCAGTGGAGGCCATCTGAAGGCAATATGCGATTGGTTTCGTGAATGGATACCGGAAGCAGGGGTATCGCTAGATCCTCGGCAAGACGGAACGCGCCTTTTTTGAAGCTACCGGGTTGACCTGAGAGGGACCTGGTACCTTCTGGGAAGAAAACAACGGATATACCGTCCTTTATGTGCGCCTGTGCCTCGCTCAGCGCGCCTCGCGCGGCATCAGTGTTAGCGCGATCGATAAAGATGTGCCCCATGAATTCGCAGGCGAGGCCCAGTATCGGTACCCGGCGAAGTTCCTTTTTCATGGCCACTTAAAGGGTATGTTCAGGTATCCGTACAGAACAGAGATCCAACTGACTCTGATGGTTTGCGGCGATGACGTAGGACTGTTTGCTATCGATATTCTCCCGCCCGAGCACTTGAACGCGCATAAACATGACCGCCATGTTCAATCTGGCCCAAAGTTTGCCAAAAACACGGGAAGAAAACTCGGGCATAGCCAGTAGAGACAAAATGATAATTATCGTCCCAATAAACATTGTGGATATAACTAAGACAGATATGACCACCAGCCATTTGTAAATCTGTAGCCTTGGAGCGGATCTGGTTGCTATGCGGGTACTTTCGATAGGAGAAAACGCATTAAAAGCCATCCGTTTGCAATTAAAGTAATAAGTAATAAGATACGTAATTAATTACGTAATAGATATTATATTAGAGCTATTTTACACGAGGTGTTGTCAGTGGGTGGTTTTGTGGAAGAGCTTGGATCTCTTGCGCTCGCATTGCGATTGAAGCGCCTGTCTGACAAGTTACTTCAGGATGGTATTAAGCTGTACCGTCAATCCGGTATTGCATTCGAGCCAAAATGGTTTCCAGTATTTTATTACTTGCAGGAAACCGGACCCACTTCTGTAACAGACCTGGCACGTGGCCTGGGTGTAACGCACCCCGGTATCAACCAGATCTCCAGGGAAATGATCTCGGCAGAACTGGTCGTTTCATACAAAGATATGGGGGATAAAAGAAAGCGTGTGTTAGCGCTTACTAGCAAGGCAAAGACTATGTTGTCTGAGCTTGAGCCTGTGTGGCGGGTTCAGCGCGCCGTGCTTCAGGAAATACTGGACCAGGCCGGCGATGATGGTTTGTTGCATCGTTTGGAGCAAGTGTTGCAGGAAAAAGGTCTCTACCAACGCTTTCTTGATCGTTACGACGTCAATAGTGCTCCCCAAATTGTGACCTATGATGCCAGATACAGGGAGGCCTTTGCCCGTTTAAACGTGCAGTGGATTAGTTTTTACTTCGAGCTGGAGGATGCTGATAAACAAGCATTGGAAGATCCGGAGAGGTACATTATTGATCAGGGTGGAGAGATATTTTTTGCCTTGGATCCCGAGGGAGAGGTGCTCGGTACTGGTGCCCTCATGATGCATGAAGATGGCACTGCTGAACTCGCAAAAATGGCTGTATTGCCATCTGCCCGGGGTAGGGGCATCGGCAGGCTGCTCGGGGAAGCGATACTGGCGCTGGCCGATGCTAGAGGATTGGGTAAGTTGTTTCTCGAGACAAACCGAAAGCTAACACCTGCCATTAGACTTTATCAGCAGTTGGGTTTTGTAGAGCGACCACGTCTAACTGAGTCGGAATACGGTCGCGCAGATTTGTATATGGAACGATGATGCGAACCAGTGTTTACCTGCTGTGTTTACCTGCTGGTCGTACTTCTTCACGCCTGTACCAGCGTTGATATCGAGAGGCTTATTAGCGAGCGTCAGTCCATCACTAAAAGTGAAAATGATGACCGGGAGTATCGCTATTTGCGCTTGGCTAATGGATTACGATTGGTCCTAATCTTGGATCTGGACACCGAAAGGTCTGGCGTTTCCTTGAGTGTGTACCGTGGTAATTACTCGGATCCTGAGGCGTATCAGGGTCTGGCGCATTTTTTAGAGCACATGCTGTTCATTGCGACGGAAAAATATCCTGAGGTGGACGGTTATTTCAATTTCATTGAATCTCACGGTGGCTTTTCCAACGCCTATACCGATAACGATCACACCAACGTTCTTCGTTGAAGGAAGCGTTGCACAGATAGAATTTAACGGAAGCCAAAGCAGGCCAGCGTCATCGCTGACGTTGATAAAGGATGGCAGGCAGCGGGCGAAACGACATCGACCCTAGCGCGGCCCGATTGGCGTCTCCAGTGGTTCTTCGTACTTTTCCCGGTCCTCACCGGTATCGTCCTGATCTTCTGTCCAAACAGGCTCAGTAACTTCCTCATCGACCTCAAGTTCGCCCATCAATTCTGTGGCCGCCATGCCATCCTGGAACTGGAGTTCATGCAGTGTGTAGTAGATACCCTGCTGTGCGATAAGCTCCTCGTGGGTGCCGATCTCGCGAACCACACCATGGTGTAACACCAGAATCCTGTCACATTCCCGAATGGTTTGTAGACGATGCGCAATAATGATCGACGTTCTGTCTTCCGTCAGTTTGTGCAAGGCGTCTTGAATAATGAGTTCAGTAGATGTGTCGATACTTGCGGTCGCTTCATCGAGTATTAGAATCTCTGGGTCGGCAGCAAGTACCCTTGCAAAGGCCAGAAGTTGACGTTGCCCTTGAGACAGGGACTTACCTCTTTCACCAAGTTCGGCGTCATAGCCGTCTGGTAATTTCCTAATGAATTTGTCTGCATTGACGACGCGAGCTGCCCATTCAGCACGCTCGTTGGTGATATTTGGATCATTCAGTGTAATATTTTCGCGTACTGTACCAGAAAAAATATGAAAATCCTGTAATACAACCCCAACCCGAGTTCTTAGATCACGACTATGGATGTCGTTTACATCATGGCCGTCGAGAAAGATCATGCCGCTGTCGAAATCATAAAACCTAACCAATAGACGAATCAGTGTACTTTTACCCGAACCGGTAGAACCGACGACGGCTAACTTTTCACCTGGTGCAATCTTGAATGATACGTCACGTAATATCGGTTCATCTTTATAGTAACCAAAGTTGACGTTTCTAAACTCAACCTCACCAGTAAGCCGTTCGGGTAGTGTTATTGGATTTTCCGGCTCATGCAGTTGTTCATCCCAGTCCAACGCCTGGAATATTCGTTCACCGGAAGCCATAGACCGAAACAGCGTGTTGAACTGCTGACCCAATGCCACGATCGGTGTGATCATCATGTTGACCAGTTGTGTAAACAGCACCATGGCACCTAGCGATATTTCTTCCTGCAATACAGCGCCGCCACCGAACCAGATAATCCCGGCTATGGCGAGGCTGGCCAATGAATTATTGAAATTATCGTAGATGACCTCATAGTCGATGGCACTGAATTCGCGTTTGCGATTTTCCTGGTTAAGCTCGCGATACTGATCAATATTTGTAGCTTCCCGACCTGACAGTTGTACAACGTCAATGCCAGAGAGGTCTTCCTGCATATATTGATTGAGTGAGGATACTGAATCACGAATCAGGCGGAATATCCGGGACATGACACTCCGGAATATATAGGTGGCGACACCAGCAATCGGTAGTGCGATCAATACGATCCCGGTGAGTTCGGCGCTGATATGAAACATCAGAAAAAGTGAAAGGAAGAACGGCACAAATTCCCCAGCCAGCATCCCGAAACCCGTGAGCAACGCAAACAGGTTCTCCACGTCGTTACTGACTCGTGTCATGACCCGACCGACAGCGATATTGTCGTAAAAGGTAGCCGGTTTGCGTTCGAGGCTGGCGAACAGATCGAGTCGGAGATCTCGTAGCGCTTTCAGTGAGCAACTGGCCAAAGTAAGCTGGTGCGCGAACATCAAGAATGACTGCGCCAGGACCAGCATCACATAGAGAATGCCAGCAGCGGCCAGGGCTTCGACGTTTAATAGCTCCTTCAGCCATTCGGTCGCCGAAATCAGTCCGTAATCGGGTAGATCGTTGGTCTCAGCGGTAGGCAACAATATCGTATCGATGATGACGCGCCCGGTAATGACTGGCATGAGCACCATGGTCGCGGCGGATGTAATGACCAGTGCAATGCTGGCGAAAAGCGTCAGACGATAGGGACGCAACCATGTGAGCAAACGAAGAAAAAGTTGAAAATTCAGCGCCTGATGCGTGAGCTCAAGGTCAAAAGCAGAGTAATTTCGGGCCGAATCGCTCATGGGTCACCGCCTGCAGTTGCCAATTCATCTTCGTCCAGGTTGTGTAGCAGATTCGATTTACGAGCCCGGTCTTTGTCCTGGTCGCTCTGTATTGCGGCAAGGTCAGCATAATAACTACCGAGTGCAATGAGTTCTTCGTGAGTACCGGATTCCGTGATTCGACCATTGTCGATAATAAAGATTCGGTTTGCGTGCCGTGCCGTAGAGACTCGATGCGAAATCAGGATGGTTGTTTTGTCACTGCGCATGCGGGATAAGCCCGAGAGGACGCGTTCTTCCGTTTCAGTATCAACGGCGGAAAAGCAGTCATCGAGCAATAATATGGGTGAGTTGCGTACCAGTCCCCGCGCCAATGTAGAGCGTTGTTTCTGACCGCCGGAGAGTGTTTGACCCCGTTCACCGACTATCGTATCCAGGCCGTCGTTAAAATCCGCGATAGCGGATGTTAACCCGGCGGCTTCCGCAGCATCTGTAATCAAGTGTTCTTCACGACCAGGGTTATCGTAGGTCAGGTTTTCACGCAATGTGGTGGAAAATAAAAACGGATCCTGAGGTACCAACGTACAGGTCTCACGAAGTCCCTTAACTGGATAGTCGCAGATATCAATGTCATCGATAAAAACACTGCCGCGGGGTGTATCAATTAACCGTACTACGGCTTTTAACAACGTCGATTTACCTGAACCGACACGACCGAGCACTGCGATGGTTTCGCCGGGCTTGATGTTGAAACTGATATCATTGATCGTGGGGCGAGCGGCGCCGGGATGGTTAAAGGTCAAATTCCTGAACTCTATTGCGCCACGTACAACTTCAGGTAGATCTGCATCCGGTACTTCGTTGATTTCTTGTTCATAGTTTAGCACTTCAAAAATGCGTTCTGCGCCCGCCGCCGCTGCGGTGAACATGGCCAGCGACATGCCAATCATGCGCATTGGCCAGACCACCAACATCGTGTAGGAGAAAAAAGCCACGAATGTTCCAATGGTAATCTCACCGCTCATCACAAGAGAACCGCCATAAAAAATAATGATGACCGGTGAAGCGGTTGTCAGGATGGGCATAATGAGTCCGAGCCAGGCGTTAAATCGAGTTGCCCGATAGACCATCTGAGCATAGTGCGTGCTGATGCGATTAAAACGTTCGATTTCTTGATCTTCTTGAGCCATCGCCTGTATTGTGCGAATGCCGTTTAGGTTCTCCTGTGTAAATTCGGTGACTGCGGCCATGGCTTCCTGTTGATCACGGTAGTAGGGGAACATGGCTCGCGCCATCATAATGCCGGTGATCGCAACGAAGGGGAATGGAATAATGACCCAGGCGGTGAGCGCTGGCGACAGCATGACCATGAAATAGATGCCGGTGCCGACGGTGAAAAAGAAGGTGATAATATTCACCCAGGCAAAGGAAACCACCATGCGGACCATGCTGATGTCGTTAATAATCCGTGACATCAGATCACCCGTGCTGAATTTGGTGAAAAAGCCTGCGCCCTGGTACTGAATATGCTCAAACATGCGTTTGCGCAGGTCGTAGGAAACCGCGATCGAAACTCGACGCATCACCCTACGAGTGATGACAAAGATAAAGAACCGTACGATAACGAGCAAAGTAATAGCGAGCGCTGGTATTGCGAGGTTCGGCGGAGCCGCGGCATCTGCAAGGCTGTCGATCGCGGTCTTCATCAGAAGTGGCACGAACGCACTCATGATATTGGTGATCAATATGCCCAATATGGCAAAGCTGAGAATCCACCCATATCGCCGAAAATAGATGCTCAAGTGTTTGAGATGCCCCAAATGCTTGAACGAAGCGCGCTCCCGACCGGGACCGCTATACATAGCGCCTTTCATTTTATTCCTTGAATGTTGTCGCGCGTCGGCTGGCGGTTAGATGACTGCGGTGACTGCTACCTGAAGTATCAGTGGCTGAGTTTATTGCCAGGATATTGACGTTGAGCGAGCGTCGTTGATCCCCTCGAATAAACGCGGCGCCACTATAGCATAAAGGCCTTCAAAAGGCTTGCCATAAGTTTTCGTACGCCATACTCTGCCTACACCTCAACGGGAATTTTACTAGTGACGGCGTATGTGACCCGCCGCATAATGACTGCCGGCGCTTTTATTCGTTTTTTGATCCATAAGCGGCGCCGCTGCGTATAAGGATGTACCACTAACAGTTGAAGGCGACATATGGTTTCCGCAATCGAGAAATCCCTTGGTAATACTGAAACTAGTCTGAACACACTGAAGGTGCTAGGTGAGAATAGTTTCGATTCAATTTTGATCACTGATGCGACCGCTAAGGGAAAAATCATCTACGCGAATAAGGCCTTCAAAAAACTAACCGGTCATGATGCTTCTGAAGTCATCGGTAAAACACCGCGAATCTTGCAGGGCAAGGGCACCGATAAAAAGGTTATTGAGCGCCTCTCAGTTGCGTTGAAGACTGGCAGAAAATTTGAAGGAAAAGCGATCAACTATAAAAAGGATGGCACGCCTTTTATTATGTACTGGAGAGTACTTCCCATAAAAGTCGGGAAGACAATCGAAGCGTGGGTTGCGATCCAAAGGGAAGGGTCTGTTATTTGACCCTTTAGAGGGGAGCTCGGGGGGAGGCTTGTAATTTAAGTGAGGAATTGATCTAAAATAGAGGGCTTTTCGAGAGGTTACAACTTCCTTAAAGAAAGCTAGGGCCAATAGAAGATACCCACTTCTTTTACGCTTAACCGGACAAGAAGCTATATATACCTTATAGGATGTTGTCCGGTTAGTAGGCCTACTTGGAACCGCAAAAAAAAATACTGCTTGGTAGGGTTTTAAAAGCTTGAAAAATACCTGAAGACTCTGATTCTGCTGAGTTATTTGCACTAATCTTGACAGCTTCAAATCCCCTTAAAATCTTCGACCACTTGTTTATCTAT
>JAQWMV010000284.1 GCA_029246605.1 Pseudomonadales bacterium | reverse complement strand
GCGCGTATCGCATCCTGATCCGAAGGAAATAGACACCATACCCCATTGCCTGCGCGGTCTCGGGTACGCGGCGGGTCAATCTTGGATGGACTAATGATTGAGTAGAATGACGCAGTTGATATTGTATGAATTGCGTAGGTCAGATGTGGCGAGCATTTGACCTGATGGCCAAAAGGGGTGCCGAGCGACGGGTTCACGGCGGACTACTTGAGGATAAACAGTTTACCCAGGGTGATATCGCCGACTCGTACATGGATATTCAGGCATCCCGTTTAATGACCATCAATTGCGTTGAGGTCATCGATTCAGGTAACGATCCTCGAACAGAAATATCTGCAATCAAAATCTTTGCGCCCAATGCATTGCATCGAGTAGTTGATCGCGCGATACAGATTCACGGTACCATCGGAGTCTCCGGCGACACGTCGCTTGCTGGCATGTACCAGGGTGCGAGGACGTTACGCATTGCCGATGGTCCCGATGAAGTACACAAGATTCTTATCGCCAAGAATGTCTTAAAACGCTACCACAGCGGTGAGACCTCGGATTTTGGGCTGCTATAGCAACATAGGGAGCCGCGGGTCAGGTGATCGGCAAGTCGACCCGACGGGCTTCCCGTATGCTGATCTGTACGGCCTCAGTGAACTCCATGTACTTCACACCATCGGTAAAATTAGTATGCGTGATTGGCGAGCCCGTAAGAATTGCATCTACAAATTCCTGTTCAACCCGCCAGCCGCCTTCCTTGCTCTGCGCTACCGCCAGCGGTTGCCATGACTGATCAGCGTTGGTGGCGATAAATGCTTTGCCACCTTCGTACTTAAATGCTGCCTTGGTGCCGAAGAACTCCATGGCATTTGAGCCTAGATGTGCAACCGTACTAACGTGGTACACCGCCGTCCCTCCATTCTGCAGTTCTGCAATGATACCGAGACTTTCCGGTACACCCGCAGTCGCTACTTTATCAGTCTCTACATCGAGTCTTTCTGTAGTAAATATCTTGCCGTAGGCCATTACAGATTTTTCGTGACCGACATAGCGTCTTACAGCTTCGTTTTGAATGCCCATCGACATAATGTTGTTGCCCGAAAGATCTCTTCGCTGACGCCATTGTAAAGGTGCGTCTGGGTTGTAACCGCCAGCGAGAGCAGTGACATGCACTTCTAGTATGTCGCCGAAAAACCCATCGGACAGCATATCGAGTATGGTGGGTTCGTATTTTAAATAGAAAGGTGAGGGCACAATCATCGCGACTTTATCGCTAGCCTCTGACACCGCGAGCATTTCTCTGGCTTCGAGGAGATTCATCGACATTCTGGCTTCGGTTAAGATATGTTTGCCAGCATTCAACGTCGCAATGGCGAGATCATGGTGCATATTGGGCCAGGTGCCAACGCACACGGCATCGATATCGTCGGCATTAATGATGTCGTTAGCATCCTCGACCACTCGAGGGATATTGAATTCGTCGGCGACTGCCTGGGCAGATGTTGTGGAGCGATTGCAAACTGCGAGGACTTCAACCCCGTCAATAGCCTGAAAACCGGGGATATGCCGAAGTTTGGTGTTACCACCAGCGCCAATAAGGCCAATTCGTAGGGCCATGGATGTCTCCTAGTAGACCGATGCGATGGTTTTGCTGCGTTCGGTCATATTGTCGATGATTTTAATTCTCTCTTCAGTATTCGTATCTGGCCAGGCACAGATCTCATCCATGCTGCGCAGGCATCCGAGGCAGATGTCATCCTCATTTAGCGTACAGATGCGGATACAGGGTGAGGGTATGTAAGTGAGTTGTCCCAAAATGCTGACTTATTGCAAAAGAAAGAACAATACACTTTTGGATAGAATAATCCAGCGGAGCGGTCTGCTGTGGGGAATCAATTTCCAATTCACTCATGGGGTCGGAATGAGCACAACACTTGCCACACGTTGATACAGATCAATTCATCAAAGGGCGCTACCGGATACATTGCCGTTCTTGATTATAGGGACGAGTACGAGAGTTCGCGCCCGTTGGAAAAGTTGGCTATTATTGGCCGCTGATTGTTTCTTGATCCCTCACAAAACGGAATTCATTGTAGTGTTGACTCGCTATCTTGCTCTATTTTCGATAATTCACGGTGCACTTTTCGTTAGTGCCGGAAGTATTATTGTTGATGTGCCGATCCTTAAGCCGATACCAGCTGAGGTACATGGGGAACACCACCAGCACCAGGCCGAGGAAGCGCACGATCATGGGCGGTCAATTACCTGTGTGCTTTGTATGGATGGCGTCTGTGCAGTTGGAGAGCCTTCGACCTGGCAACGGTTACCCGTATATCGCTTTGCAATTCGAGCCTTGTCGCAGCTTAGAAAATCTAAGGCTGCTGCGGCGGTTTACTACTACTCCCGGGCACCCCCGCAACACTCTCTATTGACCTAGATCTTCACTCAATAAATAGAGAGACAAGTATGAAACGAATTTTTTTGGGTATGCCGTTGTTGGTGTACCTCATTTTGTATTGTTTGACGGTATCAGCAGCGGGTGTTCGACCTGACGCACATGCTCCGATCAATGTGATGGCAGATCATAACCATCATGCAGGTGAGGTGATGTTGTCTTACCGTTTTATGGCGATGCGCATGGCAGGTAACCGTGATGGTACACATCGCCAACCCATTGACTCGGTGCTGCGCTCGGGGACGGGTGACTATATGATTGCGCCCACTGCGATGGATATGGAAATGCATATGCTAGGGGTGATGTATGCGCCCAGCGACGCGGTTACATTCACGGCGATGTTGCCCTGGATCAAGAACTCGATGGATCACGTCACCATGACGGATGGTACCTTTTCAACTTCAGCCTCATATTTGGGCGACATCAGCGTGGCAGCGATACTGCCGTTTGGTGGTGACCATCTATTCTCTATCGGATTAAGCGTTCCGACCGGGGATCAGAGCCTGATGGATATGACGCCTATGGGCCGCTCGATACTACCCTATCCAATGCAGGTCGGCTCCGGTACCTGTGACCTGATAGCCGGACTTGGAACCTCGGCTTTAAGAGATCACGATTCTCTTGGCGCGCAGGTTAGAGGTATTTTTCGACTGGGTGACAATGACGATGGTTATGCGATGGGCAACCAGGTAAGCGTAACCGCCTGGTATGCCCGTAACCCAATACCCAACCTGTCAGCATCGATTCGAGGTGTTTATGAATACCGTGGTAACTATGACGGTGCAAATCCGGTGTATGCCATGGCGCTAGCCAATAAGGTGGTGCCGACAGTTGACCCTGCTCGACGTGCTGGTCAGCGATTGGATTTGGCATTTGGCATTAACGTCGCCCATGAAAGTGGTCATCGACTCGCGTTGGAATACCAATGGCCTGTCTGGCAGAAACTGGATGGTCCGCAGCTGGAAACTGATGGTGTACTGACGGTGGGTTGGCAGCTGGCAATGTAGGCAAACGGGGTAACCCGAGGGTTACCCCGAATACCTTACATTTCTATCCCACATAATTTTACGAAGTCTGCTTTCTGCTGATCGGTCATCTCGCCAAAAATGGGCACACGTAGATCGGTGACCGGTAAATCGGCAAATTCTGGTGAGTCAGTCTGCAGGGTCGCAGCGATATTGTGTAAGCCGTTGCCTTCTTCACCACCCTCGCCTAATGCAGCACCGACTTCTTTCGGCCAGGGGCCTACTGGATCCAGCATCGCGCTTGGGTTGCCGGCAGCATTGATCGGAAAACTAAATGGGTTAGGCCGACCCACGTATTCACCTATCGCAGCGAACATAACAGCTTCTTCTGACGAGCGTTGTTTCTGGCCGGCACTGCCATAATGTGCGCCAGACTGATTGCAGATGGCCGCCCAGGACATTTGAATGTGGAAACCGGGCAGGGCCAGCGCTTCATCGGGAATGCCGTCACCGGCAGACACGACACCATCTTTGACCATAATGAAGTAACCGGCGTGGGTTCGCCCGCCATCCATGAGCCTTGCTGGTGGGTGGGTGTAATCTTCGGTAAAGGCCCAATTGATATCGTTGGGTAGATTGGCAGCCTCAAGCATCTTAATTGCGCCCTCTGAACAACCTTCACCCCAGGCTTTGGAGCCAAATTCGCCGACGGGTTTCAGCGTGGACATATCTATCACAGGCATTCATGTTCTCCTTTGTCAGATTTTTCAGGACATACATTGTGCGTTATCTGGCACAGGAGTGGAAATCGATTGAAGAGATGTTCCCCCAAAATGAACATTATTTGCGGAGCGTCAATAAAAGGTTACAGTTTTGTTCTATGCTATGGCTATAGACAAAGGGAGTGAACAAATGGCTAGAAAATCGACCCAGGACCTGTTGGATGAATTGGAAGAGCAATTCCTCAGCGTCCAGAAAAGAATCATGACATCCAAGGATAGGTATCTCGCCAATCATGAGAAAGACTATGAAAAGGCCCGTGATGCCTATCACAAGGAAAAGAAAAAACTTGAGGCAGCGTCAAAACGAGTCAAGAAAGAGGCAGAGGCAGTTCGCAAAAGCGGTACTAAAACTGCACAGAATCAGCTAAAAAAAGCTCGAGCGGCCGCAGCGTTATTGGGTGATGCCCTGATGGAAGCGAAGGATATTATGAACACGGCTCAGGATAAGCTGAAAACGGCAAAACCGTTTCAGAAGAAACTGGCGGCCAGAGCCAAAGCGTTGGCTGAGTTTGAAAAAGAATGGGATAGGAAGCAAAAAGCAGCCGAGAAAGCTAAAGCAGATCGTGCTCGTAAGCGCAGGGCGCAAAAGAAGTAGCAATGTGAGGGGGTTGGCCGAAGAGAGTGTTGCGCTTATCCGACAGCAGATGATTGTGCCCGAGTTACGCCCGTCTGCTAATCCTACAGTGTTTGCCATGGCAGGGATTCCCGCGGCGGGAAAGAGTACGTTTGTGTTAGCTGCCCAGGACCGAGGTGATTTCCCGAAAGCAGCATTTTTGTTTAACCCTGATAGCGTGATGACCGCTCTTCCAGAGTATCAACAGGCCGTTCGGCAAGAGGGGCTGGCATCTGCGTTTACCCAATGGGAAATGCCAGCGCGGGCGTTATCTCAGAAGCTCTTTGAGGAAGCGGCCAGTAGACGTTTCGATATCATCAAGGACATGGCCTGCGCGCGGGAAGAGAATTTTGAGATGTTGGCTGGATTGAAGGAAAGCGGCTACAAAATAAAGATATTCTACATTGCGATTGATCCTGCGATGGCTTTGCAACGCAGCAAGACTCGGTCTTCTCGACACACGCCGGACGTCTTGATTCATGAACGACAGGCAGCGTTGCAGAACTTACTGCCACGCTATCGTGTTCTCGCTGATGAATTTCACACTTTCGACAACAACGATTCAGAAGAGCCATACCGGCGGCTGGATTAATCATTGCGGGATCTGAATAGAAGCGCCCCGGTCAGGTATTGTTTGGTGCTCATAGGAACAATTGCTACAATGAAATTCGTACTTGTCGGGTGTGCGAAAGCTTCGCAGGATAACTCGACAAGCGCAGAACAACGGAAATACTAATTTTCCTTGTAGATCTTGATCCAGAGCAAAAACTGACATTAAGCGATGTGTTAAAACCCATTCAGACGTGGTGGAAGTTGCCACAGAGCCTGGGTGCGACACTGGCTGCTGCAGTCCAAAACAACATAAGTGACCTTTGGTCGAAACAAAGAAACAGGAAAACAAATGAAACAGGTAATGCTATTAGTCCTCACCCTTTTTGCCATGTCCACAGCCACCGCTGATCAGGCTGCCTATGCAGTGTGTGCCGCTTGCCATGGTGCCAATGGTGAAGGGAACGTCGCGCTTAGCGGCCCGGCTCTCGCGGGTCAGGAAGCCTGGTATGTCGAGCGCCAGTTGAAGAATTTTAAGGCAGGAATTCGAGGTTC
The DNA here is from genome assembly GCA_029246605.1 of Pseudomonadales bacterium. GTDB lineage: Bacteria > Pseudomonadota > Gammaproteobacteria > Pseudomonadales > Azotimanducaceae > UBA7455. Next base: position 7,665 of record JAQWMV010000284.1, on the reverse strand, counting down.
CCATAAGGATGATATTTTCGGAATGCAGATGCGACCTATGGCGTCGGTGTTAACTGATGATGCAGCGGTTACGAAAATGGCAAATTACATTGCGTCAATGCCACCGGTTGAATTGACCGCTACGGTTGAGGGCAATGCTCAAGCAGGCAAGGCACTCTATGCGGTATGTGCGGCCTGTCATGGGACAGATGCGAAAGGCCTTAAAGCCATGAATGGTCCGAGTCTGGTGCTGCAACAGGATTGGTATACGGTACGACAGTTAAAGAATTTTAAGTCGGGAATTCGCGGTTCCGACAGTAAAGATCTATTTGGTATGCAAATGAAACCGATGGCCTCGATGCTAACCAGTGATCAGGCAATCAATGATATCGCTGCTTATCTAAATTCTCTGTGATTTCGGTAACGGAAAGTATACGAAAAGGCAAAGGAGCCGTAGGAGTGAGAATGATTCTGAGTTGCAAACTCCTTGCTACGAAATACCTGTGCATAGGATAGCTTTACACCTCCATAGATAATGCTAAAGCGCCACGGCGCCGTCCAATACAAAGGATTCCCTACCGGCGCTGTGGCTTTCCCGGAAGGTATTGCCATCGAGGAAGATGTCCCTTCCCACCAGGCGTAGATCGAAAGAAAAAAACCATACAATCCCCAGCTTCTATCGACCGTTTGACGTGGATTCCAGATGACATCATGGGTCGCGTTATCGCCCCCTCCGGGCGCAGCGCAGATGTACCGAATCGTCTGGTATCGCCCAGCCTAAACGCAACTCTGGCCCTAGATTAAGGTAGGTTCTGACGTTACCCAAAGAAATACCGCTGTGCACGATCATATCAAAGCCGAAGCGTGAGGACGGATTGTATACGTGCTTGTGTTTGCGTTTGTGTTCCCAAAGAAACACAACACCGTGTTCATTCTTTAGCTGATTGTGCCAGCCGAGAAACTTGTCGAAGCCGCGCAGGTCATGAATGAAGTCCTATCCTTCCTTGCCCAGCGCTGCAGGGCCTACCACACCAAAGCGGGCCTCCAGTGTGTCCAGTTGATCATCGTTGCGCGTTTGGTATGCCATGGAGAAGAAAAGCCAACCAGCATAGAGTCGGTCATCGTCAATTACGTCGGTACGGGTTAGATCCTGGGGGTATAGATTGTCTGTCCAATCGAAGCGACGGCATTGCGCTTTAGGCCTTCCTTTGTTTGATGAAAAAAAGTGAGACGCTTGTTGATCGATCGAACCCATTGGGGCAGGGTGTGACCTTCCAAATAATCTGCCAGATCAGGTGACACCCAGGAAGTTCTGATTCCGCTTGTGTAGTCCTGGTCCGCCTCCGAAAACAAGTCGTTTCCAATATAGAAATTAATCGTCCAGTGCTCGGTCTGATCTCGAGCTGCGAAGGCTGCAGGCGGGATAAAGGTCAGGATGAACAGATATTTCCACATAAAAGGATTGTATCCGAGTCGCTACGAAAGTTGCACAATGGGCCTTGTTTCTTAGTAGGTGGATACTTTGAATAACCAGAAATGAGACTAGCGCTAACCCTGGTGTAGTGAGATATCGAGCTGGGGAAAACTCGATATCTCACCAAGACATTAACCGCCGCGAGGGCCTCCACGTCGGCCACCACCTTCACCGTGCTGCTTACCACCGGGGCCACCGAAACGGGGTCGTCCAGATTCCTCGAATCTAGCGCTTCTTTCGGCGCGGGCTGCGGCCTGCTCTTCGGCGGACAGATTTCCAAAATCTTCCCGTCGTTGTTCCCTGGTCGCTTTGTGTTCTTCAAATTTTGCCTGCCTCTCGGCTTTCTTGGCTTCCTGCTCTTCCGGCGTTAAAGATTCCCACTGGGCACGCTTTGCCGCTTTTTCCTCGTCGCTTAGTGCCAGCGCTGGAAGCGCAAATCCCAGGGAGATTACAGATACTGTTGCTATTAACCATGTTCTCATCGATACATCCTCGCTGTTGTTGGTATTACCTGTACGCAGACTCGAGGGAACTCTGTCGCGCTAAGATGAACCGAAACTGAATATCGGCAAACTCATGGTTTGCGAATTCCTGTATCAAGCGTGGGAAACCAAGATGGTCCAGTGTCTTTAGTAACTGTAGGGTTGATTTGCACCTGATTTGAGTGCCTAATCTCAGGTAAGTTCTTTAAGCCTTGGGGCGATATGACTGCATCATCGACGGTATCGTTAACGCTAAAAACACTGGTCTTGCTGAGTATTTCAATCACTTCGTATGCAGACCGTAAAACGGATTTTCATAACGCATACCAATCCTACAAACAATACATGGAGGTCAATGACCGACAACTCGCCCTGGGTGCTGCTGCGGATGCTTATAAGCTCGGTTCCAAGGTTTATGGAAAGAGCAACGTCAATACAGCGAAGCTTGCGATTAATTACGCAACGCTGCTGAATGATAAGCGGGAGTACAAAAAAGCGAAGAATGTTCTTAAGGGTAAGCTTGAGATTATGGAAGAGGCTTACGGCAACGATGGCGGCGACCTGATATCTCTGTTGATTGAATTGGGTCGTGCACATTTGGACCTTATGAAACCGACGACCGGGATAGAGTACTTTGAACGTGCATCTATGATCGTGGAAAAGAATGAAAGCGTGTTGTTTAGAGGTACTAAGAATTCCGACCTTGTTTCTATATTATTGAAGCGTCGCGCAAATATGCACACGCTTCCATTTGTGCAGGCCGCCTATTCGTCATACAAGCAGGTATTGCAGAGCAATGATATTCGTCTTGGTTTTGCGGCTTACCATATGGCCGTGCTTGCGCTTACCGATGGCCGTCATGAAGGAGCGATTGAGTATCTCAATGAATCACTGGTTGCGTTCGCATCGGATGAAGAAAAAGTTGGGGACCTGGAAAGAACAGTGCGCACGTTGCTAGTAGACAGTCTTGAGCGATCCGGCAACAGCGAGGATGCAACAGAACACTGTCTAGCCATAGGCAAGAGACAGGAATGGCGGACACCACCGAGACCGCTCTATATGGTGCCACCTACATTGGATAAGAGTCTGGCAGAGGAAACGCCATCCGGGCGGGTGATACTGAACTTTACCGTGGATGAACAGGGATTTGTGCGAAGCCCAAGAGTTTCTAGTTCAACTGCACCCGGGCTAAATGAAGCAGTGCTGGCTGTCGTGGGTCAATTTAGATATGCCCCAAGATTTGAAGAGGGGACGCCGGTCGCAACTTCTAATGTTAACTTCATTGTCAATTATGACTTTGTAGACAAGCCGTCACCTGGAGAAAAAAATAAGTTTAGTATGCCGCCTGCGAAGGGTAGCAAAAGTGGTGGCACGGGTTCCGGCGCCAGAGACTTCGGCAGTTTTAGTGGTGGCAAGTAGTGTGCATTCAGTCGGGTAACCCGAGTACGCGTTTGGCAATAATATTGCGTTGTATTTCGTTACTGCCACTATAAATGGAGGCTGCTCGGGAGTATAACCACTGCTTGGTACTATTGAGTTCATCACTGGTGAAACCTTCTCCTTCCCAGCCATAACCCTGTGTGCCACGAAGTGCCGCCAACAATTCCGTGTGGACTTGTTGTAATTCCGTACTCACAACTTTCATGATGGAGGTGGCGGCTGCTGGGGTCTGGCCATCAGTGGATTCATCGACGATGCGTTTCTGGGTAAGCTTGAGCGCGTGCGCATTCATTTCATAATCAGTCACCTCGTCACGAAACAACTCATCCAAACGCCCATCTCTCTGGCCGAAGTACTGTCTCGCGACGTCGATGATGCCGGTGGCCCGTTTGCCGGCGCCGCCGGAAACCAGGCTTTCCATCCCTGAGCGCTCGTGCTGCAACAGTCGTTTGCCGACAGTCCAGCCTTTATTGAGTTCACCAATCATGTCCCCCTTGTCAGCAACAGCGTTTTCAAAAAAAGTCTCACAAAAATGCGACCCACCGTTTATCAGGTCGATGGGTCTTGCATCCACGCCAGGCTGATCCATGTTCAGGATAAAAAAGCTGATACCATCATGCTTGGGTTCGAGCGGTCCTGTACGGACTAGGATGAACATCCATTCCGATGTATGTCCGTCCGAGGTCCAGATCTTTTGGCCGTTAATAAGATATCGGTCACCATCAGCAACGGCGCTGGTGCGCAGACTGGCGAGGTCAGAACCTGCCCCGGGTTCACTATATCCCTGGCACCAGGCGCCTTCACCACGGGCGATCATGGGTAGTAATCTGCGTTTCTGTTCCTCGTTGCCAAATTCGAGAATAGTGGGGCCCGCCATGGTTGTACCGCGATTAATCACCGGTGGTCGGGCGCCTATAGCTTTCATCTCCTCCAATAGCGCAACGTATTCAATGGTGGATAATCCTGCGCCACCGTAGGCCTTGTCCCAGGTTGGGGTGACCCATCCCTTTTCTGCCATGCGATCAAGCCATAGCTGCAGATCAGGATGTGATAACGGAATTTTACTGCTGCCGGTGTGTACCTGGCCTGAGCCCCTTGCGCCAGCAGGACAATTCTCTTCCAACCAGGCTCTGGTTTCGAGTTTAAATTCTTCAAGTTGTGCCATCGACAAATTCCTTAGTTCGTGTCTTGATTCTAGACATATGACCTTAGGCGCACAATGGACTGGCGTGGTTGAGAACAGGAATTCTGTATCATAGTGCAATCGTATGTTTGGCAATGCGCCCCAAAAAGAGACTCACTCTGGTCTAATCAGAGGTATTAAATTGTGCAGATAGTGGTTCCCATGTCCGGTTTTGGCGAGAGATTTCTTCGGACTGGCTACGATACGCCGAAGCCTTAGGTAGAGATTGACGGCAAACCGATTATCGCCCATGTCATTGACATGTTTCCAGGTGAGCAAGATTTTGTTTTCATCTGTAATGAAGATCATCTGGAAAATGTGCAGTACAGCATGCGAGCGATTTTGCAGGCAAACTGCCCCACAGGAAAAATCATCGCTATCAAGGGACACAAATTAGGACTCGTGCACGCGGTCCTGGCGATACCCGATGAGTTGGCGGATGATGAGCAGGTAGTGGTGAATTATTGTGACTTTACCTGCTACTGGGACTGGCAGCACTTTAAGCAGTTCCTCGATGAATCCGAATGCGATGGTGCTATCCCTGCCTACAAGGGTTTTCATCCATATTCTCTGGGTACGACCAACTATGCGTATATGAAAGAGCAGGATGGATGGGTACAGGATATCCAGGAGAAACAACCCTATATCGATAATCGCCTGGAAGAATATGCCTCTAGTGGAACTTATTATTTTAAATCTTGGCTTTACCCGGATATGACGGAGACCTCAAAAAGAGGGGATAATCCACTGAAGAGAGGTCAATTTTATGTCGAGAAGAAAATATTCGCCAGAATACAAACAAGAAGCCGTATTACTGGTTAAGCAATCGGATGTCTCCATATCAGAAGTCGCCAGGAGCCTGGGCATCAATGACAATATGCTCAGCGCTGGGTCAAAGAGACTAGCGCGCCGGGTAAGACAGCGTTTCCCGGTCATGGCAATCCGAGAGACGAAGAGTTAGCTGGCCTGAAGAAGGAACTGCAGCAGGTCAAACAGGAACGAGATTTTTTAAGAGAAGCGGCAACGTACTTCGCCAAGGAATCCAAGAGAGGTTCCAGATGATTGAACGTTGCCGCGATGCATTCCCGATTAGTACGATGTGTCGCTTACTCAAAGTATCGCCTAGTGGCTACTATGACTGGCGCCAGCGTGAGCCCTGACCCCGTCAACGCGACAATACCCGGTTGCTACGGAAGATACGGCATCTGCATGAAGAGAGCGAAGGCATCCATGGCAGTCCACGTATAGGGGACGACCTACGCTACGATAGTGAAACCTGTAGCTTGAATCGCGTTGCAAGACTGATGAAGTGAGACGATTTGAGGGGGATTCCATCTCTACGTCGCTGGAAGAAGCGAAAATCTCAGCAGCGTCCAGATCACATCATTAATCACCTGGAGCGTGATTTTACATCCACACAAGCCGGTACCAAATGGGTGACTGACATCACCTAACCGTTAGGTGTTGTTACAGTTCCCCGAATAGCAGAGGTTGTACTTTGACCAGGCTGATCGCGGGTAGCGTCAGCAGCAAAATGGCAACAAACCAAGCCTGGCCTGTTTTGGTCAAAATATCGACCATAGTCATGGTATCCCCAAACAAAATTCGAGTTCTTTAGTATCGTCGTTGGCCTTGGTTTAGGCAATCCGAGGGAGTAAAAAATTATCAATTCCTGACATTTGGCGCCGGCTATTGGTAACCAGCCCGTTGGTTGGTGTTGCGAACCGGATGGCAGGTGCATTACCCTTCATAGTTCTAGTTGAATCCAAAGAGGCAAATATCATGGCGTTTCCGAAATCCGTTACAATTACCGATGACACCATGCGTGAGGGGTTACAGATCGAAAGTGCTGATATCCCGGTTTCAGAGAAACTGCGATTACTCGACGCATTGGGAGAGACAGGCGCCAAAGTCATCTCTATAGGTTCCTTTGCACACCCTAAATGGACCCCCTCGATGGCCTGCATTGACGAGATAGCGGAACAGTTTGTGCCCAAACCAGGTATCAAATACACCGCGGCGGTCTTTAATAAGAAGGGCTTCGATCGTGCCGATGCGTATTATCCTAAGCTCGATGTCCGCGCCAAGGGCGGTTTTTCATGTCACGTGGAATTGTGCGATACCTTTTCACGCCGCAACTACAATCGAAGCCAGGCACAACAACTGGCCGCGATCCCCGCTATGGTTGAATCCGCGAAAGCCGCAGGCGCAGAAGGCGCAACGGTGGGTCTCGGTAATCTCTTTGGTTCCAACTATGAAGGCCGATTTTCACTAAAACAACGCATGGACATGCTGGAACATATCGTGGGTCTCTGGCATGCAGGCGGCATACCGGTCACTAAAGTGTCCTTCGTCGAAGCCATGGGCTGGAATATGCCGCATACGGTAGCTGAAACACTGGAAGCGATCTCAGAGAAATACCCGGAAGTCACCAAGTTCCATATGCGTATGCACAATACCCGAGGCGTGACCATCGCAAGTTACTACGAAGCACTGAAGTTCGGCGTAGACAGCTTCGACACCTCCATTGGTGGTATGGGCGGCTGCCCATACTGCGGTAACGGACGCGCAGCAGGTCATGTGCCGACGGAAGACTTTGTTGATCTCTGCCAGGAACTTGGCATTGAAACGGGCTACAACCTCGACAAGTTGATTGAAGCGGCCGCGATCGCCGAAGAAGTAGTGGGTCACGCACTATGGGGTCACATCTCAAAAGCCGGTGCGCGCCCGACCGATGATCGGCTATACCCACGCGACATGCCCTTTGTAGAATCTCTGGCAGAGGCCGCACACTTCCGCAACGGCCCGGGCGTTTACGAAGGCCAGCTCTCTCCCTGGAAAGAGGGCGACGCGCTAAGTAGCTAACTAGTTTCTGTCTGTAAGTCGGAATTTACGTAAGGGGCCAAGAGGGTAGGTGTTACCTTGCGCGGCTTAGAAAGCCAGGGCGGTCGACGATTCGGTGGCTTTCTGCAGCGACCGAGGGATGGCTCGAGCGAAAGCGCAAGGTAACACCTACCCTCTTGGCCCTGAGGTCTCGCGACCAAATGTCTTTTTACACGGTCTGTTCGGGGGAGGCTTCTTAGTCGTCAAAAACCGACCGCGATGGC
>JAQWMV010000280.1 GCA_029246605.1 Pseudomonadales bacterium | reverse complement strand
AGCCGTGTTGACTAGCCGAGGCATCGCCTCGTCCTGCCAGACCTTCCATCGGCGGTCACAGTTCTGGGTTCTGATATTGGCAATATAAGTTGGGTTGTCACTCTTTGGGAGAGTGAGATCACCAGCTAGACTATCGCCGTCATACTTAGCTATGACGGCATCAATTGCAGAGCGATCTTTCTCAGATAAATCGGAAAGAAATAGCGCAAAATCATGCTGCGCGGCTTCCGGCGTGTCCTCCATACTGACCTTGACCATGTCCAGACGTTTTTTCCTGGCCTCGGCTGCTTCTGCTTCAGTCGCATATTCAACAGGTGGCTGGGTACGGTTGTATGCGTAACCATTGAGCGTCACGAAACCGGCATCAGATCGACGGGCATTAGGGCGTGATGAAAGTAATCCGTCGGTCAGGTACAGCTCCTCAAACAATGGGCAGATAGGGTCGGGCATGTTTTCTACGATTTGACGACGGAAAAGAATTTTGATGGGTGGTTTTGGTTCCCAGGTCAATTCGATGGGTTGTACGGGTAGATTGGTAATGGGCCGAGACTGTAATAATGACAACTGGTCGTCCAGAAATGCCCATTCAATATCCTGGGATAGACCTTCGTAGAGTTGTTCAACTTTAAGCGCCGTCTCGACTAACTCTTTTAGCATATCTTCGGACAGGCTGGACTGGCTACGCCGTTCCTCTGCAATATCCTGTAACTTTGTGCCCTGGCTGCCATCAGACACAATTTGTTGTGCCTTTGGACCAATGACAGCCTCTTTCGTCACCAGTGAATGGCGATCGACGATGTATGTATCAGGGGTAACCTGACCGCTGACGACCGCCTCCCCAAGCCCGAAGCTCGCATTAATAATCATTTCTGATCGTTCGCCTGTAGCGGGATTCGCTGTGAACAAAATGCCTGATACGGTGGAAGGGATCATCATTTGCACAACCACAGCCATCGCAACAGAGCCCTGATCGATGCCGTGTTGATGTCGGTAGCTGATTGCCTGAGCTGTCCACAGGGAAGCCCAGCAGTCTCTGACTGCGGCGATGACGGCATCGGCATGACAGACGTTAAGAAAAGTTTCCTGTTGGCCGGCAAAGGACAATCCTGGTAAGTCTTCTGCATTCGCTGAGGAGCGCACAGCAACGGCCGGTTGCCCGTCGAGGGCATTGTACGCTTCGGTGATTTCAGCGATGAGGGTCTTAGATAATGCATAGCAGGTAAACAATTCCTGGATATCCTTGGATGCCTGTTCAAAGGAAGCTCGGTTAGATACCACTGCAGGCTTGGCCAAATCCAGGATGCTGGTCTGCAGATTGTTAGCTTCGATAAAGCTTCGGTAGGCAGAGGTCTTGACTTGAAAACCGCCGGGCACGTTAAAGCCTGCATTCACCAGTTTCGCCAGAGAGCGGCCTTTGCCACCAACGATTTCGAGTCCATCATTATCGGTTTTAATATCAGTGATATGCATAGCATGCTGCCTAGTTTAGTTAACAGGAAAGACAGGCAGCATAGAGGGGGTCGCCGAACCTGTCAAAACACCGTCAAGCGATTGATGCGAACAATATAATCA
>JAQWMV010000268.1 GCA_029246605.1 Pseudomonadales bacterium | reverse complement strand
CGCCATGGCTTTGAATTTAACGTAGGAGTACATCCATTGCCACCTGGTGTTCTGCTGCATCTTCTGCAGTGCTATACCAAACACCCTGCATCCGCGAACCCGATAACCACTCTTCATCACACGGATGTAACCCAATGACGGTTCTTCATTGCGCACACACCAGGTCATCCATAGTAATGCCGACAGTCCAACCATTTCGAGACGACTGCCCGACAATCTGGTCGGTGGTGTGGGTATGCCTGGGTCTACGTATTCGAGGTACCGACTGCATCTCCTCTATCGAGGCGAACATTTTCATACCGATGGGCGTTGTCCGAAGGCGCAGCAGCCGGTTTAAATCACTAACTACTGCCTTGCGATCAAACACCGGTTGATCAGTCGCTATGGGATCCATGATTTACTCCTATTCACATAACGAATGCCGAAGGGGGCATCGGATATTTCAGTGTGTTAAGCAGCGTATCATGAACACTAAAGCCGCCCTACCTTCCAGCAAGGACGACCAAGCAAAACCTATTTTGGGATACGGATCTCTGGCCCCTAGTGGACCAGATAAGGTTGCATCTTTTGGAATGCACGGGCTTCAATCTGACGAATCCGTTCCATAGAGATACCGTATTTTGCTGCCAGCTCTTTCAAACCAGTTTTTTCATCGGCTAACCAGCGGCTGTTGACGATATCCTGGGAACGGGCATCCAAAGCGGTCAGTGCTTCGTGCAACCCTTCCGATTGAATATCTGTAATCTCATCTTCGGCAGCTACCCAGGCGGGATCTTCGACATCACCCGCCGAAAGGTAGCTAGCGGGACCCGTGTGAAATTCTTCATCATCGGTGTCCACTGGCTCGAAACTTTCATCGACCACTGAAAGACGTTGCTCCATTTCAAGGACTTCTTCCGGTTTAACCCCTAGATCGGCGGCCACCTGACCCACTTCATCGTGACTGAACCAACCCAGGCGGGCTTTCGATTTACGTAGATTAAAAAACAGTTTTCGCTGTGCCTTGGTCGTCGCCACTTTGACGATTTTCCAATTCTTCAATATGAACTCGTGTATTTCTGCCTTAATCCAATGTACCGCAAAGGATACGAGACGGACTTTGTGATTCAGGCTGAACCGTTTGACAGACTTCATCAGGCCGACATTACCCTGTTGGACAAGGTCCTCCAGCGGCAGGCCATAGCCCATGTAACCACGGGCGATATAAACGACATAGCGCAGATGCGACAACACGATCTTTCGTACAGCATCTAGATCTTCAGTAGATTGATACTGTTCAAAAAGCGCCATCTCGTCCTCTCGGGTTAATATCGGAATACTTTGCACGGAATCGAGATACCCCTGCAAACTGCCGGTATGAAGTACCGGAAAGTGCTGTGGATAAGCCAATACTGTCATATGTGATCCTCGCTATAAACCTTTTAGTTACAATAAGTTAGAACTACATATCGCCCTATAGTTCAAACAATTGGGGCGAATAAAAAAAATTCAAGTCCCGCGCCTAACTTTCTTCTTAACAAGACACATCAGGAGGTCTTTTGTTACATTTTGCTAGTATTTAAGCGTGACCTCATTGATCTCAATCAGGAACCCTACAAATCCTAGGCTACTGATTTTCGAAGGACCGTTGGGTATGCTGTGACACTGCATGACAGGCCTGAATATTGACAACTGATCTAAACGACTTAAGTTTTCTGCTTGACTCAAAGGTGCCGATCCTGGTCATCGAATCCTTTGAAGAGCCCAGAGTGCTGGAGATGATCACCCGGCTCGCAGTGAATCGTACCTTACCGTTATTTACGTGGTCAGCGACTGAGGGACTTAATCGTCTTGGATTCGGCGAACGCGCTAACGATAATCAGGACACCCAAGATCCTGGTAATGTTCTGAATATCATCAAGGATGCCAGCGAACCAGGCATCTACGTGCTTTGTGATTTTTACCCCTATTTTAAAGATGAGCCGCTAAACATTCGCCTGCTTCGGGAAATTGCCATGCGGCACAATATGCTGGGACACACTGTTGTGCTGTTGAGCCATGCACTGTCGTTACCCAATGAACTTAAGCCTTATAGCGCGCGTTTCGAGTTATCAATGCCGGATGATGATCAACTGATGAATCTGGTGCGTGAAGAGGCTAGCAACTGGAGTAAAAGTACCGGCTGCAGACCAGTTCGCAGTGACAAAGCAACCTTCAACAAGTTAGTTCAAAATCTCAAAGGCGTGTCGTTACAGGATGCCCGCCAGTTGATTCGAGGAATCATCTACGACGACGGTGCCATTGATGAATCAGACCTGCCAGAACTGAACAAGGCAAAGTTTGCTTTGATGGATATGGAGGGTGTGCTCAGTTTCGAGTATGACACCGCCAAATTTACAGAAGTCGGCGGTTTGTCCAATTTGAAACAATGGTTGGAGGCCCGTCGTGAGAACTTCATAGACAAGAAACCCAACCTGGATTCACCTAAGGGTATTATGTTGCTCGGCATCCAGGGGAGCGGCAAAAGTCTGGCGGCAAAGGCGGTCGCAGGTATGTGGTC
>JAQWMV010000267.1 GCA_029246605.1 Pseudomonadales bacterium | reverse complement strand
CCAGTTCGCGCTCAATCCTATAGGGATGGTTTACGAATAAGGGGCCCTTGATCAGCTTTATTTCCTGATCGGCAAAAAGTCCCACTGTAGGCCCCTTGATCGGTAAAGAGTTTTTCCGCGATGTGGAATAGATGAGTACGCTAATCATTTCCAATGGGATGATCGGTTTGCCCCAGGGCGATGAATTGCCACCTTCCTGGGTGTACCAGGGGCAGGGTTCCGTAATGACTTTGAGTTTGTCGTTCAGCGTAAACGGGTACATATCACCCATATGCTGATCAAAGCCCATGGTCACAGGTTCATCTTCGTTGATAACCATCCCTACCGTGACGTCAGAAAGAATCACTAACTGTTCGGGAGGGCGTAGTTTTTGTATTCGTAGATCGAGCTCAGAGGGCTGATGGTTGGGGCCTATTGAAGCAGTACCGGTCAATACGGGTGTGCCGTCTTGTTTTTCCGCCCATATCCTGCAGGCATTCCCATCCACGTCGCCAACGAATGCCCGGACCTCTTCACCCTCGACCACCATGTTTTGATAGTGGGAACTAATGCAGCCGGTCTCGAACCACGCATTACCAAAGACATGATGAAGCAATGGAACGAATTGGCTGAAGTGGGTCGGTCCTTCGATGGGTGCGCCGGAAAACCCCAGATCTTCAGCCATTTTGTCGTCATGGAGAGATGCATGACCTTCGTAGGTCTGGTTAGCCAACATCTGACGTGGGTGATGTAAGTCACCACAAATAGAAGGGCTTGAGGAAAAAGTTTTCATAGTCAATCTCTTAATATGTAAACGTAAATGAGGCAGGGAATGTATCGGAACCTGGGTTTGCAGTAGTTGTCTTGGCGAGACCTGTGAAATGAAAACAAGGTTGTTGCCGGGACTCGAGTTGCTTTTGACAAGTATAGAGTAGGGGCGTTTTCTTGACAATTTTCAGAAACACACCGTGGCTGGTTGGCGTATGTAACTAGCCATGCTATCCTATCAATCAAATCAGGAGAGCGTTCTTGGAAGACTCGAGCAGCACAAAAGACAGGGTGTTGATGCCAACGTTTATAATGGCTTTTTTTTTGTGCCTTCACGTTATTGTTTTTCAATCCTCTACAGATCGCTATGTCTTCCCCGGATCGATTGGGTTTTCTGACGGGAGATTTTGTTGGGACGCTGTTTCTATCGCAATAGGATTGACGCTGATCCTCACCCTTCCAAAATTTATCCTGGGCCATCGATATTTCAACGTACTGTTGGTTCTTGCATCTATTTTGTTTATCTATAGTTCTCTGGTGAATCGGGACTATGGTCTGTTCAGAGGTGATCGGTTCGGCGACGAGGACAGGCTCTATCGTTTTCTAACCAGCACGACCATTTTTGTCGAATGGATCTTTCTGTGCATCCTGAGTCTGGTGCTGGTGAATACGGCAACTAAAGCGCCGTCGGTTTTTCCCGTGATTTTTCTGTGTCTCTTTATAGGGTCATTGATAGATCTGTCCCTAAAGTTGACCCGCTACTTTGATGAGATCGTAGGTATGGATCTGGACGAAAATCGCGACGCCGATCGCGTATTTACCTTCTCGCAAACCGGTCAAAATATTATGTCGTTTATTCCCGATACTGGTGCCGGGTGTCTGCTCCCTGGACTGTTTGGTGAAAAGAGATTAAGTGAGGGATACCAGGGTTTTAACTGCTATCCCAATACTATATCGGTTGGTACATTTACGATCCCTAGTGCTGCAGCATTAATTGCAGGCGCTGCTTATACGCCGGCCAGGATAAATGCGGACAACTCAAAACCGATAAGCGAACATCTTAGCGACGCGTATAACCGGTGACTAAACTCTCGCTGCTCACG
>JAQWMV010000263.1 GCA_029246605.1 Pseudomonadales bacterium | reverse complement strand
CCTCGCGGATCCGCAGCGTGAAGCACTTATTCATATTTTCTTTGCAGAAAGGGCCGCCAACAAGATTCCAGGACTGGTCTCTGATATCCCGGAGATCAATAAAGGTTCAATTATCGGTGCCGGTACCATGGGTGGCGGCATCGCAATGTGTTTTGCCAACGTCGGCATTGCGATTCGTGTATACGACAATGAAGTAGAGAATCTGGCACGAGGCATTAAAGTTATCGAAGGTAACTATGCACGCAGCGTTTCTCGGGGTCGTCTATCTCAGGCTGAAATGGATGAGCGCATGGCGCTTATTATGCCTACTGAAAACTTTGATGACCTTGGTGATGCCGACGTGGTTATAGAGGCTGTTTACGAAAATCTTGATTTGAAAAAAGAAATATTCACTCGCTTGGATGGCGTTATGAAGGATGGAGCGTTGCTCGCCACAAATACATCGGCATTGGACGTGGATGCGATTGCAGCTGTGACAAAGCGTCCGCAGGATGTTTGTGGCTTGCACTTCTTCTCTCCGGCAAATGTGATGCGCCTGCTAGAAGTAGTCAGAGGAGAGGCGTCCTCGCCAGAGACATTATCCAGAGCAATGGCGCTGGGTAAAAGTTTGCAGAAGGTGTCAGTCGTTGCGGGAAATTGCCCGGGTTTTATTGGTAATCGTATGATTGCTGGATATGGTCAGCAGGCCAATCTAATGATTCTTGAAGGAGCGATGCCAGCGCAAATAGACAAGGTGATTTACGACTTCGGTCTGGCGATGGGACCTTTTGCCATGGCGGACATGGTCGGCCTTGACCTGGGTTGGCGTGCGCGAAAAATGGTGGGAGGTTCTAATGAAATAACCGTGAGGATTACAGACGAATTATGTGAATTAGGACGCTACGGACAGAAAAATGGCAAAGGTTACTACCGCTATGAAGAGGGTGACCGAACGCCATTGCCAGACCCTGAAGCAGATGAAGTAGTCCAAAAGGTCGCTGCAGATTTAGGCAGACCGCAAAAGACCTTTTCTGATGAGGAAATTCTTAAACGGTGTGTTTACTCTTTGGTTAATATCGGTGCAAAAATCCTGGAAGAAGGCCATGCGCTTCGGGCTAGTGATATAGATACTGTCTATTGTAATGGCTATGGGTTTCCCACTCACGTAGGCGGTCCTATGTGGTATGCAGACACACAAGGGCTGGCTAACGTGTTGGCAGATATCGAGCGCTTTTACGAAGAAAGCGGAGATGATGTGTGGAAACCAGCGGATATATTGAAGAAGTTAGCGGCAGAGGGTGGAACGTTTGCCTCAGTAGATGCCGACGCATAACTTCCAACTGCCGCGAGGCAGGATCGAGTACCTAGAGATTGATTCACAGGCGCTGACTAACAATGTGCTGGGTGATCCTACCAAGCGTACGGTAGCGATCTATTTGCCAGAAAATTACGACGCTTCTGATGAAGAATATCCTCTGCTCGTCGACATTGTTGGGTTTACGGGTAGTGGATTCGGACACATTGCCTGGAAGGCCTTTCAGGAAACTGTGCCGCAACGTATTGATCGTCTGGTCAATGAAGGCAAGATGGGAGACGTCGTGGTGGCGCTTCCGGATTGTTTTACTGCACTTGGTGGTAACCAATACATTGATTCTGCCGCTCTCGGAAATTGGGGAGAATTTCTGACGATAGAGATGCTGAGTGCGATTGAATCAAAGTACCGCGTAAAAAAAGGCCGCGAGCATCGTGGGTTGTTTGGCAAATCCAGCGGTGGTTACGGTGCAATCATTCACGGCATGATCTACAGTGACCATTGGGGTGCGGTGGCCTGTCATTCCGGTGATATGGGTTTCGACCGATGTTATCTTCCTGAAATGCCGAGTACTCTGATGCGTTTGTCGAATCACAAAGATGGTGTAGCGGGTTTCATGGCTAAAGGGCAATCAGCGAAAAAAGTGGGTGACCTGCATACAATGATGATATTGGCAATGGCTGCAACCTATGACCCTGATCCAGAGGCGCCCTATGGTGTGCAATTACCAGTAACTACCGACACCTGTGAACTTATTGAAGACCGATGGCAACAGTGGCTTGCCTGGGATCCTGTGATGATGATCGAACGAGAGGATGTTCAGAGAAATCTAAAATCGTTGAAGGGGCTTTATATTGATTGTGGGTCACAGGACCAATACAAATTATTGTTTGGTACCCGGCAACTAGTCAAACGACTGGAATCCTTGGACATCGCACATATTTATGAAGAGTTCACGGACACCCATACGGCAGTGGATTACCGTATGGATGAATCGCTACCGTACCTGTATCGCGTACTTGGATAGGGGTTATACAAGGTCCATCGCTTCTATCTCTGGACGACCACCGGAAGCCGGTCCCAAAACTGCACCTGCTTCCTTAAAAGCATTATAAGAACCATGTTTTTTAAGTGCTTCGTCATCTTCGTATTGTTCCATCACGAAATAGACGGTATCGTCCGTTCTAGATTTATGTAGCAGGTAAAAGATGCAACCGGGTTCGTTCTCCTTTACGACCTCCTGCAACTTTTTAAAACCAGCTTCAAACTCGGCGTTCATACCTTCTTTACATTGTAGTTTGGCGACGATACCTATAGTCATCTAGTTGCTCCAGATCATTTACATTGAGCCGCAATTCTTCACACAACAGAAGTGGTCGTCAACAGTGCGGTATTGTTAATGCTGACTTAGCTCACAGAAGGAATTAAAGCTAGTGCCGGTAACATGTGAATTTGATAGTGAAAAGAAGCTCATTCGTCATCGTCCTCAAGTATCAATGAGAGCATCATTTCCTGTTGGCCAAGGCGAGTCATACCGTTGGTGATGTAAGTCCAACATTTTCGTTGACGGTCGCCAGATAGAACTCATGCAGGTGAATTGTGATCTACAGGTCATCAGAAGCGTCGTGTGTGATGGGAAATGTAATAGATACAGCGATATAGTCAAAAGTTCTGGGTAAGCATAGTCCAAGTTGTAGTCAGCTTCGAGCAATTCCAATGTAGAATAGGGGTAGAAATTACTAATGAGGTTATAGCCGGTGCCGAGAGCTAGCGAACTAAAACGTGGTGATGTCGTCGATATAGAAGGCGCGCCGTATATTGTTAAACAACTAGAAGCCAGGAATCCGTCATCGAGAGGGGCTTCGACGCTTTACAAGATCCGCTTCACAAATTTACTGACAGGGCAAAAACGTGACGAGTCACTAAAAGGCGATTATGTCATCTCTCCTGCTGATACTCAAAAAGTATCGGTGCAGTTTTCCTATATAGATGGTGAGCATTACGTGTTCATGAATAACGAGGATTATTCTCAATACTCACTCTCTACCGACAGTTTAGAGGGTCAACTGGATTATATTCACGAAGGCTTGGATGGCATCACTGCGTTACTTGTCGATGGTGATATTGCGGCTGTCGAGTTACCTCAGTCCGTGGTGCTTGAAATCGTTGAAACGTCTCCTGGCATCAAAGGCGCGTCGGCCAGCGCCCGGACGAAACCCGCAACCTTGTCCAGTGGTCTTGTCGTGCAGGTCCCTGAATACATAGAACAGGGTGAGTCGGTGAAGGTGAATACCACGAATGGTAAGTTTATGGCACGCGCAGGATGATTAGTGTTACAGACATTCCTGAAGAAGAGATAGCGATTTCAGCTATCCGGGCGAGTGGTCCTGGAGGCCAACATGTGAACAAGGTATCGACGGCAATTCATTTACGCTTCGATATTTCTGCATCATCGTTGCCCGGTGAAGTAAAGGAAGGTTTTGCGCGCTTGAAGGATAGAAGGATCAGTACAGATCAGGTTGTCACGATTAAAGCGCAACGTTCCCGTAGTCAGGAGAAAAATAAGCTGGATGCCCTGGGTCGACTTGATGAACTCCTGGGGCTCGCCCAGGTTCGCCAGAAAAAACGCCGTCCGACCCGCCCGGGAAAAGGTGTGATGAAGCGAAGGTTGGATAGCAAAACACGGCAGGGCAGAAAAAAGGGTCTGCGCAAGAACGTTGACTCCTGGGATTAGCAATGTGCCGGTAATCAGCTGGCAGTAAAGTTGCCCGGTCGTCGTTCGGCTACCGCAGTAACGCCTTCTTTATGGTCATTGGTCTGCTTCAGTTTATGTTGATCTGCCCCTTCAATATCTGTGGTCGCTTTGACTGTTGCAGCAAGGCCCGGTCGCATTTGTTCCCGCAGCGAGACCACCGCCAGTGGTGCATTTCCAGCGATTTCGCGGGCCAAAGTGGTCGCCGCCGTTCGGACATCTTCGGTATCAGTAAATACATCACCCAAACCCCACTCAAAAGCCTGTGTACCGCTGATGCGTCTGCCGGTCAGAAGCATGAAGTTGGCTTTCTGCAGGCCAATAATTCTTGGCAAAGTATGTGTTAAACCAAAACCTGGGGTAATGCCGATTTTTACGAAATTTGCAGACATTCGTGATTCAGGGCACAGCACTCGAAAATCAGCCATCACTGCAAGACCAAGCCCACCGCCAATCGCTGCGCCCTGGACGGCAGCGACAACGGGTGTTTCACAGTCAAATAATCTCACGGCTTCTGTATAGAGCGGGTTCGACGTGCTGGTATTCTCGGACTGGGTTAACGCGTGCGTGGACTCGGAAAAGTTATTCCCGGCGCAAAAGTGTTTTCCTTCGGAGCACAAAACTATAGCGCGTACATCGAGGCTTTTATCAATGTCAGCAAAACAATCCGCGAGGTCGCTGATTAGTTGTTGATCAAAAAAGTTGTTGGGTCCTCTTTGGAGTTCGCATTGTGCGACATAACCTTCAACTACAGTTACTTTGATGTCACCGTACTGGTTTTTCACCGACATCGTCTTATTCCTATTGAGGCCTTGTGGCGGGGAAGGTAGTAAATCATACGGCATAAATGAATGCCAGAAAGCGCTCGAGCTCAGTGATCGAAGAGGTAACTGTGACCCTGTTTAGCCCAGGAATGAAAACCGCGTTCAAGTGCCAATTCTTCGAAGTCACGCCAGTTGTCCCCATAGTGCATGAGTACGAGTTTAGATTTTAACTGGGCCGGCAATTCGGACAGTTCATCCAGTGAGGCATGGATCCCGCCCGTGAATAACTGACAGTCGTGAAAAATGACTTCCAAATCCATCAAATTATCATAGTCTTCAATCAGCGCTGCATCGAAGCGTGTATCGGAAGTGAACATGACTCTGTCGTCTAGAATCACGGCACAGCTCCATGCTGAATCTTTCCAGGAAAGCGCGGAATCAGGAAAGTGCATCGTTCGTGGCAACTTGATGTCAATTTCACCGATCATTGTTTGCCAGGTTTCTCGCGGCATGCCAGTAAGCAGGGTTGGACGCTGAATTTGCCACAAATCTGTGAAGGTCAGCGGTATTGCTTCCGACCGCTCGGATCCACCCTGCAATGACTGATGCCACAATATGTGCTCGTAGTCTTCGTTAATCACCATCAGTGGTTTATCACCGAGTACATAGCGATTAAACAAATGAACTTCTTCCAAACCACCGACGTGATCTGCATGACTATGCGTGATTACAAAATTGCGGATGCTGGCGATAGGGAGTCCTATCTCGTGCAAAGCCTGTGAACACTTTGTGCCACAATCAATCATGACGTGGTGTTCACCTTTGACGATGATGAGGTTGTTCTGGTTTAGCGTTTTGGCAAATGCTGAACCAGTTCCAATAAAATATATCTCCAACTCGCCGGGATTATGTAATTCTAGCTGCGCTGGCTTCTCAATTCGCATAAGGCAAACCCTTCAGCGAGTCTCGCCATTGTCTGGTGTTTGTAACGCTAATTGCGTTACCTGCATCACAGTTTTACACCGGATTCCGACAATTCACCAGATTAAAATGGCAACTCATCGAGTTCGTTGCAAAAATTTCATCACATCAGTAGCGGAACGTTCTGGGATTTCGTCCATAGGGACGTGACCAACCTCGTCATATATGACCAAGGTTGCATTGGGTAGTGTCGTTTCAAACCGGTGTGCAACGGAAACATCGATTAGTGCGTCATCCCGCCCCCACATCACCAATGTCGGTGTTTGAATGCTGGATAATTGTTCCTCTGTTGCGACAGCGCTATCCCGCGTACTGGATTTGGCGATGATGGCTTCCCTGGACCCTTTCCGCATCGCCATGTGGTAATAACGCAAAATCAAATCGTCCGTGACAACATCACTATGATTGTATGCAGTGTGTACAGCCTGTTCTATAAGGTAGTAAGGATCTAGCATACTGGCGATGGATCGAAACCAGTCTTTGCCCAGGAGATTAAAAATGAGTGGTTGGTTTACATCGTTTTTCCAACTGTCCAAAGCTGCAGCGTTGACGAGAATTAAGTTCTCAAGTGAGTCCGGATAGGCTAAGGCAAAGTGCCAGGCGACATCACCACCCATTGAGTTGCCGCCCATAGTAAAAGTGGTCAGGTTAAGATGATCAACGACATTCTTAGTCGCCTCAACATAGGCCTGGGTCGAATAGTCACCATCTGGCGCTGCGCCGGTTAGTCCATGGGCAGGTAAATCGAGGGTGATAACTCTGTAGTCATCAGCCAGGAATTCAACCCAGGAAGTCCATGTATGCAAAGAGGCGCCGAATCCATGGATTAATACTATAGGGACGCTACGTCGATTACCTTCATCCCGATAATGAATCCGAGTTCCATTTTCAAGGGTCATATATTGTGACGAAGGGTTACCGTACTTGGCGTCGACGACATCTACTGGAATATCTCCCTCGTAGAGAAGAAGCAGCAGAACTGCTGCGAAGAGACCAATGCCAATTGCCAGAAACTTCAATATTTTCATTGTTTTAAGTATAGCTCTGGACTGCTGGCACAGCATAACTCATTGGTTTAATGGAACAAAGTCATGGCGGTTTTTACTTGTAAAGCCAACATTGCGGGGTAAGATCCCTTGCTCCGAAACCTGATTGAGGCACTTGTGGCTCCAGCACTAGCAAGAATTAACCCTGAAGATGAGGGAGTCAAACAGATAATTCTACAGGCGTTAGAGGCCATTCGGTCTGATGACTTTGACCGATACTTCGATCTTTTTGCTGAAGACGCCGTGTGGATGATGCCCTCTGTCTACCATGATGTGCACCTCGATGAAGCACGTTCTTTTTATGGTTTTACCAAAAAATTTCGGTTTGATCAGGAAACATCGGTGGATGAACTTATTGTGATGCATGATCGAGCGTTTGTTCGAGTGTCCTTTGACGGTTACCTTCGTGCAAAGGTTGACGATGGTTCGCCGCCGCTACGATCTGTGAGCCGACACATTTGGCTGCTGCAAAAGCAACTGGACACTTCCTGGAAAATTATTCGCGATATCTGGAATAACCCAAAACCCGAAACTACCTTACGACGCTAGCAATCAACAGGGCGTTGTAGCTAATGTAGCCTAAGAGCAAAGTAATGCCCTCGTTACGGCTGATACGTCCCTTGTCGCCGAAACCGTAGCACATGATGAACAAGGCTACGGTCATCACGCCGAGCACAGGTAAATCTCTATATAGGACATCAGGATCCACCGCGCTGGGTGAAACTAGTGCGGCAATGCCAATGACGATCGAGATATTGAACATATTGGATCCAATGACATTGCCTAATGCTAGCTCGTGTTCATTTTTTCTGACGGCTGCGATGGATGACGCAAGCTCCGGTAGAGACGTGCCTGTCGCGACGATTGTTAATCCAATGATGAGGTCGCTGATGCCCAAACGCTGTGCTATATCCACACCACCCCAAACCAGTATACGGGAGCTGATTATCAGCGCTATTAGGCCGGCCACCAGAAAAATAATGCCAGTCTTAAGCGGTAGTGTCTCTTTGTATTCCTGCTCAACGACATCAGCGAGGTGATCCTTAGGCTCGTGAATTCCCTGGTAGATCGTCCATGACATGACGGCGATGAAGATTCCCATAAGCACTACACCATCAATTTTGTCTAGGGTTCCGTCGAAGTAGATCAGGGCTGCGGCCAAGCCCGTTACTACCAACATCAGTGGTAGCTCTCGATGGATAACCGTAGAGGCAACTGCGATTGGACTCATGACCGCGGTAACACCGAGTATCATGGCGATATTTGAGATATTGGAGCCTATCGCGTTACCCAATGCCAAACCCGGGTTGCCTTCATAGGCTGCGAGAAACGAAATGACCATTTCAGGCATGGAACTTCCGAAACCAATGACTAACATACCGATGAGTAATGGCGGCAGGCCGAAATTTTTCGCCGTCACCGCGGCACCTTCAACGAATTTGTCGGCACTGAATACAAGAATTACAATGCCGATCAACACGGCTGCAATGGCTAACAACATACGGATTCCTTCAAGAGCGGCACAGTATGCATAATTTGGCCATTAAATCACTAAAAGGTGCCATTGATCAGTTCGATTTCAATTCGTTTACATAGCTCGTTGTAGTGCTATGTCGCATGAGTCAATATAATGGTCCCAACAGTGAATTTTAACTTAAGCTTTGTGGGTTATGTGATTGTAAATATGGTATTTTTAGCTCCAGGGCCACAACATTGAGCTACCGTTCATGGTAAGTCGAGATAGTCAGTCTTCGCCGCAAGAAGACAACGCCGTTGACGACACTAACGAGTCGTATCCTTCAGTACTTTTACCTGATGCCTCATTCCTGGCATTTGCTACATTCGAACAGGTCGGTTTTGACCTTGTTATAACCAACCCTTCGGGCGAAGTGTTTGTAGTCCATGATTATTTTTCCTTTGATCCTCCCCCTAATCTGCTTCTTGAAACCGGCGCAGGTTTGTCGCCCGAGATGGTCGCCCACCTACTGCACCAGTCTTTTGAAGGTGGGATGTTTGCCGGCCCCGCCAGTGCAACACCACCAGTTGTAATTGGTACGGTCAAATTAAAACTCGGTGATGTTGAAGTTGAGCGTGACGGTGAGTGGATAAAACTGAATCGTGGTGATGAACTTTTGTTGGGTGACCAGATCAAGACTGGTACTCGCGGGTTCATTCGTGCCGACATGCTTGATGGTACGCGATTTACGCTTGGTAAGAATGGTAAGGCGGTGTTAACCGATTTTTTCTATGAGCCGGAGGCAGACAAAGGATCCTTTGGAGCATTGGTTACTGCTGGAGGATTTAAATACAAGAGTGGTCTTATTGGACAGTTGAGTTCATCAAAGCTTAAGGCGCATTCACAGATATCGACACCTACCGCGATAATTGGTATCAGGGGTAGTGAAGGCGAAGGTAACGTTGACCCGCTCACTGGTGAAACCACATTTATTCATAAGTCGGGTTATCTGGTTGTCACGGATCTTAACGGTGACAACGAAGTCGTATTAGAGCAGCCAGGACATACGACAGTCGTTCGGATAGACGGCACTAATACCTTTTCCTCTTCACCTTCACCGCAACACCAACAAACTGTTAGCGAGAACCTTCAACTACCCGACCCACAGACTGTAGAGGAAGAGCAACAAGTAGAAGAGGCTGAAGCAGAGGCTGCGGCTGAAGCAGAAGCAGAAGCAGAAGCCGAAGCAGAAGCCGAAGCCGAAGCCGAAGCAGAAGCAGAAGCAGAAGCAGAAGCAGAGGCAGAGGCAGAAGCCGAAGCAGAAGCAGAAGCAGAAGCAGAAGCAGAGGCAGAAGCCGAAGCAGAAGCAGAGGCAGAGGTAGAGGAAGAGGCAGAAGCGGAGGCAGAAGCAGAAGCCGAAGCCGAAGCAG
>JAQWMV010000215.1 GCA_029246605.1 Pseudomonadales bacterium | reverse complement strand
TTTCGACATGTACATGCAATGTGATGGTATCCACACACATAAATGATACAGGTAGCCGCGTAACTAGTTTCTAACTAGAATGTCGCAATTTATGTAAGGGGTCAGAGGGCAGGTGCTTCCTTGCGCGGCTTAAAAAGCCATGGATGGCTTTTTGCAGCGCCTAGGGATGGCTCGAGCGGAAGCGCAAGGAATCACCTGCCCTCTGGCCCCGAGGCCTCGCGACAAACTAGCTTTCAAGACAGGAAATAACTATGCGGCTCCAGGATAACCATGGCTTTTATCTCACATAAATTTGGTAAGACATACTTCACGAAGAAGGGTCGCAACAAAAACACACCAATCATTTGGTTACATGGCGGCCCGGGTGGTGCGCATCGCACGGATAGTAACGTGTTCCAGCTCGCGGGTGACCGACAAGTCTATTGTTATACCCAGATAGGTGGCGGTAAGAGTTCGGCAACCTCCCGAAAAAATTGGAACATCAAAACCTTTGTCGAAGAATTGGATATTCTCATCAAGTCCTGGGGACTCTCCGAATTTCATTTAATGGGTGGCTCCTGGGGAACAACCCTGGCGCTGGAGTATTACCTGCGACGGCGAGGCAAGGGCGTTGCATCGCTGGTCTTTCAATCCCCCCTATTCAGTTCGCTGGGCTGGCATATAGACGCCAAGCGACTTATTAAAGGCCTGCCCAGGAAAACACAAAAAGTCATTAACACCTGCCATGAGATTGGCGCGACAGATTCAAAAGTATACGCCGCCGCGGTGAACGAGTATTACCTAAAGC
Organism: Pseudomonadales bacterium; assembly: GCA_029246605.1. Classification (GTDB taxonomy): domain Bacteria; phylum Pseudomonadota; class Gammaproteobacteria; order Pseudomonadales; family Azotimanducaceae; genus UBA7455. The sequence continues at coordinate 11,665 of JAQWMV010000215.1, read as the reverse complement.
ACGTCCTGCGTAACAAAACAAAACTAAAACAAGGAAACCGCAGACCCAACCCAAATGGTGGCAAAGTGTATGCCTACATGTGGGGCCCGAGTGAGTTTGAACCAACGGGTACCCTGAAGAACTACGACCGGGTCGCAGACCTGTCGCGAATCAAGGTACCTACATTAATTGTCTGTGGCGAACACGATGAGGCAACACCCGAAACCGGGGTGCGCTATGCCAACAAAATCCCCGGATGCTCATTTGCTGAAATCGAAAATGCCAGTCACGCCATCTGGGTGGAGCGACCGGCACGGATCAGAAATGTGATCAACGACTTTCTGTATGAAACAGAAAGCCTATGACAACACAGCGATCTTATTCTTCTCGATTAGATCGTAATCAACATGGACGCCTAGCCCTGGCTCATTGTAGGCATGGGCATAGCCTTCGGCATCCAATTCGATTTCGTTCAGGACCCCATGTTTCTGCACGTCTGCCGGTAACAACACTTCCAGAAACTGCGTGTTCTTAAGGGCCATAATCATGTGCAGGTTGGCGATGTTGTTGACGGAATTACTACCGTGATGAATTTCATAATTCATCTGGAAAGTCTCAGCCACGTGCGCAGTCTTCATGCAGGAAGTAATGCCACCTTTGATCCAGGGGTCGCCGCGCAAATAGTCGGTGGCCTGTTCCATTACCCAGGGTGCATAGGACAACGGACCGGCTGAGGGCAGTTCGGTCGCCATAATGGGGATGTGTAACAGGTTCTTCAGCTTTTTATAGGCATAGATATCGTCGTTAGGCAAAGGGTCCTCGTACCAGTAGAATCCCATATCCTGAATGGCAACACCGACGCGCAAGGCATCCGGGTAGTCATAGGCCCAGGTGGAGTCCAGCATAATGCGATAGTCATCACCTACTGCCTTGCGCACTGCCTCACAAATCTTAATATCCTCCATGGCGATACCGGGCGGATGGATCTTGTAGGCTGCCCAGCCTGCTTCCTTATACTGAACGGCTTCCTCTGCATAGTGGGCCGGAGACTCAAGTACGGCAGAACTTGCATAGGCAGGTATCTTGTCTCGGTAGGAGCCAAGAATCTTATGTACAGGTAGATTAGTTGCCTTGCCGGCGAGGTCCCATAGTGCGACATCGATAGCACCGACCAGATTGAGCTTGGTGCCGAGGCGTCTGTAGTTGTTTTGCCAGATTCGCTCGCGGTCAAACGGATCCTGACCAACTAGCGTGGGTTTGATGACTTTGACGACGAAGGGGCCGTCCTGTGCCGCGGAGCCAAAGGACGATCCGATAAATGATTCACCTGTAATGCCTTCGTCGGTTTCGATTCGCACCAGCCCCATTTGCGACGAGCGAGTTTCGGTGCTTGTGACGGTTTTGGTGTAGCGGGTAGCAGGAATATCCTTCCATTCCCACATGGTGACGGAGACATCGGTGATCTTCATGGACGTGCCTTATATGTACGAGGCGCCAAGTATAGCGACATTTACCACCCGACAGAAACCCCAATCGATTATGGTATGTTAGGACATTCTCCAATTTAAGCGCCGGTAGCATCGTGCAGATACAGGCACGTTTCTTTCAATCCAGTTTGGGATTTCTTATGGCGGCGACCGGGTTCGCCGTTGGGCTCGGTAACATCTGGCGCTTCCCTTATGTAACTGGTGAGAACGGTGGTGCGGCGTTTGTGTTGGTCTATGTGATCTGTGCAGCCTTTATTGGTATTCCCATTCTTATTGCAGAGATCATGATTGGTCGACGGGGTCAGGCAAGCCCGCCGGATGCCATGCAGCACCTGGCGCAATCGGAAGGCGGATCCAGCGCGTGGCGAGGTGTGGGACAGCTGAACCTGGCAACAGCGTTTCTTATTCAGGCAACGTACTGTGTCGTCGCGGGTTGGGTACTGTGGTATCTGTTTAAGGCCCTGACTACGGGTTTTTCCGGCGTTGATGCTGCGATGGCAGCCAGCAGTTTTGATGCTGTGCTGGGTGACATCGGTGGGATGCTGCTCTGGACGTTAATCAGCCTCGCAGCGACCGGCACGATTGTCTACTTCGGTGTTAATGCGGGCATTGAGCGGTCAGTACGGATACTCATGCCGACTCTGTTTCTACTCATGGTGTGCCTGGTGAATTACAACATCGTTGCAGGCGGTTTTGATGAGGCCGTGGACTATCTGTTTACGCCGGACTTTAGCAAGATAAATCCCACGATGATCCTCGCCGCTGTTGGGCAGGCCTTCTTTTCTATTGGTGTCGCGATGGCCGGGATGATGATATTTGGTGCCTATCTACCGCGATCATTTTCCATTCCGAGAGCGGCGCTGATCATTATCGTTATCGACACCACAGTGGCGCTGTTGGCTGGCCTGATGATATTTCCGATTGTCTTCCGTTTTGGACTGGATCCGGCGGGTGGTACCGGTTTGATTTTCCAGACCCTGCCCGTAGCGTTTGCGCAGATGCCGGGGGGCCATCTCGTTGCTGTGCTGTTCTTTTTGCTGCTGTCGGTTGCTGCAGTGACATCGATGGTCGGCCTGGTGGAACCACTCGTTGCCCGGGCTGAAGAACGTTTTGCATTTTCCCGACAGACAGCAACACTGGTGGTACTGTCAGCCATCTCGGCGCTCGCGGTATTCAGTGTGCTGTCGTACAACGTCATCGCCGACTATAGAGTGCTGGGTTTCGATTTGAATGGCATCCTCGATTTCACATCGAATCAGATCATGCTACCGGTGGGCGGCCTGTTGATCGCACTTTTTGCGGGATGGGTGATCAAACGGTCGACATCCGCTGACGAACTTGAGTTGGGGGGCCTGTTCACCCCCTGGTACCTGCTGATTCGCTATCTGGTGCCAGTAGCCATTATCACCGTATTGGTGACCGGCTTATTCTGACGGCTTCGCGATATCTTTGCCCAGATCGCCCAGTCCGAGATTATCCAGCCAGCCTTCGTAACGCGCGATGTTAGCGGGCAGAATGATCTTACTGCTGTCTAATGACCGCAGTGAATCAATGTATTGCTGGCCGACCTGCATCTTGAGTGCCTCGACCCCGCCCTCGGTGCTGAGGACCGCAGCGATTTTACCAATGGACTCGGCGGTCGCCTCGGCGATACCGGTAATTTCCTGACCCCGGCCCTCGGCTTCGTTGATGCGACGCTGTTTTTCACCTTCGGATATATTAATGACTTCCCGTTTAATTCCCTCTGATCGGTTGATCCGGCTCTGCTTGTCACCTTCACTGGTGGCCATAATGGCGCGCCGTTCGCGTTCTGCGCGCACCTGTTTTTCCATGGCAGTGCGTACCGTTTCCGGGGGTGATATGTTTTTGATTTCATAACGATGCACACGAATGCCCCAGGAAGCGCCAGCCTCATCGAGTACCTCAACGACCTTGGCGCTGATGACGTCGCGCTCTTCGAACGTGCGATCCAGGTCCAGCGTACCAATCACTGACCGCGTGGTGGTTTTCGCAAGCTGTACTGCGGCGAAGCGATAATCAGTAATGCCGTAGCTGGCTTTGACCGGATCAGTCACCGACATATAGATGACGCCGTCTACCGATACCTGCACTTCATCGCTGGTGAAGCATTCCTGCGGCGGTACATCAATCGCTTCTTCGCGAAGGTCCTGAATGAAGGTGACTTTATCTATAAAAGGTAGCAGCGCATGGAAACCGGCGTCTAGCGTCTTATGGTAACGGCCCAGGCGTTCGACGATATGCGCGGTTTGTGTTGAGACCAGTCGAATCGACTGAAAAAACTTCGCGATGACAACCAGGAAGATAACACCCCAGATGCCCATTACGATGTAATCCATAATATTCATTGTTCGCCTCCTACTTCACTGTGTCAGTGATGGAATGTGAAACCTGGTCGATACCGGCGAAGAAACTTTGCATTTCCGCCATCTCGCGCGGCACCAGTGAAACGTCTGCGGTCGACAGTAAGTCGGTCAGGCGACTGACATATTGTTCTACCAATCGCAAATTAACTGCATCCTGTCCGCCTGGTTGGTTAATTGCCTCGGCAATCAAACGACTGCCCGTGGCGGTTGCCTCGGCCAGTATTGTGATCTCGCGGGCTCGCCCTTTCGCCTCATTGATGCGCTTCTGGCGCTCGCCTTCAGACAGATTAATGGCCTCCTGGCGCTCACCTTCGGAAAGATTGATGGTTGAGTCACGCTCTGCATTGGCGAGTGTTATATCTGCTCGCTTGGCGCGTTCTGCTTCCATCTGTTTTTCTAGTGTATCGATGACGTTGCGCGACGGAATAATATTCATCACTTCATAACGCAGTACTTTGATGCCCCATGGTTCAGATGCGTGATCGATTTCCTGGACGATAGTTTCGTTCAGCCGGTCCCGTTCAGAGAACGTTTCACTTAACCGCAACTTGCCGACCTCGGAACGTACGGTGGTTTGTGCCAGATTAATTGCCGCGACCAGATAATCTTCGATACCGTAACTCGCTTTGTAGGGATCCATGACCTTGATATATAAAAGGCCATCTACGTCTACCTGAATGTTATCGCGGGTGATACAGCTCTGATGCGGAATGTTAAGACATTGCTCCCGTGTTTCGTGTCGATAGGCAACGCGGTCTACAAATGGAATTAGAAAATGCAGACCCGGCTCCAGCACGCCGCGAAACTTACCCAGCCGTTCTATCACCGCGACTGCCCGCATCGGCACGATTAGTATCAGGTGATAGACGATGAAACCGATAATGACGATGAAAAAAGTAAAGTAAGCCAGCATATCTGTACTCCTGTGTTGTGTTCACCTAGTGTAGGTCTTTCTCCATAGGGTCGACTTGCCTGACGAGCAAACTAATGTTTTCCCTGGCGACAATGCGCGCTGTGCTACCGGTTGGAATCTCTTCACCCTCGCCCAGGGCACGCCATTGGGTTCCATGAAATTTGACCAGCCCAGGATTGTCGGCTGGACCGATGGTTTCGATGACTTCTACCAATTCATCGACTTCATCGAGAATCTCTGCTGTATTGGCAAAGGTAGAATCACCTTCAGCAAATCGGCTAACGACTGCACGTAATGAGATGATCAAAAACAGCGATGTGACAAAAAATAGCGTGAGGGCATCGACCCAGGTAGTGACCAGGCCAAAATAGATAGCCCCGGCTACGATAGCGCAGGCGGCACCCAGAAAAAATACGATACCCCCGGGAACGATCAATTCCGAGATCATCAGTAAAGCGCCGATTATCAGCCAGGCCGTTGTATTTAGTAAAAAGTCCACAGGCTCGATTTGACCCCTAATGACATAATATGTCAAGCCTAATAATCTGCAACCGTGTTCTCGAAGACAAATCCATTTTCCAGCATGACCAGGCGGTGCTTATCGCCTTCTACGTTGGCATTAGCTGACTTATAGCCCGCATCTCCCGTCCACATGGCGACACGCAGACCGTCGTCACGCTCGGCGATTCTAGTTTCATAAACCCGGTGTGGAGTTGCATTGAATCGGGCAAGGATCTCTTTCGTAGAATCGTAAAGAGATAGTTGATGTAGCGTAATCCAGGTAGGAGGTACCAGATCAATCTCGCCCTTCGCATGACGTGCCAGCGCCGCTGCGGGCTGTATCCACTCGTGATCCTGTATTTCATAACCGTCGACATTGATCGCCTCGTGGTTCTCGGCAGCAGTCGCAAAGAACCAGGTGGCGTAACGCCGGGGTGTACTCGCAGGGGGTGTCCAGTGAGCAAACCACGCGAACTCCTCGGGCTGAACCGTGACCCCGGCTTCCTCCATGGCCTCCCGCGCTGCGGCATTGCGCGCCGCCTGATCCATATCGCCATCTTCCGGATGATCTTCAGGGTCAATACGACCACCTGGAAATACCCACATACCACCAAAATGAACCTTGGAAGTGCGATGCAGCATCAACGTTTTAACGCCATCATCAGTGTCTTTCAGCAGTACCACCGTTGCCGCAGGTATCGCCGGTTCGACCTCCCCCTCGGGTTGCTCAATAGTGCCGTACATATCGTTTCGATTTTTGCTGTCACTCATAGAGATTCTCAAATTGGTAAAGCCTGACATGTTGCCACGCTGCTACTGAACTAATCCAGTTTTAAGTTGGCAATGCTCCCGCGGCATTTGCCATACTGAGATGGTAGATAAGATACATAAATCAGAGAGGAAATAGATATGTCACTTCAGTTTGAACACATCCACCTGATCAGTAGTGACCCTAATGCGACGGCACAGTGGTATGTGGACGTGCTTGGTGCAGAGATAGCCAGTAATAACGAGGTACGTGAAGCACCCCAGATTAATGTCCGGCTAGGGGGAATATCGCTGCTGGTACGGGGCAAACGTACCGGTGAAGCGCCATCGACCACAGCCCCGATGCAACAGTTTGCTGATTACGCCAGCCACAACGAGTGGGGAACGGATCACTTCGGTTATACCTATAAAGGTGATCTCTACGCTTACGCCGATGAACTAAAAGCCAAAGGCGCGACCTTTTCAGTTGAACCCTATGAGTTTGTTCCAGGCGCGGTGATCAGTTATGTCGCGGCCCCCGATGGTGTCAGCATCGAAATCGTGCAGACGATTTAGCGTTCCAGGGTCCGGTTAGTATTCTGCTGCTTCATTCCTAGCGAGTATCGGTCTCGCCAGGATAAGAAATAGTACCGCCGAGAAACCCCCGTACGTGAACAACATGCACATCACCATAATCTGATAGCGCGCGGCGATAAACGGGTCGACACCAGAAAGTATCTGTCCGGTCATCATGCCGGGTAGAGAAACCAGACCCACAGCGAACAGAGAATTGATATTGGGAATAAGCGATGCGTTCAGGGCAATTGTGCGTGCCTCCTGATAAGGGACATCTCGACTTAATTCCGCTGTTAGGCGTTCAACCGCTAAGCTGACACCGTTCATCGAGGTCGCGAAAATCATTCCGGCGAGCGGTACAACATATTGCGGCGTGTACCAGGAAGGTAAATCCAGCACAAACTGAGTGACCAGCGCTAACGTGCCAGCACCGACAACAGTAATGGCAAGCAAAGCCTGGCCGAGCAGACGGGTGCGTTTTGCCGGTACATTGCCGAGGGCGATCCAGCTAGCCGCGCAAACCATGACCACCAGCACACCCAGGATGACGCCCGCATGGTTGGCATCGAATATAAAGGCCAGCAGGTAACCAATAAGCAGCAGTTGCACCAACATGCGTGTAACACCATAAAGTGCATGCAAGGCATCAATAGACCAGAGGTAAAGCACCACCAGCAGACCTGCAACGGGTACGAAGGCGAGCGCGAGATTGAATAGTGGGATGACAGTAGGCGACATGTGAATTTCTCGAAGGAGACTGCCTTTGAGCATACCAACAAATCTACTATGCTGGACGCATCAATTCGGAGGACACACGAATGCAAGACCACCTTCTCTTTAACAAATTCATCATGCCCTTTGCATTACAGTTTCTGTTTTGGGCTGGCATTGCTGGCACCTTTTATGGTACCTGGTGTTTATATACCCACGACAATTGGGCTTGGATCATGGCGCTGGTTTTAGGCACATTGTTGACGCGACTGATATTCGAGGGTTTTATCCTGCGCTATCAGAAGTATATCTGTTTAACCGATATAAGAGATAAGTTAATTGAACAGGGTTAGTGTTATTCACCTGCATGCTGATGGCTATCCTGGTCTTTGCGGAACAGTTAACCGTCAATGTGACCGGAGGCAAGGCTAATATTGGACAGGTCATTTGCTCGCTCTTCTCATCGCCAGATAACTACCTTCGAGAACCCATGACCAGGGAAATCTAACCCATCAACGGTGAGGGTAATGTTACTTTTCAGATTGATGGTCTTGTTACGGACACCTACTCGGTCAGCGTAATCTATGATGAGGATAGCGACGGAGAGATGGATACCGGGCTTTTTAGGATACCCAAAGTACTAGTCGGTTTTTCCAACAATGTTAAAGGTACCTTTGGGTCGCCGAGATTTGACTAAACTTCTTTCGAGCTCAACTCGGACAAGGAAATCACCATTCAGTTGACCAAAGCGACAGACTAGGATTAAGCCTTTCGATTCTTGACTCAATCTGAGTCCTCCGGTTTAATAGCGCCTCTCCCGCACCTCGGGAGTCAGCTAACAGCAAGCAATCATGGCCAGATAGCTCAGTCGGTAGAGCAGGGGACTGAAAATCCCCGTGTCGGTGGTTCGATTCCACCTCTGGCCACCATTAACCTTCGCAATTTTAGTGGGATTGAAGGATTCCACAATATTCCACCATCGTTAAGACAGGTGTGAAAAGTCGTAATAATCCGGTGGTCCACCATCAAGGCCACGTAACCTGCACAACGCAAAAATTGAAGCGTCGTACGGAATCTCGGCATAATTTCAATATCGTGAATACTGCACATACTGCGGTATTTTTCTGTTGGAGTCGTTTTGGGGTTTACGAATCATAAAGTCTGAACTGGAATACTATGGTATCTGTGGTCTATGTTCGCCACCATCAGGAAACCTTTCAAAGGATGAGCCCAACAGTCTGTAAGCCAGCATACCAGTACCATTACAGTCATTGACCTTCGAAAGGATCACTACGCCACGGTGTCTTAAATTTGGATATAAATCAGCAATTGTCATCGTTGACTAATCTTTAGAAAATGTGGTTTATTCACCCTAGCTTCCGATTTATTCGATGCCTTCGGAAGGCCGGGCGGATCTAACTATGGTACGAAGGCGAAGAAGTCGGCATGAGTGCTGATGAGAAATTTAGAACTACTAATATAAAACTATTCATATAAAAAGGTATCTGCTTCATGAAGAAAGTATCCCTGCTGGTTTGTGTCTTGCTGTTTTCGTCCTGTGCGGTTCAGCAGCCGTCAGGATCGGCAGCCGGTAAGGTGTATACGATTCCAGAGTCTGAAATGGCGCAGTATCAGGAACGATTCAACCAGCCTGCTAAGAAAGAAAAAACAGCACCCCAGAAGGCGAAGCGTAGCGGGGCCGGTGATGGACCCTCGGTTGCAGGCAAGACCATTCCCAGCACGACCAACGGCCAGACCGTGCAATGGCGGTTTACTGACGACAAGGTCACGATGATCGGTGAAAAAAGGACGTTGCGCGGCGACTATGAGCAGCGAGGTAAGAATCTCTATTTCAATATTACCGGCAAAAAAATCGCGGCAGTTTATGACGGCAGAAAAATTACGTTTGCTGCTGAGAAGAAGCGGCCAGCTGCGGATTACACGCAGTATCAGAAACCCTATGCAGACGACTGCGTTATGCACGAAGGCTACTATCGATGCTGGTACATTCATGTTCCGGAGACTTTGAACAGCGCTGCGCCCCTGCTGGTGGATATGCATGGTTTCGGTGGTAACCCGGAACGGCAAAGAATGCTCACAGGATTTGATCGGCTTGCTGATGAAGAAAAGTTTATCGTTGTCTGGCCACTGGGTATGAACGCGTCCTGGAATGCCGGCCCGCTATGTTGCGGTCATTCAGTGAAAGACAATGTGGATGATGTTGGGTTTCTGCGAAAAATGATTGCTCGGGTTAGCGGCGAGCAGAATATCGATCAGCGTCGAATCTATGTGACTGGATTGTCTAACGGTTCAGGAATGTCGCAGCGCTTCGCTAATGAAGCGAGTGACCTGGTTGCCGCCACGGCAAGTTTGGCGCTTTATTTGTTGGTCCCGAAAAGTGAAACCTACTCGCCGGTACCAATGCTCGAAATTCATGGTACAAAAGATTCAGTAGTGAACTTTGAGGGAGCAGGCACGTTCCCTGGCGCGATTAGAAACCTGGAGACCTGGGCAGCAATGAATCAGTGTAGTGGCGAGGCGGTAGAGTCCTGGCGAGAGGGTCCACACTACGCGCTGACTTATGAGGACTGTCAGCAAGGCGCTGAAGTTACCCTGGTGACCATTCATGAGGGTGGTCACGTCATATACCCAAGTCAGGGTAGTCGAATCAATACCACCGGCATGGCCTGGGATTTTATGAAAAGGTTTTCAAAATAAAGTATCGAGGTATACAGGAAACGGTGCAAACACAATCCATAGCAGGCTTTTTATGGAATTTTCTTACTCTCAACAATCGCTGGATTTGCAGCGAGAACTACAAGGCTTTTACTCAGAACACATTATTCCTCGCTGGCGCGACTGGCAGATTGCTATTAAACGCAACAACAACCCGCATCCTAATTTCGTTGACGAGCTACGCACCAGGGCTAAAGACCGCGGCTTATGGAACCTGGCGCTGCCCGACTTACAAGACGATCAGCCCGGTACCCGACTGAGCAATCTGGACTATGCGCCGCTGGCGGAATACATGGGCCGCTACCACGGCTCGTCAATTGTATTTAATTGCCAACCTCCAGATGTGCCCAATATGATTGCCCTGCAGCACGATGCCAACCCAGAACAGCGCAAACGTTGGCTCCAGCCGCTATTAGAAGGCACCACGCGCTCTGCCTTCGCCATGACGGAGTATTCGGTCGCCTCGTCCGATGCGACAAATTTACGTACCGGTATTACGCGCGAGGGCGACAGCTACATCGTCAATGGCCATAAATGGTTTATCACTGGTGCTGCCCATCCGGATTGTGAATTTTTTATCGTAGTCGGTCAGACTGACCCCAATGCCAATAGCGCCCGCCAACACAGTACGATTGTTGTGCCCACAGCAACAGAAGGTGTAACAGTTAGTAGAGAGTTGAGTTACCTCGGCAGCTATGACAGTACGGCGCCTGTTGGCGAGGTACATTTTGACAATGTGCGAGTGCCTGCGGAAAACCTGCTGGGTGAAGAAGGCGACGGCTTTGTATCAGGACAGGTGCGGCTGGGGCCCGCCCGAGTGCACCACTGCATGAGGGCCATCGGCAATTGCGAAATGCTTATTGAGCTGATGTTAAACCGGGCCAAAGAACGCGCAACATTCGGCCGAACCATTAATGAGTACGACACCGTGCAAAACAATATTGCCATGTCGCGTATTGAGGTGGAGCAGGCTCGCCTGCTTGTACAGAAAACGGCGTGGTTACTAGACCAACAAGGCTTTCGTGGCGCCCGGCGAGAAGTTTCAATGATCAAGGTCGCCGTGGCCCAAATTTACCACCGTATTGCCGACCGTGCCCTGCATATTTTTGGCGCCATGGGTGGCAGTGATGACACCCCCATTGCCACCTCATATGCCTGGGCCAGAGCATTTAGAATTGGCGATGGTCCCGACGAGGTACACCTGCGGCAAATATACCGCATGGAACAACAACCCGAAGGCGAGTTGGCGGATTCACCCTATATACTGCCCCCAATCTCCGCCAGTTGAGATGTGACTGGGGCCGTGATCAAAAGGGGAAATCCACCCTTCGGATCATCGACCTGCTTGTTCCAGGTTCGATCCCCTGTTGAATGTCGACATTTTTGAAGACTGTGTGCTTGAGCTGTTTAACCTCCATGATGATATTGGCGAAAGGCGTAATCTGAAGGACAAACACCCGGAGAAGACCAGGCAGGGGCGAGACATGCTTGTTGCCTGGCGCAAGGACATTGGGGCACCGGTACCCCCCCCCCCGAGCTAAACCCAGAATACATAACCCCCTAATAAAAACGTTAGTTAGTATCACTTCATCATGCGCGGTGCATAATAGAATCACAACTTCAGCGCGAGG
>JAQWMV010000163.1 GCA_029246605.1 Pseudomonadales bacterium | reverse complement strand
GATGGAAAAACCGCGAGAGAGATTCTACTTCGTAAGCGGGGACCCGTGTTCCATCGTATTGCAGATGCGTTGCAATAGAATTCTTCGCTATGTCGCACCGGCATAGCGTGGAATGACATAGGGACCTTCCGGGATGATTGCAACGCGCCGGTCGCCACTTTCAGACACGCTCTTGGCGATGGTTGCCTCGATGGAGGTCGTCATTTGCACGCCGGTCAGATGATAGTCTTCAGGGTCCAGACCCTGACTGAACAGGTGTACGTTCGCAACTCGGGTGGGCCGCAATAGCATTTCAGTCTGCCACTCATCGATATCAGCGAACTGTTTTTTCAAGATACCTTTGAGAAATGCATCACTACCTTCGTCCAGCAGACGTTTTTGTGACGCGCGATAATCCGCTGATCCAATACCCTCTGAACAATCAGCGGCGAGAATCAGATTGGCTCCCTGATCGAGAATGTCGAGTGGTGTCACCATACCCTTAACTGCCTGGTAGTAGGTTTTATCCAACGGGTAACCTGCTGCCGAGGTAACGAGGGTGCGATAGCGTCGCTGCACATCGACCGTGCTGACCTTGTGTGCAAATTCGACGGCGGCAAGATGGCTGGTGATAATCTCGCCGAAATTCACAAAGGCGAGTTGTCTCTGGTCATCGATAACCGTGTTGATTGCATAGACATCGCCCAGCATTTTGACGATTTCCAGCTGTTCTTCGTGCAACGGGTTGCCATCGAGATTACATTGGATGGCGAGCGGATCTTCAATAAAACGGGCACTATGAAAAGTGCGAATGGTGTCTTCGTGGGCGACGCCGGGCGCAATGACTTTGCGACCGCCGGAGTATCCCGCCATAAAGTGGGGTTCAACCAGGCCGGTAGCGATACGTAGATCTGCTTCTACAAAACGCCGATCAATTTTAACTGGCGTGTGTCTCGTGCTGGTGAACCCAAGATCAATATGCATGTCATCGTCGCGAGCGAAATGGTTTGCGACTGTGACGTTCTCCATCACCCAGGGGTCGCCGACCACACTCGCCAGTTCCTCACCTTCATTGGGTCTATGCAGGCCCGTCGCGACGAGAATAGTGATGGCATCGAGGGGAATACCGCCAGTCACCAACTCACGAATTAATGGTTGTAGAAACAGTTGGTTGGGTACCGGGCGGGTGACATCACAGATGAGAATACAGGCACTGCCTTTACCCTGGGCGAGATTGGCCGCCGCCGGGCTCGAAGCAGGTTTGGTCAGGGCGTTGAGCACAGCCTGACGGGTATCGCTGATGAGCGGCATGGCTGGCTTACGAATAATCTGAATGTCTAGGTCATCGGGTAGGTCGAGAACGAGTCCCTCGCGACTGTAGTCCAATTCGATCTGCACGTTATGCCGCCTCGTTAGTCCAAGATTGTTACTGTACCGCGATCACCATCTACTGCAATGGTTTGTCCACTTTTAATCCGTTGTGTGGCATCGCCGACGCCGAGTACGCCGGGGATACCGTATTCCCTGGCGACAATAGAACCGTGTGCCAGAATGCTGCCGATATCGGTGACGAGTCCTCGTGCATGGGGAAACAACTGCGTCCATGCTGGCGTGGTTAGTGGACAGACCAGAATTGAATCCGGGGTCATCTTGTCGAAATCATTAGGTGTCATGATGACGCTTGCAATGCCTGTGACGCTGCCGGGACTCACTGCAAAACCCCGCAACAGATTCTCTTCATCGCTGCTGACCTTAAATGTCGCATCTGTTTTTGATAGGGGGATAGACGGCGGTTGATTCATCAGAAAACGTTGATCACGAAGTTGCCGTTGTTGTTGCGCTTTTTCAATGAGTTCAGGCATTGCACGATTGTCCGCCCGTGCTTGAATTGCGAGTTCCAAATCCTCGCTGGACAGATAATATAAATCGTCCGGGGCGCTCAACGTACCGATGCTGACCAGGCGCTCACCGAGTTCCTGAGCCCATGGCCTGAATGTGGACCAGGCAAGACCCATGTAAAATAAGGCTTCTTCACGGGTGGGATAGTTAACGCGGGCCGTCCAGTAAAGACGTAGGAACTCCAGGCGCTGACTACCCTTAAAAAATCTCAGTGCCTGCTTCCATTTTTCTCGTCTGTTCCGTGCTACCTCCTGTTGCCGTGTGGCAAGGTCATAGCCAGCATTTCTCACCATGGCTTTCAAACTCATGAAAAAGGGCAGCGGCTGTTCTGCTAACGCGGGCTCAACAAAATCGAGATTGAACACCTGTCGGCCAAAGTCATACAGGTACTTATCGATCGCATCACGAACTGGCCTGCCGTCAGGGTGTTGATCCAGCTGCACCAGGAATCGCGACGCCGGGGTAATGATGGTGAGTTCGTATAAAGACTGATTGCTATTGATACGTTGCGCGATGGCGCGCATTGCGACTTCTGCCTCCAGGGTCTTGGAGGGGAATCCGGACAGGAACGTCCCGCTGATAAGGCCTTCATCCGCGGCATTCTCTTCAAGGAAAGTCTGAAACGCACCATCGGTGCCTTTTGCTGTGCCGATGACCCCACGTAGTGCATGCCAGTATTTACCTTCCGCGCGTGTCAGGGATTTCATGCCGGTCAGTAATTCTTCTCCAGTGGCAAGGGAAGGGTCCAGCTTCTCCCAGCTTTCGATAACAGCAAGATAATCCGGCAGCCACTCTTTCTCCCATTTCACCAGGGTGGGGTAGCGTTTGAAAGTACGGAAGGCGCGCATGATCACAAAGACAAAATGCAATGGCCCATCCTTCATGCTATCGATCATGTATTGACCTTCACTGATCGATTGTTTGAGCGTGACGTACCATGGTTGTTTGGCCTGCTTCTGCTTGTGCTTTTCCATGTAATCGAGCCAATCTTCCCCGTTGATGTTATGGATGGCCTGATAGGCGTAACCATTGACAGTGGCGACAACAAAATTCTTCATGTAGTTTTTGGTTTTCGAGCCATTCCACTCCCAGCCTTCGGGCCAGGTTTGGGTATCGTAGATCGCGAACAAATACAGTTCTTCAAACAAAGGTGACAGGGGATCTGGCATATTCTCAGCAACCTGGCGTTTAAGGAGCACTGCACCGGGTATCTCCGGCCAGGTGACATCCCTGGGCGGGGCCGGTGGCAGGTTGGTGATGGGACGTGCCTGGAGTAGCCAGAGCCCACCTTCAAAGATTGCCCATTCAATATCCTGAGGAACATTGTCGAATGTCTTCTCGACTTGAATGGCCAGCGTTACCAATTCTCTGAGGGACTCATCGGATATTGAAGATTGTGCCTTGTCATTGTCGGCAACATCCTCCATGCGGGTACCCTGTTCACCGTCAGAGACGATCTTCTGCTCCTTGGCACCGATGATGGTTTCTTTCGCAGTTAACGTTTCTCGGTCGACAATGTAGGTGTCAGGGGTAACCTGACCGCTGACCACGGCTTCGCCCAATCCGAAGCTGCAGTTGACGATCATTTCAGCACGTTCGCCAGTTGCCGGATTGGCAGTAAAGAGAATGCCGGACACATCCGATGGGATCATGATCTGTACCACCACAGCCATGGCGACAACATCCTGTTCGATGCCCATCTCGTGGCGGTAGTTGATGGCCTGGGCTGTCCATAGTGATGCCCAACAGTTTTTTACAGCGACCGCGACAGCGCCGCCGCCGGTCACGTTTAAATAGGTGTCCTGTTGGCCGGCGAAGGACAGGTCTGGAAGATCTTCTGCGTTTGCAGATGAGCGCACAGCAACCGCAGGGGTGCCGGGGAGGGCATCGTATGCTGCTCTGATGTCAGCGATTACATTGCTAGAGAGATCGTGTTCGGCAAACAACCCTCTGATGTTAGCAGAGGCCTGTTCAAAGGAAATGCCGCCCTCAACGATCACTGGTGTAGCTAACCGAAGGATTTTTTCCTGTAGCCCATTGTCGGAGACAAAACCTCGATAGGCCGAGGTCGGCACCTGAAATCCCCCGGGAATATCGAATCCCGAGTTGCATAGGCGTGACAGGGATCTTCCCTTGCCACCGACGATTTCCAGACCATTATCTGTAGTATCCAGCGGGAGTGTGTTCATTGATTTATCTCTATTATTAGGGCGATGTAGCGCAGTTCTGAGCGACCGAACCTTAACATAGGGGCTGTGGCGAGGGTGAATCGAAGTGTCCCCAAAATTGGTCTTGTATTCGGGACGCCAAAACAACGTTAGAATCAGAGTTTTTGGGATCGATCCATTGAGAATAGAAAGCCACCGAGCCACTTTTCCTGAGCTTGACCTTGCGCGAAGTTTCAGTGACCGCATCCGCAGTTGTGAAAACGAAATCTCCACTCATCGTGAGTTGCCCAAAGATCTCGCCAACGATTTAAAACAGGCAGGACTTTTTCGGTTGTTGCTACCGAGCACTTTGGGTGGCAGTCAGTTGTCGTTACCGAAGTACCTTCGTTGTATCGAAGCGATAGGGGAGGCGGATGGTAGTGTCGGCTGGTGTGTCGGTCAGGCCGGTGTCTTCGCCAATGGCGCAGACGGCTATCCGCCGGAACTAACTAATATCATCTGGGGTGACAATCCAGCAGCGGTGGTCGCAACGGGTACGCCAGTGAACTGCAAGGCGACCGAAATGGGTGATATTTTCCAACTGACTGGCCGTTGGCGGTTCGCGAGCGGCTGCATGCATGCTGACTGGCTCGCTGCCCAGACTGATCTGGTTCTTGAGGATGGCACTGAGGCGCCGGGCCTGTGTCTGGTGCCGAAGGATAGTGTTGAACTAGGAGACGACTGGAACGTCACAGGTCTGCGTGGTACTGGTAGTCGTGAGTATCGGACCGAAGCGCTTGCGGTTCCTAAGGCACAGGTCGTTCCTGTCGAAGTATTTCGCTCACACTGCGGCGCCGCTACGGGTTTATCCAACGGTCTGTTGTTCGCGAGTTCTTTTGGCTCTGTTGGTCTCGGTATCGCCCGTCGTGCGATTGATTCCCTCATTGATCTGGCTCAGGGCAAGGTCCGCGCATTTGGCAACCGTAAGCTGATGGAGGACGAGATGGTACAGGTTGGCCTGGCGCAGGCGGAAGCCGAGTGGCACTCTGCCCGTGCCTTTCTGCTAGAAATTGCTGACGAGTGCGCCTATCTGCATAAGCAGGAAAGTGCTCCCTCAGGCGCTGCTCGAACACGACTACGCCTTGCGGCTACGAATGCGATGCGCACCTCGGGTAAGGTAGTTGATAAGGCCTATGAGCTTGCTGGCAGTAGTGCGATTTTCCACGATCATCCTCTGTACAAGTGTTTCCAGGATATTCATGCCATTACCCAGCAGATTCAGGCGCGACCCGCACATTTTAGAACGGTTGGCCGTGCACTCATTGGCCTCGAATCGGAAGAGGACGTCCGCTGAAAATATCATTGGCGATACCGCCATCAACAACGATGAGATGACTCATGCCCAGGGATAACACACCCATACTGATCGGCGTTGGCCAGGTCACCGAAAAAGATCCAGAGCTTGCGGTTGCTTCCAGCCCCCTTGACCTCATGGTGCAGGCGACTCGACTGGCGTTTGACGATGCCGGCTTGAATGCCGCCGCCGCTAGCGAGATAGATGCCCTGGTAGTAGTCAGGAGCTTTCGTGAGCCGATGCGCAACACTCCCGAGGCGTTTGCCAATGCATTGCACGCGACGCAGTCGAAGCAGTGGATCGTGCCGGATGGGGGTTACGCGCCCCAGTACCTCGTCAACCGCTTCAGTGAAGCAATAACCCGTGGCGAACACCAGATGGTTCTGCTGACAGGCGCCGAAGCGATGGCGACTGGTCGCAAGATCGTTAAGTCCGGTGCCAAAATTCCCTGGGATGTACCATCTGATACTGACCCGGAAACTCTCTACGACGCGCCTGAGATGTGGAATGATCACGAGCGGCAACACGGTGTTTGGCAGGCGTCCCATGTCTATCCGTTATTTGAAAATGCCCTGCGACAACATTTGGGGCGGGGACTGACTGAACACCAGAATATTATGGGTGAGATTTTCAGTCGTCTCTCAGAAGTTGCCACCACGTCAGCACATGCCTGGTTCTCGACGTTCCGAAGTCCGGCAGAAATTGCGAATCCTAGTGCCAGCAACCGCTATGTAGGTTGGCCCTATACCAAATACATGAACGCGATGAATCAGGTCAACCAGTCCGCATCGGTCGTTCTTACGTCTGTTGGACACGCTCGGGAGCTCGGTGTGGATGAGTCGCGCTGGGCGTATTTACACGGTTGTGCCGACGTCACGGAAATCTGGGAACTGACGCAACGAGTTAATTATTTCTCGTCACCGGCCATCAATCTACTGGGTAAAGAAACCCTGTCTATGGCCGGCATCAGTATCGATGACATTGAACATATCGATCTCTATTCATGCTTTCCCAGCGCTGTACAGATTGCGTGTGCTGAATTGGGTATCGCCGCAGATGATCCGCGTCCCCTGACCGTCACCGGTGGACTGCCATTTCATGGGGGCGCCGGTAACAACTACGTCATGAATTCGATTGCCGCGATGGTAGACAAAGTACGGGCAGCTCCTGCAAGCTATGGCTTAGTCACCGCCAATGGTGGGTTTCTAGGGCGACACTCCGCCGGTATCTATTCCACTCGGCCCGTAGAGGATGATTGGGTGCGAAAGGACCCTGCGACCTATCAGCCACAGATAGATAACCTCAAATCTCCAGCCTTTACCGAAACCCCTGTGGGCGAGGCCCGGATCGAAAGCTATTCCATCGTATTCGGTCGCAGCAATGAACCTGAGTCCGGTATCGTTATTGGCCGCCTGGGTGAGATAGATGATCCCGGAGCCACGCGATTCATCGCGAACCTGCCCGACGACGGGGCACTGCTAAGGGCGATGACAGAAAAGGAATACGTCAACGCGAAAGGCACCGTTCAGCAAGTTAACAAACAGAACATATTCACACCAACGGTTTAAGAATTTCGGGTGTCTGGCTCAACCGATGTTGCACTGAAGAAGTACGTGGACGTATCAGCTTATTGGTAAATACAACGTCTTATCTTTTCTGTTAGCTCGCTGCGGGACGAAAGAAGCGAACATTCATCTGGAGATATGCACCAGGATCGGGGTGTTGTGCCCAGATATCCTTCCAACCCTGTCCCCCCATGATCTTGCCGAACTGCGCATCCCGGGTTTCCTTGGAATCCCACCGAATTATCCAGCAGACATTGGGTTGTCCATTCTCTGATGCCTGGGGATTGGATCCGCTCACTTGGGCATCGATCCCGCAATTCACCCAGAAATCTATGACGTTGAGATTGGCGCGTAGCCAAGGTGCCGCGAGTTTGTCCGCCCATTCTTTGTAGGCTTCAATCGTGTCTTGATTGATGGTGTAGTCGCGTATTTCAACAATTCCGTCTGACATTCTCTTCTCCGAATTCAATTTTGACCAACTTGATGTCGATCCTTTTGCCCGACGTTTCTACCATGAATCGTCTCGCACAGTGATGGTCATCCGATGTTGCGCTTAAGAAGTGCGTGAACCCGTTCCCAGTGTTGCTCTGAGCAGGCGCGATGGTAGCGCTCACCGGCCGGGGCAAAGCCGTGCTCAGCGCCCGTCATAAAGTCAATTCGGTAGTTGATACCCGCCTCCTGCAGGGCAGCATCCATGATTTCTAATTCTTCCGCGGTTGCCGTTGGATCGTTGTCCGCCCAGGAAAAATAAACCTCCGCATTGATGCGATCGAGCTGCTTATGGGGTGCATTCGGTTTGTCATTGACCAGCCAGGCGCCATGAATGGAGGCGATCGCGGCAACTTTCTCTGGCATCGTCTGGGCAAGTGCCAACACTAAAGGACCACTCATACAAAAGCCCACGGCGCCGATCTTACCATCGGTGTCTGCCATCTTGTTCTGACTTGCGTGGGCCAGCAGGGCCTCGGCATCGGGAATAATATTATCGCCAGTGACCGATTGCATGAGTTCTCGACGCTCATGCATGTCCTCATCGCTAGTGCCAAATTCCCGGTAGGGACTGTTGCGATAGTAAAGAAATGGCATCAACACATAGTAACCAGCAGACGCCAGTCTTGATGCCATATCCATCAATGCAGGTCTTATACTTGGCGCATCCATTAGATAGAGCACGACAGGGTAGGGCCCGTCTTCTTCTGGATGAAATTCAAACGTGGTCATAACACCGTCGGCAGTTTTTATTTCTACTCGTTGTTCAATCATATGGCCTCCTGAAACCAAAATTTTCGCACACCGTCATCCAGGTTGTTCTCAACTCGACGCTTAGCATCTAACAATAGTACTGGTCGATCCTTTGTGTTGTAAGTGGGCCAGTAGGGTTCGTCGTCTGCAAACGGCTTGCCGGTGCGGGCGAAGTTCGCCCAGTAGGCACGCATTGCTGGACCGAGATCCCTGGGTGGATTATTGCCCGCGATCAAAGGCACGCTGGCGATCCAGTTCCAAAGAAATGATAGCTCTATGGCATGTGTTGCGCGCAGATTCATTTGATCGTTTTCCCAGGTGCACATCCATGACCAGCAGGTGCCTCCCGAGTCCGCGACGGCATCGAGTATGCGTACGGTTGAGTTGCGGAACATGGTGTCGGTCAGTGCGTAGGCCAATTTCTCCCGGGGTGTCGATCCGGGTGCGAAGGCCTCGTAAACGGACATAGCCTGCTCACCGTCGAATCCCTCCTGGTTAAAGAGTTCGATCGCTTCGGATTCTGTGTAGTCTTTGTCGCCAATTAGGTAAGTAAACATCGTGCCCTCGTGACAGCAGCCGCCGGCCAGCAGGGGAACGTTAGCCGCGCCGCGTTGACGTAAGGTATCTGCGATGGGTCGTGGAATAAGTGAGCCATCAATGGCGGGAGAAAATTTAACGCGGTCCGGTCGGCGTATGGCCAGGCTGGCTGTCGTATTTTCACCAGCACTTGGCATATTGAGTTTGACGATGTCTTCGATCGATGCATCCCATAACGTCTGCATACCGTTGTGATTGGGGTCACCACCAAGGCGCTCGATACATCGGTTGGTAAAAGCCTCATGGCCGTCTCCGACGGGGATCACGTCTGCGTTGGGGCTTTGTACCACGGCCTTGTGGAACAGACCTTCTGCTCGTGGACACCCCAGTAGCATCGCAGTGGTTGTGCCCCCGGCAGACTCACCAAAAATTGTGACATTGTCTGGGTCACCGCCGAAGGCACGGATATTGTCCCGGGTCCATTCGAGTGCGCACAGTTGATCGAGAATACCGTTATTCACGGACTCGTCCAAACCGGCTTCCAGATGGCCCACATGCATAAAACCGAGGGCCCCCATCCGGTAGTTAATGGTGACCACAACGACATCGTGTTCCTCGATAAAGTACCGTCCATTGTAGTAGCGACCAGAACCACCGATGTAACCACCGCCATGTATCCAGAATAATACTGGTCTTCTGGCATCATCCAGTCCCCGGGTATAGACGTTAAGTACCAGGCAGTCTTCGCTGATAGTTTCCTGAGGACCTTCATCCGCCTGGAGTTGCGGCGCGGCGTCACCAAATCGAGTCGCATCGTAGACATCAGGCCAGGGTTCAACCGGCACGGGTGGCTTGAAGCGCTGCTCACCAACAGGAGCCTGGGCATATCGAATACCGCGGAATGCTATGACACCATCCCTGTCGATGCCGGCAATCTTTCCGAGTTTGGTCTCTGTAATCATGTAGGTCCTTACGTGTATATTGTCACTTTTATTGTAGAGATAGCGAATGCCTCAGTATGTTGTTAGACAGCTAAAAGATCCAGGCAGCAATGGGTTGCAACAGGCGCAAAGCCACTACGAAGCATTGCAGCAGGATATACACGAAAAGGGCTACGTTCAGTTTGGATTTTTTGTGGGTTTATTTGGACTGGCTTCAAATGAGTTCTACCTGGTCACCATCGGTGAAGATGCCACTGATGCAATCGATCAGGTTCTCGCGGGATATGGCCTGGACGTGAAGGAACATTTCCTATTGGCGCCCACTGCAAGACCAACAGTTCACGAACCGCTCGCAAAACCCGGTATCTGTGTGTTTCGCTGGTTTGATGTCGAAAACAAAAATGTTGCACAGATGGCTGACTTATCCAGGCAGGCCTGGGTAACGTTTGAATCAGAATTCGATTGCGAGCCGATTGCACTGTTTGCCGAATCAGATCGAACCCCGGATCGAGGCAAGATGCTACTGATAACATGGTATCGCGATCTGTCGGTCTGGGAAGCCTCCCGGAATCCACCCAATGAGGCCAGAGAGAATTTTGCCAAAAGACACGCCATGACGATTGAAGCAAAGCCCATCGCAACACGACTTTATTTGCCCGGCGCGGCAACATAACTTTTAGTATGTCATGCCTGTCCGGCTGCTGCAGGTACAACGATATCTGCTGCCCGCGCTTTCACCCGCGCCAGGTCGTAATTCATCTGCAGGCGCAACCAGTGATCCGTTGTACTCCAGCCGATTTTTTCGAATCGCAGTGCCATCTCGGGAGAAATACTGGATTTCTCGTTGATGACGTTGTTCAACGCCTGACGGGTAACTCCCAGCGATTTCGCCGCTGCCGTCACCGTCATCCCTGAAGGGTCCAGACAATTCATGCGGACATGTTTACCCGGGTGTGGCGGGTTGTTCATTAACATATGTGGCTCTCTCTAGTGATAGTCCACTAAATTGATATCAGAAGCCTGACCGTCCTCAAATTTAAAAACCTCAGGATTTCATTAGCTTTGATTCAGCATGCAGAAAGCTAGAGCGGAACTGAATGCCCCAGTGCCCGTCAATCAGGGTCGCGATCCAAAGGGTGTCAAAACTGTGATACACCGAACCGTCGGCATGGCAACGATCGTTGCATAGCGCAAAATGCACTTTGTCTTTACCGCTGTGCACAACATCGAGGCTGGCAATTACGGTGTGGTGCCAGCCTTCCTCAACGAGTCTTGGTGCGCCGCGTTTTGACATCTCTACAAATTCCGCTGCATTTTCGATTCTCGCGAACCTGCCATTGGCCAGTCGGATGTGCGGGTAATTCAGCGACCCGGCGTGGCGTTTGTGGTCCTGCGCATTAAATGTCTCAATAAACGCATGTACTGCTGCGATGCCTGCTTTCTCAGATGCTTCATTCATTCATTATCACCTTCGTTAGAAAGAACCGATATCGGTGGTATCCTCGGTCATGGTTCCATTGTAGCAAAGGAGTTCGGCATTCCTGCAGTAGTGGGAACGAGTATCGGGACAGGGCAGATTAAACATGGACAGCGGATTACTGTGGATGGTGATGCGGGTACCGTCACGATCCTCGACGATGCTTCGTGAAGACTTAAAGGATCCAACCGGCAATCACTGAGGATGCAGCCTGATGGGTAGATCAGAAAAGGCAGCTACCAGCCCGATGTGTGTGTTTCTCACCGGATCACAGCGGAGAAGATGCTTTCATCGTGACCACCAGAAGTGGGTGCCTGCCTAATCCAATAACAACAGCGCCGTTGTCACTTGAGGTACCCTATCAGTATGACGACTCATCTATCCCTTTCCAAGAGCCCCCGCAGCGAATTCATCGCCAGAATCTTTAATCCGAACGCCGGAAAGTGATGCCAACATGAACGCTGCGCGGTTCACCGATGAAATAGCGGTCGTTGCCGAAACCGAAATCCGCGCGTTCCGCATAGTCGGTGTCCGACGCATTCATGATCTTCATGAAGATGCCCCAGGACTTTGAAGGGCTGTACTCCACACGCACATTGACAAGATCGTGTCCTTCATAACTCGCGGTATTCTGCGGGTCTGTGAAGTAGTCGCCCATGTGAATCCATTCCGCTTCAAGCGCCAGCGCGGCAGAGGGTGTCCAATGGATATTGAAGGAGCCAAATCTCCTCGGTGCGGTGTCTACATCGTTGCCTTTAACTGGCGAACTGACAAGCGCCGGATTGTTGGCATACTGATGTCGGGCATAGCTGAGATGGAGATTCGCTGAAATGTTGTCACTGAAATGTCTTGATAGGGTGATTTCAATTCCTCGGTGGTCGGTCTCGCCGATATCCACATTCATCCTGTTTGTGTCGCGGAATATGAAGTTGTCCTTGCGCATTGCGAAGGTCGAAATGTCAAAGGAAAAGCGCTCATCACCACCCCGTACGCCCACTTCAAGACTGGCCAGGTCCTCAGAATCAATGTTGGAAACGCTCTGGTTCGCCTGAAGCCTGTAAAGTTCGGTTGCCTGTGGTGCGCGAAATCCCTGGGCGAGTTGAATATAGACCTGTAGGCCACTCGCCAGCATGTGAGTTAATCCGAGCTTGGGTGAAAAATTCCGAAACGTGTCCGACCGATCTTCAGGTCGACTGAATCGGCAGCCTCCAAAACCACATTCAGAGCCATCATCGCGTGTTGGTCCCGCAATCATCTGGTTTTCATAGTCGTATGCAAGGACTTCAAACCTGGCACCCAGAACAACTTGAGTGTCGTCTGAGATGTCAACTGTGTATTGTGCGAACAGTGCACTGGTGATGGCATCAACCTCATAATCATAATGTCGGCCGGCTGGAATTGTCGCCATAAGAAAGGCACTGCCGGACGTTGGGCTGGCCTGTGACTCCTCAAGAAATCCGCTGGTCTGTTCGGCGTCCACGCCGATGGTCCATGCATCGGAATGCCAGGACGATTGAATACCAAAACTGGTATGACCATTTTCTTCAAGCGCATGACCTGGCAGAAAATGTTGCAGGAATGCCATGTCGATTGTACGAAAGTAGGGCGTTAAAGAGAGATGCCCACCGACGGTTTCCCGTTGCAGGCTGATTTGCCCGCGCAGCGTCTTGACGTCCCGGTATGCTTCAGGATTAGGGTTTTCCCGTTTACGTCCGCTGACCTTGTAGGCCGCCGTGCCCTGGACAAAACCAGCGGTCTCCTGATTCAAATTGGTTGCTGAGATTGTTGTCACTGCATGAAAGGGTCCAGTGCGACCACTGGCTTTGAATATGAGCTTTTGCTGGTCGAACCCAGAGGCATCTTTGTAGCCACCATCGCTGGTGCCGCTCACATCAATACGCCACTTGTTATTGCTGTGGGAAAGCTTAACGCGCCCGTACTGGTGCGGGCCAGCTTCCAACTCCCCGTTGCTGGATTCTGTGCTATCAATGCCTGGTGTCAGCACGTTGATGACGCCGTGTAATGCGTTTGAACCATGCAGGGCGGACCCTGGGCCTTTGATAACTTCAATTCGACCGGCATTTTCACTCTGCGCGCCGAAAAGTTCGTTGACGTTGCAGAACCCGGATGCCTGAAGAGGTATGCCATCCTGCACCATGAGAAAGGCGGCGCAGCCGCCAGCACCGGTTAGAACAGGTGAACGTATTGCGGTCAAACTCTCCTGACCGTTTCCCCGGCTAATCCACACGCCAGAGACCCTTTGTAGTGCCTCGTTGAGGTGAGTGTGGCGAATCTTCTGCAGTGTCTCGTCATCGATGATGCTGATGTTAGACACAATCGAACTGACTGCCTGGTCTGATCGAGTTGCAGTTACAATGACCTCCTCAAGGAGGTCTGCATTTGCAGTTGCTGGGAGGATTGCTGAAACTGCTAGAAGCAGAATGCTGAAGTGTCGCTGTAACATGAGACCCTTTGCTGAATATGGTAGCCGGCCACCTTAGCCCACCTAAAAGAACGAGACAATTACCGCAAGCCGGACGAGGCGCTCGCCAAGGGATTTATCGAAGTGCGATTCCTGTGGTTAGGACGAATTACCACCCTTTTTCCATGATAAGAAAAGTACACCCACCCCTACAGATTGCCTACGCTCCACTTGGGCTGATCTAGAGGTATCAACCCGGCGATCAGAGTGACCCATGGAATTACAGTCTGCTATGGTTCGTACTTGGTGGGTAGACGCGTTATTACTATGTGGGTCGCACGGCTTTAAGCGTCTACATGAGGACATGCGAAAGAAGGGAGAGGAAAATTGAAAAAACAACCCAACCTGGTTGTTATCTATACGGATGATCTGGGATACGGCGACCTGGGCTGCTTTGGGTCTGACTCAATTTCAACGCCTCACCTGGACGCGTTGGCGAACTCGGGCGTGCGATGCACCAACTGGTATTCCAACTCGCCTGTGTGTTCACCTTCGAGGGCTTCGTTGCTAACCGGCCGCTACCCTCACAAAACTGGTGTGTCACGCGTTTTGGCAGGGCAGAGAGCGAAGCCAGGAGGTAGCAAGCAAAGTACACCGGGCCTTCCGCCATCTGAACAGACCATCGCCTCTTTGCTTAAGCCGCACGGCTATCGAACGGCGATGTTCGGAAAATGGCACCTGGGTGTAGCCGACGAGTGTCGTCCCAACGCCCACGGCTTCGATGAGTTCTTCGGATTCCTTGCAGGTTGTGTAGATTATTATTCCCACATCTACTATCACGGGGGTTGGCGTGGTATCAACCCGACCCATGATCTGTGGCACAACGAGCGAGAAGTCTGGTACAACGGTCGCTATTTCACAGAACTGGTGACGGAGAAAGCTGTCGACTTTATCGAGCGCGGCAGCGACCAGCCGTTCTTCCTATATGTGCCTTACAGCGCACCGCACTATCCGATGCATGCACCCAAGTCCTACGTAGATCGTTACCCGGACCTACCGCCAGACCGCAGGATCATGGCTGCGATGATCAGCGCACTGGATGATGGTGTTGGGACGATCGTGAAAGCCCTGAAAGCGGCCGGTGAGTATGACAATACGATGATCTTTTTCTCCAGCGACAACGGCCCCTCCCGTGAAACCAGGAACTGGCTGGATGGCAACGAGGATCACTATTATGGCGGTACGGCCGGTGTCTTTCGGGGGCACAAAGGAAGCGTGTACGAAGCCGGAATCCGGGAGCCGACTATCATGAGCTTTCCTGGCCGGATACCTGAGGGACAGACTAGTAATGATGTAGGCGCGATGTTTGATGTACTGCCCACTTTTCTGGATTTTGCGGGAATCGAGCCACCCGAGGATCTTCATCTGGATGGTAAAAGCATCGTGAAGACCGTCACTGAAGGCGCTGAAAGCCCGCATCACCAGATCTTTTGGGAATACGCCGCAAGCCAGCTGGCGATTCGACAGGGCAACTGGAAGCTCACGGTCAATGGCAGAGACGACAACAAATCGGGGCTTCAACCCCGCGACCCCGATCTGCCTGAGGTAGTACACCTTTCGGACCTGGAAGCCGACCCCGGCGAACGGACGAACCTGGCCGAGCAGAATCCTGAGCTGACAAATCAGCTGTTGGCTGATCTTAGATCCTGGGCGGAACAATTGAGCCCAACGCCATCTTGATGGCAGTTAACTGTCTAAGAGCTTCAAACTGAGCGATCCAGTATGACGATACAGCGTCAGCCGCTACCGGCTTGAGGATATGCATTTGTCTGACGTCTTAACGTAAAATAAGAAGGAGGGGCAGTACCTGCTCTGTCTGACCATTATCTTATGAGGAGTATATATGCGACCTAATCACGTCAAACACGCCTGGAAGCAAGGAAAACAAACCGTAGGCGGCTGGCTGAATGTCGATTCAGTTCACGTTGCTGAGACCATGGCAGGGCTCCCTTTCGATTGGTTGTGCATGGACATGCAGCACGGCCTGCTTGATTACAATGACGTTCGTAACATGCTACCGGCCATTTCTACCACCGATACCGTGCCCCTTGTCAGGGTGCCGTGGAACGAACCCTACATCATCATGAAGGTACTGGACGCCGGGGCCTATGGCGTAATCGTTCCTCTGGTTAACACCAGAGAAGAGGCCGAGAAAGCCGTCTCTGCCTGTCGTTATCCCCCGGATGGCATTCGTTCATTTGGACCGATCAGGGCGGCAAAATACGGTGGTTCAGGTTATTGGAATTATGCTAACGACGAGATTCTCTGCATCGCCATGATCGAGACCCGTGAAGGTCTTGATAACCTGGACGATATTTGTGCGACGCCGGGATTGGACGCGATTTACATCGGACCTTCAGATCTGGCGTATGCGCTTGGTCTAGACCCTATGGCTGATTTTGACCATCCAAAACACGTAGAGACGGTGAACCACATTTATGAGACCGCTCGAAAGCACGGCATTCACGTCGGGATCCACACAGGCAGCGTAGCGCTGACCAAACGTTTCCTGAAGCAGGGGTTTGACATGGTTATGCTGGGTGCTGCTACGGCCTTTATGTCACGAATGGTGAATACGGAACTGAGCGATGCCAGATCCGAGACAGGTGTTGAGCCTGTGCAACCCGCGGAGGATTACGACTAGCCGTGTAGGAGCTCAGACAAGTGAAGCGAAGTGAACTGATCGGACGTTATCCGAGATAGCGACATCATAATGCTACAGTGGATATCCGTACTCTGCCAATTCAAGATGCAGGTTGTCGGCCAGCCAGCGATTGTCCGCACTCACGGCGTTGGATACGCGCTGGATAGTTCCCGGGTCCAGATCGACAGAGGCCGGTTTATCGGTAGCAACGGTTGTTTGAATCACCCCGTCCTGGTCGGCGAAACCAATCGCTTTCTTCTTTTTTTCTACACTAGAGAAACGCCACAGGAGACGACCGATAAAGGTCGAGTTCCTGGTCTCCATTTGCTTGACCTGTGAGTCGAACAGGCGGGTGTGATGACGCTCGCCGTCAGCAAGATCCACGACTTCTTTCCCATCGATACCCAGGAAGTCAGCGACACCTTGCAGGTATCTCTCGGGATCGGTGTCGAACGCTTCATAGAGAAAAACGCCGACATTATCTGCGCCAAGTACGTCAATTGCCGTCTCTACATATTCCCGATACTCGAACACCTTGTTCAAACTCCCTAGCCGTGTCTCTTCGCTTTCTAACCATTCATCAAAGGTTCTATATGTCTCGGCCAATTGCTTCTGATTACCCCGCAGGTGCTGCAAATACAGGGAAGGCAGGCGGGTAATGGGGTTACGCAAGGTCATCACGACCTTGCACTGGCCGCAGGCTGCTTTGAGACGATTTACCGATGTTCGGAAAGCTGAAATGTCCTGCTGGCCAAGACCCTCCCAGGAGCCAAGAATGATGCTGGCCGAAGCGGCCCGGGGTGTCAGCGTTTTGTTAAAGAATTCACGCTGTGCGTCAAGGTCGACTGGCTGATCCGTTTTCCACAGCAGCGGCGTCAGGAAGTCAAAGGTGTCAGCAGTGACGCATTGTCGGTCGTGCTCGCTCTTCTGGATCTTCCCCAGATAGTAGATCTGTGAGTGCTTCTCGAAGACTGCGCGCTGTAGTGTGGTCGTTCCAGTCTTTGAAAAGCCAATGTGGATCACGATATCGGTCATTATTTTTTCTCAGCGTGGTAGTTGATAAACAGACGCTGGTGCCAGGTATTTCCTCACACTATGAGCAGTCGTTACCGCCGACTAGTCCGGTGTTAACTCTCCCAGTCCGTATTGACCACGGGCGACCCACTGGGGATTGCCTTCGGTACCACCGTATCCCAGAAAGGTCTTAAAGCCCAATATAGCCAGTAGTTCCTCGGAAGCTTCAGCAAGCACTTCCGGAGAGGTACCAAGTTGAAAATTTTCCTGTTGGCGAAATTGCGGGGCGCAGAAACCTGTGTTAATCCCCGTACGCATCTTATCAGTGACATTTACGCCGGTTGAGTGCCAGGTGCGGCCGTCAAAGATGGCGACACTACCGGCGGAACCGATCGCCGGAACCCAGTTAGCTTCCGTGTCCAGCATAGAGTCAGGCTCTCTTCCCGAGAGGTGGCTGCCTGGAACCAAAATAGTTGCACCATTGCCTTCAGTGAAATCATCCAGCATCCACATAGAGTTGCAGACCACGGCAGGAGAAATCATCAGGGGGTTATCGTTCCCGATCACGTGATGCCCTTTGTGTTCTTTACGGTTGATTGCACCGGCTCTAATCAGTGGTTGTTTGTTCTTGTTGGCGGGTGTGGGCATCCAGAATTGGTCTCGATGAAATTCCGTTGTGCCGCCCGGGTGCGCGATGTGCGCATTGATCGAAGACAGTAGGTATTCCGGGCCCAGAACGTGGTCCACGACCGCCCGGAAATCGGCCTGGAATAGCAGGTCACGAAATACCTTACCCTTGTTGACCAGAAACTTAACCAGCTGTTTGCCAATAGGATTGACCAGGGTCTCGCCGAGTTGTTCTTCGGCTTTCACCTGCTCAAACAGGCGGCTACGTAACGCACTGACTTCTGCAGCGGAGAGCACATCGGCCAGCATGCAATAGCCGAACTCATCCATGTTGTCCTTTGCAACCTGCAGGTTCTGGGTGGGTTTCGGGTGAGGCGTTGTCATCATTAAGGTTAAGTATTTATAAACATGTTGTGAGTATAGACGCGCTATCGTAACAGCCTATCAGTCCCTTCAGCGCCCAGGGGTGGCTGCTCCGGTTACGTTTAGTCCGAGACGTTCGTATTGCTCGATGGGTGCATCGTTCTCCCGCATTGCCTGAAGCAATTTGTCGATCATCTGTTGTTCGATTAAGGGGTCGTCAAGTGGCTGTGTCTGGTTCGGGTCGTTGTGAAGGTCAAACAATCGGGTTTCGAACCGCTCCGGTGACTTACCTACCGGTCCGCTTGATGGAATGCGCATCACCGGACAGTTCTTGCTGAAGCTCAGGGGTTCGTGCCAGGTCATGTCCTTAAGCTCATCAGTAGAGAAAGGCCGACGAAGGTGTGACGGCATCAGTGTGTAATGATACAGGGGTGAATTGTCCGCGGTCGGAGCACGCATATAGATGTACCGGCCATCGGTCACATTAACGTGCCCACCAAACATACCAAACAGTGCCGCATCACGGTGCGGCGTGTCGTCTTCCATCACGTTGCGTAAGGGTGTCCCCAACATGTCCGTCGGGATATCCATATCAAAAAAATCGAGGATGCTGGGGCCGAGGTCAATGGTCTGTGTGAGACTGGTACGGCGTTCACCCCGTACGCCAAGACGTGGATCCCAGATGAAGAGTGGAATATGCGCGATTTCGTTGTACCAGGGCATGCGCATTTTGCCCCACCAGTCGTGCTCACCGAGCAGAAATCCGTGATCGGTGACCACCTGCAGCATGGTGTCGTCCCACATATTTTGATCGTCCATAAAGTCGATGACTTTGCCCAGGTAATGGTCACACTGGGTGAGCAATGCCGCATACTGATAGCGCAGGTATTCCTGTGCATCCGGGTCTTCAGTGACCCGTTCGTATTCCGGCCACTCAAACTCCGGGCCGTCCCATTCGTAGTTGTACTTGTCCTTCCACTGTTGCAGCGTGAAGAACGGTTCGTGCGGGTCGAAGGTCTCGATCTGGAGGTACCAGTTGTCTTCTGTGTGGTTGGTTTCCAGAAACTCCAGCCCTTCTGCGAAGGTCTGCGCCTGGGGTGTCAGATGCTCTTCCTGCATGTACTGACGGTTGATCAGAAACGGTCGAG
>JAQWMV010000092.1 GCA_029246605.1 Pseudomonadales bacterium | reverse complement strand
ATTTATAAACTTCACCTTGTTATATTGAAAGGCCTAATCACACTGGTATAAGCCCTCCTAACACCAATTTGATACCGGAAGGTAAGCGCGCCGGTTTACTCAGCTTGAGAATTAATAGACAATTCACAAGAAATCGCACCTAAAAATCGAAAAAATAAGAACTTTATCTACCAAAAATAGCTTCTCGCATAAGTTGGAATACGGTACGATTTGTGAGTTCAGGTCAGGCGAGATCACAGGTGTGGTTATTTGCGCGTCTTATATCGGCGAATCGTCCTATAGAAAATGAATAAATCGGTTACGGAGCAATTATTTATGAAGTCTTTCCTTCAAAACATCACACTACTGACTGCAGTTGTGCTCATCGCAAGCTGCGGTGGCGGTAGTAGTCCAATAGTCGACGTAGTCCCCGTCCTTCCTGATCCCCCTCCACCAAGTGGGGTCAATGGTCAAGTCATTAAGGGACCTGTCGTAGGTGCTACGATCTCTGTTTCTGACGCGTCCGGTGCTTCAGTTGGACTCACTGAAACTGTAACGACCGGTGAGGATGGTTCTTATTCTGCCTCTTTCACAGTTCCAGCCATCGAGGCCGGTATAACTACTCCAATCACGATCACTGCTACTGGTGGTGATATTACCTGTGACTGGGATGTTGACGGTGACGACGACTGTGGTGTTGGGATTAGCTTCGGTTCGACTTATCCTGCACCAGCAGGTTTCGCACTTTCTGGATTCAGCACCGTCACCGCAGGTGACGATGAGGAAACTGTCGTCGTCAACATCAACGTTGCCACAGATCTTGCCGTACAACTTGCAGGTGCTGGCGCTGACAATGATGCCGTAGCAGCAGCGGAGGCTCAGGTATTAGGATTGATTCAAGTGGCAACCGGTGCAAATCTATCGGGTGTTAACCTTAGAATGCTTGTGCTACCCAACCTTACCGCGGCAACCAGCGCAGCATTGAGCGAGCAGGATTTTGCCATTGCATTGTTTGGTGCAGCTATTATTGGCCAGGTTGGTAGTAACGGCCTAGCGGACATTCCAGCAGTTATCGCCTCAATTTATCAGGGTATTACTATAGTTGATGGCAATATCTCAATCAGCGGCACATTACTCACCCGTATGGCAACTCAGGTCAGTGTTGGCGCAGCTGCCATACAGGCGCAACTCGCCACAGCAGGTGTCACAGCACCCGCATTTATCGCAAATATTGAAGCGAATTCCGCAGGTAACGCGGCGCTGTTTTTGTTAGCTGGTGATCAGCCAGTAACCGTTTCAGCACCCCCGGTACCAGGCAGTGACGATCCACTCGATCTGACCAAAACATTCGTTACCTCGTTGAGTGGTGTCATTAACTCACTACTCACGACAACCGGTGCACAGGGCTTTGGTGGTACACAGCAAGGTGCAACCGAAGTGTTCGCTGATGAACTGAATGCGGTTTCGATGCTCGGGTCAGGCGCTTCCACCTCTGCATTCTCGCAATTGCGTAACGCTATCGATGATGTCCTGGACTCAGAATCCGCGCTAACCGCTGGCGGCTCTGAAATGCTTTCCGGTGATGATGTCTCTGGTACGCTAACGCTAAGTGACGACGAAGCAACTACCACCTTGACTGATGCGTCTTCGTCATGGACCGATGGTGATATCACCGTCGTGCTGACTATTCCAAGTGGCACGCACATGAATGATGGTGCTTCTGGCTGGTTATCCGGTACGGGAATTACGCTGACTACATCGCAGGGTCAAACCCTGTTACAAACCTTCACGGGTGATTTCAGCACGACTTTTTCTCCAGAAAATGATGATCTTGGCCTAAACGCAATGACATTCAATGGCTTGATTACCACATCTGGTGCCCCAGGCACATTCTCACTTGATGTTGATTTGAGTGAATTGACTGGATCAACAGTAGCAAGTGCTGGCGGTAGCGACATTGCCGGAAACTATACTGTGACCTTGACCTTCGATGACCTGGCCGTGTCACTCAATGGTGTGCTCCGTGGACTCAACCAGGCGTTCTCCATCACGTCAGGTGGTAATACGATATTGGGAACTGTAACCCGTGATGGCGATATTGATACCGACACGCTCACTGATACGACAACGACGCTAACACTGGTTCTTGACTTATCGGGATCCGGTGAACTCGTTAGCGGGACATTTACTGTCGGTGCCGAGCAAACAGCTACCCTGGATAGCGACGGTGTTGTCTACTATTCCGATGGATCGGTTCAGGCATTACCAGCAGCAATCTTTTAATCGCTGCAAAATTAAAAAAGGGCGAATTACTCGCCCTTTTTTTCGCCTGATAGAAAGTGACTATTCGACATCGTAGCACCGTACTGTGCATCCGTGACTCAGAGATGCTGGTCATCGAGCTTCAAGATCCGAGCAGCCAGGCTCGTTTTTGGTCGCTACCCGGTGGCGGCATCGAGGCACATGAATCGCCCGAGGACGCGGCGGTCAGAGAAGTTCTCGAGGAAACTGGCTATGAGGTAATTCTTGATACCGAGTCACGTCTGGAGACCCGTTATCTATTTCATTGGAACAATCAGGACTACAACTGTCATACCACCTGGTTTCTAGGATCACCTGGGCTCAAGTCTCCTCAACCTGTTGACGACGCTGATTTTTTATTGGGTCATATGTGGACTTCGGTGGAGAACTTTGAAATATTGTTTAGGAATCATCCAGATATCCTGAATCCCGTGAGGACACTTTTACACAATCGAAATTAAACTGGAATTGTCTAGTATAATAGCCCTCAAATTCGCTTCGAGCTTACGACCTTGAATATAAAACAAAGTATGACTGCTATCATTCAAAAGGAAGCAGACGCGATCAGAGGGATCAACGTCACCGACGCATTTGAAGATGCTGTCAATGCGCTGCTCAATTGTAAAGGTCGTATCATTACTACGGGAATCGGTAAAGCCGGCTATATCGCTAACAAATTTGCGTCAACGCTCGCATCTACCGGTACACCGGCCTTCTTCATACATCCCGCAGAGGCCGGTCACGGTGACATGGGAATGATTACGAAACCTGACCTGATCGTCGCTTTTTCAACCAGTGGGAAGTCAAACGAGGTAATTGAGATGCTACAGATCGCCAGAGGGCTTGGCATCGAGAGCGTTATTGGTATCACCTCACATGCTGAATCACCATTGCGGGATCTAAGCAAGATAATCCTGGATATGGGACCTGACATTGAAGAACCATGCCCTATAAAAATTACACCCAGTGCAACCACGGCTGTCATGCTGGCAATAAGCGATGCTCTCGCACTCACGCTGATGGAACTTAAAGGCTTTACCAAAGAGGACTATGGGAAACGCCATCACAAAGGCTACCTCGGTAGCATCACCCGCACCAACGATTCATGAAGCCAGGGACCAACATCGTCGATCCAGCCAGTCTGGCACAAAAACATGTTGATGCTGTCCGTGAAGAAATCACCGGAGACGCCCTAAAGATTCGTGTGTTGGGACTTATTGCGACCAAAGATAAGCCCTCTCTCGCTTACGCCCGGGCAACCAAGAAAAAGTTCGACAACGTCGGCATAGATTACGACTTGCAGCACATCGAAAGGCTGGATCTTGAAAACGCTATTTTAGATGCCAATGCAGACCACACAGTTCATGGAATATTTGTGTACTACCCTGTTTTTCACAACCAACAGGATGACTATCTGCGCAATCAGGTTGATTTCAGAAAAGATATCGAAGCCGGTAGCATTTATTGGACTCAAAAACTTTATACCAACGACCGTCGTGTAAATAAGGACAGCACCCAAAAGGCGCTACTACCCTGCACCCCGCTTGCAATCGTCAAGCTTCTGACGGAAATCGGGCGTTATGCAGAAGATATTGAACGACCCATTAATGACAAAACCGTCACAATTTTCAACCGGAGCGAAGTCATTGGCAGACCGCTCGCGATGATGATGTCGAATGATGGCGCAAGAGTGTATTCTTTTGATATTAATGGTCCCTTGTTATTCAAGGATGCCGTGCCTGAGGAAACCGAGATCACCAGAACGCAGGCGCTGATGGAATCAGATATTATTATCACTGGTGTTCCCAGCGCTGACTTCAAGAAGATATCTACTTCGGAATTTCGCGATGGCACACTGTGCATCAACTTTTCCAGTATCAGCAACTTTGCAGAGGATGTGTCGGAACACACTGATGTATTCATTCCACGAGTCGGGCCAATGACAGTCGCCATGTGCATTCGAAATACGCTGCGGCTCTATCGAAATTTTCATGAGTAGCAACGTTCAATGACTAAGCCTGCAAACCAAACAGTTGAAGCATTTCTTTCTGCGCTTGCCGCCAGGTCATCTACTCCCGGTGGCGGTAGTGCGGCGGCGATCACAGGTGCTGAGGGTGCGGCATTATTGACTATGGTCTGTAATTTTACGCGTGGAACCGCTGACACAGACACCAAAAAGCAATGTCTCGAATCCCAAGAACGCTTTCTTGAGCTCTCAACTCAGGATGTAACAGCATTTGGCAACGTCATGGCACACTATAAAGCACCTGATAGCGAAGCCTTTCAATTAGCCTTACAGGAAGCGATATCTGTCTCACTGAATATCATGGGGGAAGCATGCAAACTTGTCCCCCTTGCAGAGCACCTCATGTGCATGGGAAACAAAAACCTGATTACCGATGTAGCCATTGGGGCAAATCTACTCAAGTCCGCTATCGACAGTGCGCATGTGAATGTACTGATCAATTGTCAATCCAGCAACGATCCCCGTGAAGTAAAAGCTATCGCAAAAAACTTCACGCTAGTCGGCGCAAAGTTCACTGAGGTGTACAACAATATTCGAGATAGCCTTTAATTGAGATATGCCAACCTGTTACTTGTTCTCGTGGTATTCGGCTGTAACAGTACAACCCCACCACCAATGCGAGATAGTGCACTACTCGGCGGATTTAAAAATGCCCTCGTTAGCACTGTCGTTGCAAATGCCTACACTGAACTAGAACAACCCGGCAACATCCAAGAAGATCGCCTCAGGGATCATCTTCACCGTCTGCAGTCCAGTATCGATCAATCCTTACTGACCCCAGAAAACAAATTGCATCTGGACAATGCACTGCAGAAATTGCTTCTTGAAATTGACCACGCCCCCAGGGACAGACTGAGTCCCAATTCTGATGCAATTGTTATGGCGTTTAGCCACCATTTCACAAAAGCCATGCCAGCCTCTCCTGATGAATTACAAGCTCAGGAAGGGCTAACAGGCATAGCAAACATAATTCAGGAAGCGATATACAATACCTATGATGGCGATGACCCTGTAGCTATACGCTCCACTATCTTGGCGACCAATAATTTACTCAATGCTTC
>JAQWMV010000121.1 GCA_029246605.1 Pseudomonadales bacterium | reverse complement strand
GCACTGGGCGCACTGTGTTTGTGGTAGTTCCTTGAGGATAAGGGTTACAACCTCCTGATCGTTCGGATGAAATCGACGCGTAGCGAGCAGTAGCAGGCCTGTACAGATCAGGCCAACAAGCGAAAGGACCAGGGTGCCAGTTAGCATTAACCCATACCCGTAAAGCCCATAAACGCGAGGGACAGCAAACCAACGGTAACCATGTTGATTGCTGTACCTCTAAACGCCATGGGAATATTGTAGTCCGGTTGTTGTTCACGAATTGCGGCAAACATAATGAGCAAAAGAGAAAAACCGAGAGCAGCACCGAATCCGTACAGCACCGCGCTCACAAAACTCTCCGCCTGATGAACATTCATTAAAGCCACGCCCAGTACTGCGCAATTAGTGGTAATCAACGGAATAAAGACCCCGAGGATACTGTGTAGCAATGGTTGCGTCGCTCGGATAACGATTTCGGCGAACTGCACCAACGAAGCGATGATGACAATGAAGACGATAATTCGTAGGTATTCGAGGTCGAAGGGTGCGAGCACGTAATTTTGCACCAGATAACTCACGGCGGAGGCCAGTGTCAGTACGAAGGTCGTTGCTGCTGCCATACCGATGGCGCTTTCAAACTTCTGGCTGGCACCCATAAAGGGGCACAGTCCAAGGAACTGAACGGTAACGAAATTATTGACGAAAATCGTCGTCAGCAATATGACCAGCGCTTCTGGCACCTGAGTAAGCCTTTTTCGATGAATACGCTAGGTTACTTGCATACCCGGTTCGGCGCCAGGATGCGGCTCTAGCAGAAAAATCTCTTTGTCGCCTGACCCGGCTGCAAGCACCATGCCTTCGGAAATACCAAAACGCATTTTCCTGGGAGCAAGATTGGCAACCATCACAGTCAACTTGCCGATGATGTCCTCCGGTGCATAGGCAGCTTTGATACCCGCCAATACAGTGCGCTGCGCATCGCCAATATCAAGCGTGAGTTTGAGCAGCTTGTCAGCACCCTCCACAGCCTCGGCATTAACAATCCGAGCGATACGGAGGTCTAGCTTGGCGAAATCGTCATACTCGATGGCATTCATCTGCGTTTCCTCTTCCTTGTCTTCTTCCGCCTGGGCGGCGTCTTTTCCCGCTTCGATCATGTCAGTAACCGATGCCATTTCAAGGCGGGTTAGCAGGGGTTTGAAGGCGTTGATCTTATGATTGGTCAGTGGCGTCGCCAAAGACGACCAGTCGAAGGTGTCGGCGAGGAAGTCTTCTGATTTTTCAGCGATAGATGGCAGTATTGGTTTCAGATACGTCACCAGAATGCGGAACAGGTTCAAACCATCAGAGCAAACCTGCTGCACCTGGTCTCTCTGATTCTCATCTTTCATCATGATCCAAGGTTTATGCTCATCGATATACTGATTGGCGCGGTCAGCCATGGCCATGATTTCGCGTACCGCTTTACTGTAATCACTATTTTCATAGTGCGCTGCGATCTCATAGGCGCGTTGTGCCAGATCGTCGATCAGTGGTGTGCCTACCTCAGCTGCAAGCTGTCCATCGAACTGCTTATTGATAAAGCCGGCACAGCGGCTGGCGATATTAACGACCTTGCCCACCACGTCAGAATTAACCCGCTGCACAAAGTCTTCTAGATTAATATCCAGATCATCGACATTACCGTTTAATTTCGCTGCGAAATAGTAACGCAGATATTCAGGACTAAGGTGGTCAAGATAATTTCTGGCGTTGATGAATGTGCCGCGAGACTTGGACATCTTTAAACCATCGACAGTGACGAAGCCGTGGGTGTGAACTTTGGTTGGTGTCCTGAAGTTGGCTGAACTCAGCATCGCGGGCCAGAACAACGCATGAAAGTTGACGATATCCTTACCGATGAAGTGGTGCACTTCACAGTCTGAATCTTTCTCCCAAAAATCATCGAAGTTGAGGCCTGGATTCCGTTCGCAATAATTTTGGAAACTCGCCATATATCCAATGGGCGCATCCAGCCAAACGTAGAAATACTTACCGGGTTCGCCAGGAATTTCAAAGCCGAAATAGGGTGCATCTCGACTAATGTCCCAGTCCTTCAACCCAGTGTCCAACCACTCGGATAACTTGTTAACCACCTGGTCCTGTAGGGTGCCGCTTCTAGTCCAGGTCTTTAGAAAATCATCGAAGTTTGAGAGAGTAAAAAAGAAGTGCTCTGATTTTTTTAGCACTGGCTCCGCACCGGATATGCTTGACCGGGGATTGATCAGATCAGTGGCATCGTAGGTTGCACCGCAGACTTCACAGTTATCACCATACTGATCTTCAGCTTTACACCGCGGACAGCTACCTTTGATAAATCGATCCGCTAGAAACATGTCCTTCTCTGGATCATAGAGCTGGTTCACAGATCGTACTGCGATTTGCCCAGCATCTTTTAACCGGTTGTAGATCAGCGAAGAGTAATGCGCATTTTCCGGTGAATGCGTGGAATAGTAGTTGTCGTGGCTGATGAGAAAGTCTGTAAAATCCTTTTCATGTTCTGCCTTGATGCCTTTGATCAGCGTTTTAGGATCGACTTTTTGCTCATCAGCCTTCAACATAATAGCCGTGCCATGGGTATCATCGGCGCACACGTAAATACACTCATGGCCACGCATGCGTTGGAAACGTACCCACACATCGGTCTGGATGTGTTCCATAAGATGGCCCAGATGGATCGAACCGTTAGCATTGGGAAGCGCGCTGGTAACCAGTATTCGCCGTTTTTCCATGAATATAACCAGACAGGATTGACTAGGTTGCGTACTATATTTTCTGGGCCTTTAAATGTATAGGGTGACGTTGACCTCAGGTGGTCAAAATGTGAGTCTACGTTCGCGAATAAATTACACGTATAGCAAGTAAACAGGAGAAACAGGTATCGCTGCCGTTATTGAGAAAATTCAGTTACCAGGTGTAGAACATATTATTGCTGTGGCGTCGGGCAAGGGCGGCGTAGGCAAGTCCACGGTCGCCGCAAACCTCGCTTTGGCGTTAAAGGCTGAAGGTTATGCTGTAGGGCTGCTTGATGCTGATATCTACGGTCCCAGTCAAAGCACTATGATGGGCGCAGCAGGGGAGCGCCCAGAAGTGCACGGTAATCAGATGCAGCCTGTCATGGCCCATGGCATCCAGTGTATGTCCATGGGGTTTGTTGCATCGGAAAAGACACCTGCAGTATGGCGCGGTCCCATGGCCAGTGGCGCACTACAACAGCTGCTGACGCAAACCAACTGGCAGGATCTGAATATACTGATTGTTGATATGCCGCCAGGAACCGGCGACATTCAGCTAACCCTGGCGCAACGGGTGCCACTGAGTGGTGCAGTAATCGTCACGACACCACAGGATATCGCCTTGCTGGATGCGAGAAAGGGCATCGAAATGTTTGCCAAAGTCAATATCGCGACCCTTGGTATCATTGAGAATATGAGCACTCATGTCTGCAGCGAGTGTGGTCATAAAGAAGCGATTTTTGGCAGTGGTGGTGGCGAGAGTATTGCGCAGGAATACGATACCCGAGTGCTGGCACAGTTACCGCTGTCTCTTGCGGTTCGTGAACTATCAGATTCGGGTAAACCAATCGTTGCTGCCGATCCAGATTCAGAAATCGCGCTTGCGCTACGCGCCGCCGCGCGCACCATGGCGACTAGCGTACAAAACTCCACGCCGGATGGTCCAACGATAAATGTGCTTGATGATTGAGCCGGTGCCGGTATCATCGCGACTAGCAATTAACGGATGAACTAATCTATGTCTATCAAAGCGGATCATTGGATTCGTCGTATGGCGGCTGAAACAGGCATGATCGAGCCCTACGAGCCCGGCCAAATGAGAGAAAACGACGGTGGTAACAGAGTAATTTCCTATGGCACGTCCAGCTATGGATATGACGTGCGTTGCTCCAACGAATTCAAGGTATTTACCAATATCTACTCAGCGACGGTGGATCCCAAAGCCTTCGATGAGAAAAGTTTCGTCGACCTAACCGGCGATGAGTGCATCATCCCGCCGAATTCCTTTGCCCTTGCCAGAACTGTCGAATACTTTCGAATTCCCCGTAGCGTACTTACCATTTGCCTCGGCAAATCAACCTACGCACGCTGTGGCATCATCGTAAACGTCACGCCACTCGAACCGGAGTGGGAAGGCCACGTTACGCTCGAATTTTCCAACACGACAAATTTACCCGCAAAAATCTACGCTAACGAAGGCGTCGCACAAATGCTCTTCTTCGAATCCGACGAAGAATGCGAAACCTCCTACGCCGACCGCGGCGGCAAATACCAGGGCCAAACCGGCGTCACTCTCCCCAAAACCTAGTCTTAGCGGGATCTTTTTTAGTTGGGCTAGTCTTTTAATGAGGGTGCTCGCAGCTGGGCATGGACACTCGTTTGCTCCAGCGTCAGTGCGGCCCTCCGGGCTCCCCGAGCCTCCCCCCGCAAGCCTGTAGTCTTGCTCCTCCAACTCGGCACACTGACATCATGCTTGCGCAAACGAGTACCCACGCCCACTGCTGGGGGCTGCGAAACCGCTAATGTCAAAGACATGGG
>JAQWMV010000021.1 GCA_029246605.1 Pseudomonadales bacterium | reverse complement strand
CTCGAGGTGGCTGTCATCTACGGGCTGATCAACGTGACCCTTGGCAGCCTACTCATGATCCTTAGCCTGCCCTTTATGATTATTACCATTGGGCTTTTTAAACTCATCATTAATACCTTCCTGCTCTGGATCACTGACCAGTTGATCGACGATTTTGAAATCGAAGACCTTGGTACCACCTTTGTCGTCGCCGTACTGATCACGATTTCAGATACTGTACTGGCGATTATTTTTTAACGACCGCAAGACGTAACTGTTGTAGGTCCCGAAAAAAGGGACTGATACCCCACGCCGGAGAATCTTCAAGACAGCGTATGTCCTGGTAGCGATCAAGCAGTTGGCGAAACACAATCTTCGCCTCGAGCCGTGCCAGGGCCATACCAAGACACATATGGAAACCATAGCCAAAGGACATGTGTTTATTGTTACGACGGGTGATATCAAATCGATCAGGATCAGGAAACGCCAGGAGGTCCCTATTCGCACCCGCAAAACAGACCAGCACCATCTGACCCTTGCGAAACTTCGCGCCATGCAAAGACAGTTTTTCGTTCATGAAACGGATTGTCATCTGAAATGGCGGCTCAAAGCGCAACATTTACTCGACTGCCGAATCCAGCAGTGTCGGAACATCACGTAACAACTGCATTTGCTCAGGATGCGTTAGCAACGAATACAACCCATTACCGATCAAGCGCGTTGTGGTCTCGTGCCCTGCAGACAAAAGCAATACACAGGTGCCAAGCAGCTCCTCGTGGGTTAACCGGTCTCCGGCCTCGTGCGCATCAAGGAGTATGGAGATAAAGTCCTGGTCACCTTTCTTAGATTCCAAAAGGTTGGTGAGATAGGATCGCATCGCCGTTTCTGCATCGGACGCTTTTCGTAACAGGTCTGGTCGGCCGAGAATCGTGGCACCGGTCAGGTCATCAGACCAGGTTTGAAATAACGCTCGGTCGCGCACCGGCACGCCCAACATTCCCGCAATAACCAGTGCCGGTAACGGCTTTGCGATAGTCTGGATGAGATCAAATGAATCTCCACTACCTTCAAGCAGGTCGTCGGTCAGCTGCTCTATACGCGGCGCCAGAGATTGAATATAAGAATTAACGAACCCCGGACTTAGCAGCTTTCTAAGGCGCGTGTGATCCGGCGGATCAAAACTGAGCAGCGTCGGATGGTCAACAAAAGGAATCGGCTTACCCCCCATACCAACCCGCAATATCGTCAGGAAAAACCAATTCCAATGTATATCGTTGTTAAAACGGCTGTCTCTGGGCACGTCCTGCGCCTGCTCATAGCCTGTCACCATCCACCCCTGATTGGCGTAGGAACGAATGATGGGGCTAATTCGCCGCAGTCGATGGAAACTCTCATAAGGATTTACACGAAATTCCGCCGCTGTCATGTTAGAGGTGGTACCTCTCAGGCGATCGAACTTACGCAACAGAAATAGCGCGACCTTAAAACAAGACCAATCATTCTCGGACGCATTTGCAACACCATCCCATTAGGTCGATATTAAACCACCAGCACAAAAGAGATAGGCCCTATGAAAAAGACGAT
The DNA here is from genome assembly GCA_029246605.1 of Pseudomonadales bacterium. Lineage (GTDB taxonomy): Bacteria > Pseudomonadota > Gammaproteobacteria > Pseudomonadales > Azotimanducaceae > UBA7455. Next base: position 7,289 of record JAQWMV010000021.1, on the reverse strand, counting down.
TGGTTGGATAGTCGGGATTGTTCTAGGCCTGCTCATTGTTGTTTTTGCCACGCAAATGCTCTTTTCAGAGCTCGGCTCGGAAACAGTCGAGCTGCATACACTGGATGACACCGGACAATCTCATACCACCCGTCTGTGGATTGTCGATCACGAAGGCACACCATACGTGCGCGCCGGCATGGCAAGCTCCGGATGGTTGCTTCGAGCACTGAGCAATAATTCAGTTGAGATGACCCGACACGGTGTCACCGGGTCGTACACTTTCGAGCACCGGGAACAGATGCGCGACACCGTCAATCAGTTGCTGCTGGAAAAGTACACCTGGGGTTTCCGATACATCTCTTTCACCATGCAGAATGCTGATTCTGCCATTCCTGTGGCTTTGATCGAGAACTAACTCTGAATCGTCGGCGTGATCACCCGCCGCGGATCCAGGGCATCGCGTACCGCTTCACCAATAAAGATCAGCAGTGTCAGCATGAGTCCTAAGGTACAAAACCCTGTGATACCAAGCCAGGGAGAGTGTAGATTTGCCTTACCCTGCTGTAACAGTTCTCCGAGGGACGGCGAACCCGCCGGCAACCCGAAACCAAGAAAATCAAGGGCTGTTAACATCGTTACCGCACCACTTAAGATAAATGGCAGAAAAGTCAGTGTCGCCACCATAGCATTGGGTAGCACATGCCGAAGAATTATTTTGCGATCAGATAAACCCAATGACCTTGCAGCACGCACATACTCAAAATTCCGCGCCCTCAGGAACTCAGCACGCACCACGCTTACGAGCGGCATCCAACTGAACAAAGTCAGTATGCCAAGCAACCAGAATACGCTTGGCTTGACCACACTTGCCAGGATAATGAGCATCAGCAATATCGGTAAACCGTTCCAGATCTCCACCAGACGCTGACCTACCAGATCAATGCGACCACCAAAATATCCTTGAATAGCGCCGACTGCCACACCAATGATTGAACTGAAAAAGGTTAGCGTGAGGCCAAACAGTACGGACAACCGAAAGCCATAGATTAATCTTGCCAGGGTATCTTTACCGGTATCGTCAGTGCCCAGCCAATGACGGGCAGAGGGCGGTGTGGGGGCTGCACCTTCAATGTATCTGTCAGCATTCTTATAGCTAAAGGGAATCAGAGGCATCAGTATCCAGCCACCGCTTTCAGAGACTAATTCCTGTATGTAGGGCTCTAAATACAGGGGTTCAATGGGTAATTCACCACCGAGATCCTGTTCGGTGTACGTGAACAATACTGGAACATACAGCTCCCCCTGATGGTACATCAGAAGCGGCCGATCGTTAGCGACTAATTCTGCAAACAGCGAAATGGTGAATAATGTCAGAAAGATCAGCAAGGAATAATAGCCTCGCTTGTTCGCCTTAAATTGTGCCAGTCGTCGCTCGTTTATCGGTGTCATCAACTAGTTCCTGGTCTCAAAATCGATGCGCGGATCAACGAGTACATAAACGATATCGCTGATGAGATGCATCACAAGACCAATCAACGTTAAACAAAACATAGTCCCGAACAGGATGGGGTAGTCGCGTTTTATCACCGCTTCGTAACTCAGCAACCCCATGCCATCGAGTGAGAAGATCACTTCTATCAACAGTGACCCTGTAAAGAAGATACCGACAAAAGCTGCGGGAAAACCTGCGATGACGATCAACATCGCGTTACGGAACACATGGCCATACAACACACGTTTTTCTGTCAGCCCCTTGGCTCTGGCCGTCAGCACAAACTGCTTGCTGATTTCTTCTAGAAAAGAATTTTTAGTCAGCATCGTCAAAGTCGCGAAGCCACCGATGGTCAATGCTGTCACGGGTAAGGTTAGATGCCACAGGTAATCAAGAATCTGATCTACCCAACTCAGATTTTTCCAGTTCTCCGACATAAGGCCCCGCGACGGGAAAAAATCGAAGTAATTGCCCCCTGCAAATACCACGATCAACAGAATGGCAAACAAAAACCCGGGAATAGCAAAGCCGATAAAAATGACGGTGGAGGTCCAGAAGTCAAAATTCGAACCATCTCGAACTGCTTTACTGATTCCCAGCGGAATCGAGATGCTATAAATAAGGAGCAGTGACCAAAACCCCAGTGAAATTGACACCGGCATGCGCTCAACGACCAGGTCCAATACCTGACGATCCTGAAAATAACTCACCCCAAAATCCAATTGCAGGTAATTGACTACCATGTCGAAGAACCGTTCGTGGGCAGGTTTATCAAAACCAAACTGGCGCTGCAGATCAGCAATGAGTTCCGGGTCGAGGCCGTAACTTCCAAGATTCTCCGCCCCGCCTCCAACATCGACCTTGGCAGACACCCCGCTGTCACCACCGCCGCTAATACCGGCTGTGGTCGACATATTACCCGTGGTGAGCTGCGCAATAATTTGCTCGACGGGTCCGCCCGGGGCGAACTGCACAATGGTGAAATTAATGAGGATGATCCCAAACAATGTTGGCAGGATCAAAATCAGTCGTTTAAGAATGTAGCTACTCACAAGCTACAGACTACCATTGGTGTTCTCTGTATTAAAAGTCATTCGTCTTGCACTGGTATCAACAGTCCTGTTTATCCATAGCCAGGAGCCTATGGCCAGCATGATGGTGGTGACCACGCCGGCGATGAAAATGCCTTGATAGCCAAACAAGTAGTTCCCGATTAGCGCCAGCGGGATATTGATCACAATCATCCGCAATAGCGAAATAATCAACGGCGGCATCGGTTTCCCGAGTGCATTAAAGGCATTGGTACTATTCTGCATTACCCCCATTAAGCCTACGGCCATGGGGCCGATGATAAGATAATTATACGCCGCGCTTCGCACAGCAGGATCATCATTGATCAGACCTATAAAAAATTCACCAAAGATCAGAAGCATCACATAGGCAAATACACCGTACAGAAGCACAAAACCATTCGCCAGCCGCAGGGTCTCCTTAACGCGGTCAACCATCCCAGCACCCCAGTTTTGCCCTATCACTGGCGATACACTCACGCTGGTCGAAAAGATCACCAGAATAGCCAGGAACTCAATACGTGCCGCAACACCATATCCTGCGACGACCGCTGTGCCATGCCCCGCCAACAATCGCGTAATAATGGCCATAGACACCGGCATAATAAGGTTTGCGGTTAACGCTGGTAAGCCAACGTGAAGTATCTCTTTACTCGAATCGACTAATCCCCTGAGTTCGAAGCTCAGCATGTCCTGGCGAAAGACAAACACATACATAAGCGCCAGAAAAGCAATAGTCCGAGCAACAACAAAGCTGATGGCGGCGCCCTGTAGCCCAAGTTCAGGGAATGGGCCCAGACCAAAGATCAGAAACGGCGCGATAACAACATGTAATACTGAGCCCACCGTTGAAAGCACACCCGGCGTAAAGGCATCCCCCGAGGCCCGCATCAGACTCGTGCCCACAAACGACAGCGCAAATACCGGTAAACCAATCAGCCATATCGACATATAGTCGACCACGAGGGGCAGGACTACAGCGTCTGCACCCAGCAACGAAAAAATCGGTAGTAAATAGAAAAAAGCGATGATACCCAGCAGGGTCGTGAACATTATTGACAGCAACAGACAGTGCGTTGTCAGCAATCGGACCTTTTGCATATCACCGAGGCCGATGGAACGTGCGACTACCGAAGAAGCACCGACGCTTAGCCCCATAGATACGGCCTGCAACGTAAACACCAAGGGATAGGTAAAACTGATGGCTGCGAGTTCGTTGGTACCAACCATTCCAACGTAAATGGTTTCGCACAAGGTGGCGAGGTTAAAGGAAAGCATCCCCAACATCATGAACCCGCTCAAACGCGCCACATGGCGCGCCACAGGCCCCTGGGTCAGGTCTTCATCGTTGTTTACGGTGTTCTCCACAACATATAAAAAGTGCAGTATGCACCGCAATAAATTGGCCCGCCAGGAGGGATTCGAACCCCCGACACCTGGGTTCGAAGCCCAGTGCTCTATCCAGCTGAGCTACTAGCGGGTAGATAGGAAGCGCGAGTATACCGAAACAAAAATCTACGATCCATCGAAGCTTTAATTATCGAAAGGCGCTCACAATTTCCGTTTCGTACATCTTGAGCTGTTTAACGTCTCCAGAATTGACGCCACCGAACATAATTTCGTCGATTCCGGCATCCTTAAACTCACCAATACGATCAACGATGTACTGTCGAGAGCCGGCCATCGTACCTTCACCGTAGGTTGCCACCATTTGATCCACCAAGGACGCTTTTTCGGTCAGAAAACAGGGCACGGTCAGGGTACGACGAATTTCAGCAGGGTCCCGCCCACAATCCTCGCAGTGTTGCTCCAGTATACTGGCCTTGTACTTGTAGTAGTCCAGCGACATGCCCTGGCCTTCCCAGCCATCAAGGTTCATCACATCACCATAGCGCGCCAATGTCCGTAGTGTTCTTTTTGGTCCAGTGCCACCGACCATAATGGGAATTGGCTTGCTGTTGTCGTAGTTACCCGGTGACAATTGGGCGTGATCCAGCCTGTAGTATTTCCCATCGAAATCAACGGGGGATTGATTTCGCAACAATGACCGTATTAATTCACAGGCTTCTTCGAATCGATCCTGACGCTCTTTCATCGACGGGAACACCCAGCCGTAAGCTTCATGCTCTCGCTGATACCAACCTGCACCAATCGCCAGCGTAAACCGACCTTCGCTCATGGTATCGATAGTACCGGCGATCTTCGCGACAAGGGCCGGATTTCGGTAGGTATTGCCTAATACCAGATTGCCCAAACGCAGCTTTTTGGTCATACCCGCAGCCATGGCGATGGCAGACAGCCCCTCAAATGCGGTCTTTGCTTCTTCGGCATCATCGCCTCCGCCACCAGGCGGAATATAATGGTCAGCAAACCAGAGGCTATCCCAATTGCCTGCCTCCAATGCTTCAACGGAGGCTTTAACGGCCGCCCAGTCAGTTCGATAGAGATTGACTTGCACCCCAAAATCCATACTTCGCTCCTAATTAGTTCCGTCGATGGTTTTGTTTACTTGTGAATGACGATCGTACCACAGCCACTACCAGAGCCAGAGCCAGAGCCAGAGCCAGAGCCCGACCAAGAATCAGCAGCAGACCTACGCGCGAGCCATAAAATAATCGATCAAAAACTCGAAACCGACACAATACAGAAAAATGGGTAACGGCAAGCCCAGCAGCAACGCCAAAAAGTATTCCTGAGGCCGTACTCGAGACAGCGCAAGGCTATAGTTCAACCCTGGTGCAGTCTGAAAAATAGTACGAAGTACAATCTGGCTACGCAGCGGATACTCGTCAAGATGACCAAACACACGCTTTGCAATTGGGCTTTCCAGTTGGCGAAGGGCATCGCCACCAAGGGTCTTGATCAGCCAATAAGTCACCATGTACGAAGTCACTGCTGCGACGCAGGTCAGAACACCCCCCATAACTTACCCAGTGTCAGCACGACAGCCACTAAACATATCCAGCCTAGAATCTGAATCAGATTACCCGCACAAAACAACAAAATAAATAAGATCGCACCACTGACCATGGTCTCAGACAGCATCGCGCGCAGATTTACAGGTTAAATCCCTGGCGCAAACCGCTGACCTCAAAAAACAGGAAAGCCAGGACGATAAATATCACGACCGCGATCAAGCGTTGATATTTCCACAGCAGCACACCAGGCCCGCCCATCACTGACTCCCCAATGTCGACCAGAACTTCAATATAGCAAAAGCAGATGAGAAAACTGTGAAGCACTGAGGTATAACCTGCCCTGCATTTGCCTCAGAGAACACTTAGCGCTAACGTCAACCACACATTGCTGGAGTTCCAAATGGATATTTCAATTCAATATTGCGGTAGTTGAGGTTATAAACCGCGTGCTGTCAGTTTGGCGGCCAAACTCAAGAAAAATTTCGATATTGACGCTTCTTTGATTGAGGGTGCCGGTGGTGTCTTCGACGTAAAACTGAATGATGAACTGACGTATAGCAAACACGAAACAGGAAAATTCCCAGATGAACAGGAACTGATTGCAGCACTCCAACAAAGAATCACTTAATGGATTACTGCAAGACATTTTTGCTCGCACTACTGGTCTTTTCCAGCACAGCTATACAGGCAGCCGATATGGCTGACTACACGCTTTGCGCGGTATACCACAGAATTATTACCGAGCAATTGAATCAGCAAGAGAACATGTCGGCCGTTGCAGAAACCGAAAGACAAAAAATACTTCGCATGACGACTCTTGCAAAGTCAGCCGCCAACAAATAACAGGGAGAAGAATTCGGCCCTGAGGTATTTCTCGAGGAATGGCGATACCACCTCGCAGAAATGGAACTGCGCATTGGAAACGACTACGGTAATATTTACCACTTAAAACACCGCTATCGAGAGTACTGTAATACACTAGCGGCAGCTGCTGAATAGAGATACCCATGCCAGGACCGCTAGACGGATACCGAATACTTGACTTAACCACCGTCATTTCAGGACCCTTCGCAACCATGCTACTTGCGGATCAGGGTGCCGAGGTGATCAAAGTGGAATCTGTCACTGCGCCCGATCACGCGCGCGGCGCCGGCTACGGCGCACATCAGTTTACGGCAACCTTCCTCAACAACAATCGCAACAAACGCGCCATCACCCTGGATCTGAAATCTCCCGAGGGCGTTGATGTGTTGATGTCGCTCGCAAAAACCTGCGATGTATTTATCCAAAACTTTAGACCTGGTGTTGTTGAACGACTCGGCGTCGACGAGATCGCAATACGTAAAGTCGCACCCAGCATTATCTATGCATCGATATCCGGATTCGGTGAAAAGGGCCCTTGGTCCCACAAACCAGTCTACGATCCCATCGTACAGGCGTTAAGTGGCTTAACCACGATCCAGGCAGGATCAGATGAAGAGCGCCCTCGCCTGGTTAGAACTATCGTGCCAGATAAGCTGACGGGTATGACGGCAGCACAGGCCATTAGCAGCGCCCTGGTCCATCGAGAGAAAACCGGTGAGGGGCAACACGTGCGCGTATCAATGCTCGACGCCGTACTATCGTTCCTTTGGTCATCGGATATGGGTAGTCAGACTTTCATTGGTAATGAAGTGTCTTCGCAACGCGCTGCTACTTTTATCGACCTAATCTACGAAACGAAATCGGGATATATCAGCGTATCTGCCATGTCCAACAAACAATGGACCGCACTTTGTAACGCCGTGGGACATCCTGAATGGCTTGCTGACGAGCGCTTTACTACCC
>JAQWMV010000019.1 GCA_029246605.1 Pseudomonadales bacterium | reverse complement strand
CTCGAGTATCTCGACCCCTTTGAGCACGAGAAAGCAGCCGGCCGGTTTCTAGCAAAGACTAACGGCATCGGTGGCATCTATATGGCAACCGTCCACACTGAGACCCTTCCAGAGATCAAGGAACGGGTCGAATCCACAGGTGGTGGCTGGGATGGCATGCCCGGCGGCACGTTGGGATTCATTCATCCTCGGCGCACATTCGGATTGTTACTTGGCGTCAGTTCTTTCGACAGTATCGATGCACGTCGTCCCACCCCGGAGAATCCCAATGCCTGGGGGAACCACTAAGGCTCTCGAAGAAAAAGTGCAGGCATGTCTAGTGTCACCTCATTCAAGGGGTTAGGCCCTACACAGACGATCGGGTCATGACTTACCTGCGGAATGGGATTATCATCAACGTCCGTTTTGAACAGTGTAGGCTACTTGTAAATGAAGAACGTTGAACGATTGTTTATTCGCCAGGAGATCACCCAGCGCGAGGAAGAAGGCTGTGAACTTGGTGACCTGGAAAGCCGTATCGACGCGGCAATTAAAGACAATGCAACAGCAGATCTGGTGACGTTATACGATGAACTGGATGCGCTGAAACCTGCGGAATCGTTTGCCTACGAAGAGCCATCAACACTAGAGGAAATAAAGGCCTTAAGGCCCGACGGGCCTCGCCGTATGGAAATCTCTATAAGCGACGAGGATCTCTATGACCGCATCCACGGCGCCTGGCTTGGGCGCGCTGCGGGCTGTTCCCTTGGGAAACCTGTTGAGGGCTGGCCAAGGAAACGCATTGACGAATACCTTGAATCGAAAAACGCACTACCGCTCGACGACTATGTGCCCTATGACGAAAAGCAAATAGGTCACGGACTAAAAACCAGCACACGGAACAACATCGAATTCATGGAACGGGATGATGATATGGACTATCCCATCCTGGGTCTTATTGCGCTGGAACAACGCGGCGAAAAATTTTCGCCTCGAGCCATGGCCAATGTGTGGATGAATCATATGCCGGTCAATCTGCTTTACACGGCAGAACGGGCTGCCTATCGCAACTTCGTAGTCGGTTACTGGCCACCGGAGTCAGCAACCTATCGCAATCCACATCGTGAATGGATCGGGGCACAGATTCGTGCAGATATGTTTGGCTACGTCGCACCTGGCTGGCCCGAAAAAGCTGCAAAGCTTGCCTTCCAGGATGCCAGTATTTCCCACGTCAAAAATGGCATCTACGGTGAGATGTTTGTGGCAGCGATGCTGGCAGCGGCCTATGTTTCTGACGACATCGTTGAAATTATCAACGTTGGGTTAAGTGAAATACCGGCTAACTGCCGTCTTTCAGAAGCGATACACGACACGCTAGGTTGGTGTCAGGAACTCAATGACTGGGAAGCAGTCTGGGACAAGATCAAGGAACGTTATGGCCACTACAGTGGTGTTCACACGATCAACAACGCGGCACTGGTTGTACTCGGTCTGTACTTTGGCAATACAAACTACGAGGACGGCATCGTAATTTCCGTGCGCGGCGGCTGGGATACGGACTGTAATGGCGCCACCGTGGGTTCCATCCTGGGTTTGAAATTTGGTGCTGCCGCATTACCCGAAAAATGGATTGGTGTACTCAATGATCGTCTTAGGTCATCGGTGCGCGAGTTCAATGAAAACAAGATTTCTGAACTCGCAGAACGAACTGTGACAATCGCCAAGCAGATCATGGCGTTGACTGACGAGGAACCAGAAGAGGAACCAGACACCGCGTCTGGAGAACCCAGTGACAGCCCTTTCGTTGGCAACTGGGTCATCGACAAATCATTCGCACGATGGGATATAAGCGTGAAAGCTAATCTTACCGGTACCTTTGAAGACGGCACAGGCTATAGCTGCAAGCTGCACAATGTTAAGGCAGAAGGCAAAAATGTCGCCTTTGACTTTGTTATGGACAAAGGAGGGTTTGGTATCGACATCCAGTTCGAGGGCAAGGTCGATAGCGACAAGCTCAACGGTGTAGGTATGGGCAACGGATTCGAAATGCCGATTGAAGCCGAACGCGCTTAGGATTTTATGGCCAATACACCATAAAGGCGCTATCTGACCCCACTGTAATTCTCTAAATCTTCAGTTCGCATCAGATAACGGTCTTTTTCCTTTCCCTCGGAATAGGCGATTTTCATGGCCAGCCTAGGTGTTGAGGTTGTGTTTGGACCCGTGGTATGCGGCTCAAAGCTATCAAAAGCCAGTGCTTCTCCCCTGGCCAGGTGAATATAGGCCATGGATTCTTTCATTTGCTTCGCGGTGGCCTCCGGTATCGTAATCGGAAACCCGCCGGCCTGCTGGTAATCCTCGTTATGATCCAGAATGGATCCGGTATTAAAGGCTGACATACCACTAACATCAACCTCATTATCACGAGACAGTATCAGGCAACCTTTTTCAGCTGTTAGATCGTCAAGCGCAATCCACACTGAAAAAATGGTGGGTTCAGAGTCTCTGCTGACCCAGTAGGCCCGGTCCTGATGCAGTTTTGTTCCTGGCGCGCCGGCCCCTTTGATCAGCAGAATGGAGTGATCAACAACAGGCACTTCAAAATTTACAAGATCAGCCATCTCCGGCCAGATATCCTGATGCAGCAGCCTGAGCAGGTCCAGGTTGTTGTCTTCTGTATCTGGGCCTGTAAAAAAGTCTTTACCGAAGGATACGGAATTGTCTTCCTCAGATGCTGAAATAAGGTCCTGCGCCCGCCCCAGCAGTGTAGCAATCGCTTCATCCGAGACTCGGGATGCTAATCTGCTCCACATAATATGTTCCTCATAACAAAAACAATAACACTAGGTTTTTATCCGACATTTCCTAAGAGAAATTTCAAGGGTATATGCATTCGTTCACGCCAGGCTTTCGGCGAGTGATCTGCACCCTCGAAACGACTTGTCATCCAATCCTCTCCTTCGGTGTACCCATGTTTCCGCATGACATCGTTCATCAGCTGTTGTCCGGGTTCGCAGGCGGCATCAAAAGTTTCTGTCCCATAGTCGAAGTACACCCGATTGGCCCCTGCCGAAGGCCAATTGTTGTTGAACCATCCAATCACTGCGCCGTCTCCTATACCCCAGCTGGTCGACATACAAGCCGCGCCGCCAAATACATCAGGATATTCCGAGAGGGCATAAGCGGAGATCAACCCTCCCATGCTCGAGCCAATGACGAAGGTATCACTTCGGTCTGGCAACGTGGGGTAGTTCTCGTCAATAAAGGGTTTAAGTTCATCGACAAGAAATTTAAGGTAATTGTCGGATGAAATTACGCCACCGCCGTCCTCAGCAGCAAAGTCTACATCCGCCTCACGCAAATTCTGCCAGACTTCTTCAGTGACCGGTTTCTGTGGCATGTACTCTAGCCCTCGAGAAATCTTTGTCCAATCAGCCATCCACACAGCAACAACAATCGCAGGCCTGATCTCTGCGTCATTGACGAGCTGCATCATCGCTTTGTCTAAGTCCCAGAACACGTCCATTCCAGCTAAAGAAGAATCACTATGGTGAAAAATCATTTGCCCATCGTGCATATAGATCACAGGATACCGATCACTGGATTCAGGGTCGTAACCCTCAGGCAACCAGACATCCACTGGGCGAGGTCGTATTAATTCTGACGGAAACTCCCGGTAATGAACGATGGAACCCGCCAGGGGAGGAATCGCAATTTTGGGAATATTTTCCTTCATGCGGTTTAGTTCTTCTATTTCTTGTTTTGTCATCTTCATAGTTTTCTACCTGTTACAGCTTCACGGTACCGGCATCACCGTCTACCGCGATTTGCTGACCGTGTTTGATACGCTGCGTGCCGATGCCAGTACCTACCACTGCAGGAATACCATACTCCCTGGCGACGATGGAGCCATGGCCCAGGATGCCACCCATGTCTGTGACTAATCCCGACGCATGGGCAAACATTGGTGTCCATGCCGGATTGGTCATGGGGCAAACCAGAATCGAACGAGGTCTCATCAGGCCGAATTCATCGGGTGAGGTGATCAGGCTCGCTGCGCTTGTAACCGAACCGGGGCTGACGGCAACGCCCATCAGGGTGTCGCTCTCCGGGTCGTTATAGATCTGAGTTTCCTTGAACTTGACGCCCGGGTCCTCACTGGCCTCAAACGGTATCGTGCCCGGTGGATGCAGACGTTTACGGGCCTCCCTCAGCTCACGGCGTTCCGTGATCAGCTGCCGAAGTTCGGGTATGGCGTGCTTTTCCTTTCTGGCAGCAATGGCTCGATTGATTTCCTCGTTGAACAGATAAAATATATCGTCTGACACCAAAATACTGCCCGCGTCCACCAGGCGTCCACCAAGCGCCAGGGCCAGAGACCTCAAGACCGGCCACGGCATATAGAGGTAGAACATCACTTCCTCACGAATGTAATAGAAGCGCCGCGTAAACCAGTTACGATATCGGAACTGCCATAACGGTAGCCCATGAAGTAGTTGCTCTATCTCTACCATGGCCGCTTCACGCTTGCGCGTTGCGTTCTCTTCGTGATTCAGGGGGTCGTAATTTGAGTTGGCCACCATGGTCTTTAACGTAGCGAGCAGGCCCGATGGATCTTCCAACGGCAGCGGTTCACCAAAGTCGAGGCTGTAGCCGAGGTGACCGTATACGTTGAGATAATCTTCTATGCCCTCGACGACGGCGCCACCTTCCTTAAGATTACGAAGTGCTTCCATCAGCCTCTTCGCCGGTGTTGTCGCCACCACCTCGTACAAGCGATCGCTCTTGCGGATTTGTTGGGAAATTCGAAACAGTTGCTCGTTGGCCTCAATGGTCTTTGATCGGAAACCACTTAAGAACTGACCGCTGGTGAATTGGTGTTCTGGCAGCACCTCCTGCAAAAAGACCTGCAGCTGATTGTCTGTCACTTTGGCAACACCAAAGGTATGACTGGAGTTGGAACTCCAAAACATGCCACTGGCGACCGCGAGCTCAGTAACGCCCTGCAACAATGTCTCGTCCGATGCCGTTGTCGCATCTAGCGCTCGCCATTCTTCCGTGGTCGCCATGATGTCGGGCATGGTTTTTTCGCGCCACTCCCTGAGGAAATTTTCGTTCCCCTTAACCTTGGTACCCGCCGTAAAACTCATATCCTTGCTGTCGGGCATGGTCACCGCGTGGGCCAGGTCACTGATTCCCGATGTTTCGGACCAGGCATCAAACACTTGCCGATCGGCATCGGAGAGTTCCGCCAAAAACAGGGCCAGATCCTCCTTTTCCAGTTCACCGTCGGTTAGGTCCTTGTCCTTCTTTGCCTGGTTGGCCTTCTGCTCCTCAACGGCAGCTTGCCGCTCGGCCGCCTCCATCTCCTCCTCAGTCGGCGTCCTTGGTTTTTCACCCACAACCTGGGGGAAATCAAAGCGCTGGTATGCAAAGCCATTGAGCGTTAAAAAAAGTTGCCCACCACCAACCATGACGCTTTTGCGTTTCTTTCCCTTGGCAACTGTTTCAAGGCCTTCAGCCAGGTATAACTCTTCGAACAGCGGCGTGCAGGGATCAGGGATGTTCTCCACGATCTGGCGCCGCGCAAGAATCTGCACCGGCGGTGGTGGCTCCCAGGATACTTCGATCGGCTGTGGTGGCAGATTGGTGATTGGGCGCGATTGCAGCATCCAAAGTTTGCCACCCGAAAAAGCCCATTCGATATCCTGAGGAACACCACCAAAGTGCACCTCTGTTTCGAGGGCAAGGGAAGCGAGTTCTCTGATCGCCGCATCCGAGAGAGACGACTGTCCACGTTCGCTTTCTGCAATGTCTTCCAAGCGAGTACCCTGATTGCCGTCGGCGATTATCTTCTGTTCCTTGCTACCAATTATTGTTTCTTTTGCAGCAAGGCTCACACGATCCAGAATATAGGTATCCGGTGTAACCTGGCCGCCAACCACCGCCTCCCCCAAACCAAAGCTGGCATTAATGATCATTTCCGAGCGCTCTCCAGTTGCCGGGTTGGCCGTGAATAAAATGCCTGAGACATCTGACGGCACCATTAATTGCACCACCACGGCCATGGCCACTACATCCTGCTCAATACCCATCTCGTGCCGATAGCTAATGGCTCGCGGCGTCCACAGTGAGGCCCAGCAGTCACGCACGGCTGCTATAACGGCCTGCTCACCGCTTACGTTCAGGTAAGTATCCTGTTGACCAGCAAAAGACATATCTGGGAGGTCTTCAGCGTTCGCTGACGATCGCACAGCGACAGCAGGGTTATCACCCGCCAATGCACCGTATGCCGCCACGATCTCAGCGACCATTGCGTCAGCCAGACTCGCCTTGTCAAACAGGGCCTGAATCGCAGACGAGGCAGCATCAAATGACAGGGTGTATTCGCCAATCTCTGGTTTCGCCAGATCGATAATGGCAGTCTGAAGATCGTTTTCATGGATGTATCGCTGGTATGCAACGGTGCTGATGTAGAAACCGTCAGGAACCGCGAGGCCAGCCCTCACCATTTCAGCCAGGGAGCGCCCCTTCCCGCCTACAATTTCTAACGTCGCGTGCTTCGTGTCGAGGGGTAATACGTGCTCTTGGGTCATAGGCTTTGCTCTCCCTGTAGGCGGCGGTAGGCCTCGTCTCCGATTTCCTTTGCTACCGCCACGCCCAACTCATGGGCCGATAGAATCGAAGACCGAATCAGCTCCGGTGTCACGGTCATTGGCATGTTGTGCATGATGTCGAGACCCATAGCCGCTTCAGTCACCGTATCAATATCCCCTGAATGGTCTTTGGACAGCGATATCTGGCCCAGATGTATCGGTAGCCCAACCCTGGCAAAGAATTCAGCGGCTTTTCTTGCGTCCTCGTTTTCTTCCATTATCAACTGCGCCAACGTTCCCATCGCCACCATCTCACCATGCAGATAGTTGTCATGGACAACCTTGACGTGGGTATATGACATGGCGACTGCATGGGCAGCGGCACAACCACCACTCTCAAAACCGATACCGCTTAAGAGGGTATTAGCCTCGACGACTCTCTCCACCGCATCATCACACTGGTTTGACGCAACCGAAGCACTTGCCGCAACGCCATGTTCGTAAAGCGTATAGGCACAGGTTTACCCCATTGCAGCGCAGGCAAGCGTCGGGCGTGATCCTATGCTGTTTCTTCCTTGCGGATTAGCAAGACACGCCTTGGCCTCGTACCAGGTCGCCATGGCATCGCCCATACCGGCAGCCAAAAATCGTTCCGAGGCATTGGCAACAACGCCGGTATCCACGACCACCAATGCCGGACTATCAGGGAAGTACTCTACGCCGTTGTTGACACCTTCCGGAGAATACATGACCGAGAGGGCCGAGCAGGGTGCGTCATTCGACGCTAGCGTGGGTACGATCACTACGGGAATATCCAGACGATACGCAATGGATTTTCCAGCATCCACACACTTGCCGCCACCGACGGCAATGAGGCAATCAAGGTTTTCTTTCTTTAGCTCTTCTACCTGTCGGTTGACTTCTTCCAGCGAGCACTCGCCATCGAAAGTAGTCACCACACCGGTAACGTTTCTTTGCCTCAGGCTATCGAGTACGCGCAGACCCTCAGATCGATGACCGCGACTCGATGCCAATACCCCCGCCCGCTGACTATTAAGCAACGATAGGTATCTGCCCAAATGGTCGATTACTCCCTCACCCTGGACATATCGCTGTGGTGCAATCATAACGCGCGGGGCGGGCTCCCCGGGCACGGTAAAAATTTGTCCTGGATTGTATTGTTCAGTCGCCATACTCAAAACTCTGTCGTTATGCGAAAGGAGAACTATAGCAAAAGCTAAACATGACCGCTCTTCGGAAAATGCGGTTCGTCGATGCGGGCGATACCTGCGTGCAACGAAAAGCCTGTGAAATTACCGTGGTGCGCTTTGATTTAACGCCGAGCCAAGTTTTCAATCGTTAATACGAATACGCGCTGCTTTCTCCGAGTCATACCACCAACCATCTGGAAAAGCTGGCAAGTACTCTGGCTCGAAACCCGGAACGCCAAACTTGTCCCAATGAACTGTTCTTCGTAAATCGACTGCATACAAGGGAATTAGGTAATACTGCCACAACAACACCCTATCGAGGGCACGGCAGCTCGCAATCATCTGTTCAATCGTGGTCGCTTCACTCGCCTTGGTCACCAAAAAATCTATGACAGGATGATCGACACCTGCGACGTTACGCGACAGCGGTTCCATTGCCGACTGAGAGTGGTACGTTCCCTTTAACTCATGAACCGGCGGCATCAGAATATCCTGATTGCGCATGACCGCGTCAAAGTCAAAGTTGCGCAGCCGATTTATATACTGACTGCTCTCCGCCAGTCGTAGACTGCTACTGATACCCAGTTGTTCCAACTGCTTGAAATACGGCAATAGAATACGCGAGTCCTCACCACTGTCGGAGAGGAATCTCATCTCGAAGATTTCTCCCTTTGCGTTAGTCAGCTCGCCATCGATGACTTTCCACCCCGCTTGCTCCAACAACATTCGTGCTGTTTCGATACTGGCCCGAAGCTCTGCTGCCGTTGCCAGTTCCGGAAACCGAAAGGTACGCTCAAAAAGTTCGGCAGGAACCTGATCCCGAAACGGCGCAAGCAGCTGCAATTCATCTTCGCTGGGTAAACCAGTCGCCGAGAGCGGTGTATCCGGCCACAGGCTATGCGCTCGTTTATGGTAACCGTGGTGCAGGGCTCTGTTCTGCCACTCAAAATCCATTGCCAGCGTTAGCGCCTGACGCACCCGCCTGTCAGAAAATTTTTCAAGACGATTGTTGAGCGCAATGCCTCGGCGAACCCCAACTTCTACACCAAATTGGCGACGAATTTTCTTAACCCAACCCTTTTCCAATGCAGGTGTGTTGTAAGTGCTATGCCAATAGCGCACGTCTTCTTCCGTCCAGATATCGACAAGTCCCTTCCGAAAGGCTTCACGAATAACCGTCGCATCACGGTAGACCTCAAAACGCATGGTCTCGAAATTGTAGCGTCCCCGATTAACCGGAATGTCTTTGCCCCAATAGTCAGGATCGCGTTCGTATTCCACGTAACGTCCAACTTTAATATCCCTAAACTGATAGGGTCCGCTGGTGACCGGTATTTCCATGGTATGTGCGCTGGGGTCTCTTTCGCGCCAATAGTGAGCCGGCATGATCGTGTTATACCGAATCATGATTATATTAAAAATCGTCAGCGGTGCGCTTAAATGGAAGACGACGTGACGATCATCTATCGCCTCAAGCGAGTCGATAAACCCAAAGTACAAGCTACCCTGAATCAGTTCCTTACGTGCAGTATAGGTGTACACCACGTCTTCCGACGTGATAGGTACGCCATCATTCCAGGTTGCACCCTCACGGAGACGAAACACTAACGCCATCTTATCGTCAGTTACGCCGATGCCATCGGCGAGCCGTCCGTAAAATCCGCTGACTTCATCGCCCGAACGAACCAGCAACGTATCCCCAAGCATCCCAATAGCCGATGGCGGATTTACACCGCCCTCCTGAAAAGGCGCAAGTGTGGTGAAATTAAGTTGCGTTGCCTGAACCAGCGTACCGCCCTTGGGGGCATCGGGATCAACGTAATCAAAGTGTGTGAAGTCCGGGGCATACTTTAGATCATGAAAAAATGCGATACCGTGTTTAAGCTCGACGCGGTCTAGAATGTTATCGGCGCTACTTTTTTCTTCCGACGCGCCAAGGGGAAGTTCCGCAGCATAGGC
>JAQWMV010000013.1 GCA_029246605.1 Pseudomonadales bacterium | reverse complement strand
TCGGGCTAATCTTTTAATGAGGGTGCTCGCAGCTGGGCATGGACACTCGTTTGCTCCAGCGTCAGTGCGCTGAGTTGGGGGAGGGTGGGGGCCGCCATCGGACTACAGGTTCCTGGAGAAGGCTAGGGGAGCCCGGAGAGCCGCGTTGGCGCTGGAGCAAACAAGTACCACAGCTCACCTGTGAGCATCCTAACTATAAAGCTCGATTAAACCAGGTTTACAGCCCGGTAAGCGGCTCGCCGTCGAATTCGGCTTCTTTTAGGAGGAGTTCGAAGCCGCCCTTTTCTTCTTGCTGGAGGAAGCGCACCAACAGAAACTCGTAGTCAGGTGCCAGCCAGAAGGTGGTCACTCTGTCGCTGTCTTCGCGGATCCGGGTGGCCCTGATGGTGTCGATGTCACCTAGTGGTGTTGTAATGATCTCGCGGCCTGTGACCTCGAAGTCATAGACCCGGGTGCGTCCCCGGTCTGCCACCTCGTAGTGCATTTTGGGCCATTGCTCGCCGTTTGCGGCATTTAGGTCTTCGCGCATTTGTAATTGATAGAGCAGCCTGTCCAGGGTGCCCTCGATGACGTCGAAGTCGAGCTCCTCGCGACTGGCGGTGTTGTTCTGCCAGTCGAACGTCACGCGGTCGTTGCGGTTTTTACCGATGCCTTTGCGGGAGTACTGATATTCGAGGGGGATCGCCCGGTCATGCCAGTCGAATAGGGATTGTTCGGTGACCGATATGAAAAAAGATTTTGCTGTCGACGTGAATAGATAGCGGTGGTCGGCAACCTGTTTTAGCTCGCGTATTGCGGTCGCGCTTACCGGCAGACCTTTATAGTCTGTTTTATAAACTGCACGAAATGGCGTGGGATCAGCAAAAGCGACGCTCCCCGAGATTAACGATCCTATAACGAGTAATATTTTTATTTTCATTATTATTGTGTCGAAAATACCTGTTTTAGAATTCAATGTTGCAAATCATGTTGTAAATCGTGAAGCAGTTTATGACAATCGGTGCGCGCTGTGTGTATTGTGTTTTTAACACCCATTACTAATAAGGATGCTGACAATCAGAATAAGTTCCCTGGCTCTGCTGTTTTACGTCCTGTTGTATCAGTCGGCTGCCACAGGTTTAGTCGTCGAAGACCTCTATGTTGCCGAAGTTCTAGTGACTGACCAAAGTCAGCCTCAGTTAGATAGGGGTGCCAAAGCAGGCCTGTTACAGGTACTGGTACGCGTTTCAGGGACTGCTGAAGTCACTTCAAGTAGTCTGATTGCAGGGGCGCTCAGAAACCCATCGTCCTATTACTATCAGTATAGCTATGAGTCCACTGACAAAGAACTCATGGTTGAGGGTTTGCTCGTTCCTGCGCGACTGTTGCGCATTCACTTTGATCCCAGTGCAGTTGCCCGGTTGTTGCGACTTGGTGCATTCCCTGTGTGGGGCAGTAATCGTCCGAGTGTGATGATGTGGATTGCAACCAGCGACGAGAATGGTCGCCGAATTTTGAACGAAGCAGAGAATTCGAATTTGATCGATGGTTTGAGAGATCAGGCGACATTGCGTGGTGTACCGTTGTTGTTTCCCCTTTTGGACCTTGAAGACAGTAACGCCATTTCAACAGCGGAAGTTTGGGGGTCGTTTTTACAGCGTGTATCTGATGCATCCTATCGTTATGCCCCCGACTGTATTTTGACGGGTCGTTTGCAGGTTGACGCATTCGGTCGCTGGACAGCGAATTGGTCTTATCGAATTGAGGATGAATGGCAAAGCATCGATGACGTATCTTTTAGTAGTGATGAAATCGTGCAGCGCATGGTAGCTCGTCTGGCCAATGAATTGGCAGAGCAGTATGCACTCGATTCATCGCGCGGTGCGGTGACGTTGCGTATCGAAGACGTTAACGGTCTTTCAGACTACGCGGCGCTCACCCGCTATCTGGAATCGCTGACACCGGTGGTTAATAGTGCTGTCGTGCGTGTACAGGATGACGAAGTTGAATTTCGTCTGAATATAGAAGGCCAGCGGGAGCAACTAGTTGAGACCATTGCTTTGGATTCGAAGCTCATGCTGATGTCTCAACATGGTAATGGCAACGCATTGCACTATCGTTGGCTACCGTGAATCTTAAGCGGGCCTGCTGGCTACCGGGAAGAAGGAAAGATAGCTATGATGAGCAAAACTCCAGGGTCGTGACTATATGACAACTGTTCAAAGATCTTCAGCACTCGTGATGGCTGTGATCGCCTTGATTGCCATCTACTATCTGCAATCGATTCTGACGCCGTTTCTTGTCGGTATCGTGTTGGCCTACCTGGGCGACCCCGTGGTTGACCGGCTGGAAACCTATAAGATCAACCGCGCCGTGGGCGTCCTGATTGTTTTCGTTGTGTTTCTGGTACTCATTGTCGGTGCTGCTTTGATTGTGGTGCCGATGCTGGTGCGTGAGATTGTCAGCTTAATACATGATATTCCGGCAGGGATTGCATGGTTGCAGGAAAAGGCAAGCCCGTGGCTTGTCGCCACCTTTAATATCGATCCCTTTAACGTCAGTTTAGACAATCTCAAAGAGCGCCTGCTCGGTAACTGGCAGCAGGCAGGAGGCCTCGCCGGGCGAGTTATTCAGGAAGTGACCGCCTCTAGCGCGGCATTGATCACCGCGCTGGTCAGTATTGCGTTGACGCCAGTCGTTGCGTTTTACCTAATGCGGGACTGGGATGAAGTGATCCAGAAAATGCATGAAATGATTCCCCGATATATGGAGGAAACAGCGGCTGGTCTGGTCAAAGAGTGTGACGAAGTCCTTAGTCAGTTTCTTCGCGGTCAATTGCTGATCATGCTTACGCTGGGCTGTATCTATGCAATAGGGTTGTCGATTGTTGGACTAAATCTTGCCTTGCTCATCGGGTTGCTCGCCGGACTCGCCAGTATCGTTCCCTATCTCGGTTTCGCGGTTGGTATTGTTGCAGCGACGCTCGCAGCGATGTTTCAGTTTCAAGACTTGCTCCCGCTGGTCTACGTCCTGATTGTTTTTGTCATAGGTCAGGGTATTGAAGGGATGATTTTGACACCACTGCTGGTCGGTGACCGCATTGGTCTGCACCCTGTAGCCGTCATTTTTGCAGTACTCGCGGGTGGTCACCTATTTGGATTCTTTGGGATATTGCTGGCGTTACCGGTAGCCGCGGTCGTAATGGTTTTCGTCCGTCATCTCCGAACCAGTTACATAGACAGTCATTACTACCACGGGCCAGGCGAGGAAACATGACGGGTCAGCTAGCTCTTAATTTTCCGCTGGCTGAAGATGCGACCTTTGCCAACTATGTCGGCGATGCAGCGCAAAAATTGCATGCGCTCTCCGGTGTCTGTTATGTCTGGGGGGAGGTCGAAAGCGGACGCAGTCATTTGCTGCAGGCATGTTGTCATACGGCACGGGAAAACAATCAGTCAGCGATATATCTTGAGCATCCGGCAGAGCAGGATGCCGATATTCTTGACGGCCTGGAATCTGTCGCCGTTGTGTGTATCGACGATGTAGACAGTGTGCTTTCTGACGACAAGTGGCAGCTAGGTTTGTTTCAGCTCATCAATGCAGTACAGGCCAGTCGGGGCTGTCTTGTGTTCAGTGCCGACAAACCAGCGAAGCAACTGCAAACTATGTTGCCTGATTTGCATTCGAGATTACTCGCTGCAGTTGCGATCGAAACTGATCGGCTGACTGATGCGCAAAAGCTCTCTGCGCTTAAACAACGGGCCTATAGGCATGGCTTCACGCTCAACGATGAAGTAGGGCGTTTTTTGATGGATCGCGTACCGCGCAGCATGCGAAGTTTGATGTCATTGTTGGCGCGTATAGAAGTTGAAACGCTGGTTCGACAAAAGAAGGTCACCATACCCCTCGTCAAGCAAGCACTGGGTATCTAGTGAAAATTCTGTTCACCGGGGGTGGTAGCGCCGGTCATGTGACGCCCAATATCGCCCTCATTGAACACTTTCAACAGGTAGGTTGGGATATTGTTTATGTCGGCTCAGTCTCAGGTATTGAGCGAGAACTGATCGCCAGTGTTCGTTACCACGCGATCTCCTCAGGGAAGCTGCGTCGCTATTTCGATTGGCAGAACTTTACAGATCCTTTTCGAATCCTTTGGGGCTTTTTACAAAGTCTTGTTATCTGCTTGCGCGAACGTCCTGAGGTGGTGTTCTCTAAAGGAGGATTCGTCGCTGTACCCATTGTTTTTGCCGCGTGGCTCTGGCGTATTCCTGTCATCTGTCATGAATCAGATGTGACGCCTGGATTGGCTAATAAATTGTGTTTTCCAGTGGTTCAGAAAATCTGTATCAACTTTCCGGAGACTGCGCGTTACATAAAGCATGCCGACAAAACAGTGGTTACGGGAACCCCTATTCGCCGTAGCCTATTGAATGGTAACAAACAAGCGGCGTGTGATGCCTTCGGGTTAAGCGCGGATCAGCCGACCCTGCTGGTGTTTGGAGGTAGTCTGGGTGCTACCGCCATTAACCAGATGGTACGTGCTTCCCTGGTCAAACTACTGGAATCATTTCAGGTGGTTCATGTGGTCGGTGTCGGGAACATATCGGACATTGACATACCGGGATATGTGCAACGTGAGTTTCTGCATGATGAATTTGGCGACGTGCTTGCCCTGGCGGATGTTGTGGTGGCGAGAGCGGGTGCTAATACCATCTATGAACTGTTGGTTTCACGAAAGCCCCATATCCTGATTCCGCTCTCCTCAGCAGCAAGTCGTGGCGATCAGTTGTACAATGCAAAAACATTCAGTACGGCAGGATATAGTAGGATCCTGGATGAAAAGGATGGTGAGTCCTTGGTTGATCTGGTGTTACAGGTTCATCGGGATAGACAGGAAATCGTGCACAGGATTGAGGAATTTGCAGTGATGGACAGTGTGGCAGAAATCACCGATTTGGTATCGCAAGTGGTAGAGCGTCGTCCATGAGGTGGTTGATAGCCGGTGCCCTGGCCTTTTATGCCATCCAGTTGGTGGCGGACGAAAAGGAACTTGTGTCAGTGTATTTGGATAGGCAGCAGGAAAAACACGCTGCACTGGCGATGAAGCTTTGGGACCTCGCAGAACTGGGCTATCTCGAAACTCGGAGTTCGGCGCTACTACAGACATCCCTAGAAAGAGCCGGGTTTGAAGTACAGGCCGGTATTGCCGGATTGCCCACAGCTTTTGTCGCTTCCTACGGTGAAGGCAAGCCCGTGATTGGTATTCTTGCTGAATTCGATGCACTACCAGGAATATCGCAGTCCGCCTCACCCGTACGGGAAGCCCTGGCAGACAAGCCAAACGGTCATGCCTGTGGGCATCACTTATTTGGCACCGGGTCTCTGGCGGCTGCAAAGGCAGTAAAACATTGGATAGACAGGCACGAAGTAAAAGGCACGGTTCGTTTGTATGGCACCCCGGCAGAGGAGGGCGGTTCCGGTAAGGTCTATATGGTAAGAGAGGGGTTGTTCTCAGATGTCGACGCGATGTTGCACTGGCATCCCGGTGACCGAAATGCTGCTGATCCGGCGACGAGTCTTGCCAACAAATCGGCACGATTCACCTTCACGGGTATTTCCGCACATGCGGCCGATGCACCTCATCTGGGTCGTTCAGCGCTGGATGGTGTTGAAGCGATGAACTACATGATTAATCTGATGCGAGAACATGTGCCTCAGGAAGCCCGGATGCACTATGTGATTACCCAGGGTGGTGAGGCCCCCAACGTAGTGCCTGACCACGCCCAGGTGTACTACTACATTCGCCATCCCAATGCCTGGACGTTGCTGACAATTTGGGATCGGGTTATTACAACTGCGCAAGCGGCCGCGCAGGGGACGGGTACCGAGGTCGACATTGAGGTCATGCATGGTAATCATCCGTTATTACCCAACAATGTGCTGGCGCGGGTGATGCATGGCAATCTTGTGCGAGTCGGTGGCATCACTTACACCGAAGAGGAACAGGAATTTGCGCAACAGATTAGTCGTTCGTTCCTTGAGACAACCGATTATTCGGGCCTAGAAAGCCAAGTCATGCCGCCGTCCATGGAAGAAGGCAAAGGTTCTACGGATGTCGGTGATGTCAGCTGGAATGTACCGACTACAGGTCTGCGCACAGCGACCTGGGTGCCGGGTACTGCAGCGCATAGTTGGCAGGCCATTGCCGCCGGTGGAACATCGATTGGTGCAAAAGGCATGCATGTCGCGGCTAAAACATTAGCGTTTACCGTAATCGACCTGATGCGCAATCCGCTGTTAATCAGTCGAGCGACAGAGGAAATGCGGCAGCGCCAGGGCCGTGATTTTGTTTATGTACCGCTGCTTGGTGATCGTGAGCCTCCACTTGGATATCGCCTTAATCAGTAGTTCTAGCACTCACCAAACACACATAGTTAATTTCTGTTTTAAAACCAGGTTCCCACGAGATTTCTAGGCCAGAGCGCAGACATGGGGTTACCTTGCGCTTTCGCTCGAGCCCGTTGCTTGCTTCTCAGTTATTTAGTGTTATAGTGATGTATAACACTAACAGTCCAATAGCTAATAAGTTAATGAGTAGTCAATAATGCCTATGAATATTCACTGGAACGACAAGGATCCAATTTATCGCCAACTTCACGACCGGCTTGTTGAGCTTATCCTGGAAGGCGTCTTTCGTGATGGTGATGCACTGCCATCAGTACGTCAGATCGCAGCCGAACAGCGTATTAATCCGATTACGATATCGAAGTCTCTGCAGATGTTGGTTAATGAATCGCTGGTAGAAAAACGCCGCGGGCTGGGCATGTTTGTCTGTGAAGGTGGGGCTAAAAAACTGATCGCAGTTGAGCGTAAGAAATTTCTGGAGGAGGAGTGGCCGATGTCGGTTGCAAAGATACAGCGTCTGGGTTTACAGGTGGATGATTTGCTCAAGGAGGTGCCACAGTGACGGTCGTTTCCGCACGGGATTTGAATAAGCGTTTTGGCAGTACCAACGCCATGCACAATGTCAGTTTTGATATTGAGCCGGGCTCCATTGTTGGTCTCATCGGTCCTAATGGGGCTGGTAAAACCACGACGTTAAAAGCGATTCTTGGGTTAACGGGCTTCGAGGGGTCGCTGGCGGTGTTGGGTCGAGACCCTCGTCACGGGCGACATGAGATCATGAAGCGGGTGTGTTTTATTGCCGATGTGGGTGTGTTGCCAAGATGGCTAAAGGTCTCTGATGCCATTAACTATGTTGGGGGTGTGCACGATCGGTTTAATCGGGATAAAGCGATGGCGCTGCTGGCCGAAACAGATATCTCGCTCAATCAGCGCGTGAAACAGTTGTCCAAGGGTATGGTGACGCAGCTGCATCTGGCCCTGGTGATGTCTATCGATGTCGACCTGTTGGTGTTAGATGAGCCGACACTGGGCCTCGATATTCTGTATCGAAAATCGTTTTATGAGCGCTTGTTGAATGACTATTTTGATAAAAGTACCAGCATTATCATCAGCACTCACCAGGTTGAGGAAATTGAAAGCTTACTGACGCATCTGTTATTTATTACTCAGGGTGAGATCGTTCTTGATAGCGCAAGGGATGCCTTGTCGGATACCTATACCGAGGTGTTGGTGAACCCGGATCACCTGGAGCAGGCCATGTCGCTCAATCCCATTCATAGTGGTGATGTTATCGGCAAAAAAAGTCTGATATTCGCCGATGTGTCCAAAGCGTCACTGCAGGAATTTGGTGAAGTCAGTACGCCGAATGTTACTGACCTTTTTGTTGCCTTGTTGAGTAGGGAGTAGTTCGATGCAATCGATTCTGATTCTGATTAGACGTGAATTCTGGGAGAACAGGAATACGTTCTTTCCCTATGTGATCGTAGGCTTGGTAGTACTGGTCATGCTAGCCATTTTTGTTGGTGGGGGAGAGACGAGTGTCACCGTCAATAGTGGCACCGTAGCCCTTGAGCGAAATGTAGGTTTTCTTGGGTTTGGCGCAGATTTATTTCGGGATATGTCTGTGGATGAGCGTCGAAATAAACTGGGCTTGGCCTATGTTTTTATTTCAGCAGCTTTCGTACTAATGCTGTCCTTTGTTGTGTTTTTCTACCTGCTCGACTGCCTGTATCGGGACCGCAAAGATCGTAGCATCCTATTTTGGAAATCTCTGCCGGTGTCTGATTGGCTTACGGTGGGTAGTAAACTGTTTACCGGTCTCGTGTGTGTGCCTGTGGTCTATTTTCTATTCATTGTCGTGACTCAGTTCATATTTCTGTTGGGCGCTTCACTGGCGGCATTCAGCTACGATGTGTCAGTTTGGTCCAGCCTATGGCAACCATCGACGGTTGTATTCGGTATATGGGCTGACATGTGGTTTTACTACGCGGTGTTGATACTCTGGCAGCTCCCTTTGTACAGCTGGATCATCTTCGTATCCTCGTTCGCGAAGAGTGTCCCGTTTGTTTGGGTAGTTGGCATACCGTTGGCGGTTGTCGGCATCGAAGCTTCGTTTGGTGTATACACCATTGCTAACTGGATCGGGCATCATGTTGTTCCGCAGATTGGGGACATGAATTTGACTGGCGTCGGCGATATCGTAGATCGGATAGTGAGTCTGGATTTTTTGATCACGCTGGTGGTTAGTGGCATATTAGTTTCCGGTGCGGTGTGGTTTAGAAGTAAAGCAGACGAAATGTAATGTAAAGAGGCTTATATGACGGAGTTGTTGATTGCCAGTCGGGCATTTTTATTGACCCATCTGGGAATTTCCTCAACCCCGGCGCATCAGTGGTTGATTTCGCTGATGGGTAAAAACGGTTACCTTATTGCATATTCCCTGATCGCCTTTGGCACACTGGGGGCCATGATTTACGCATACAGCGATGTTAGTCACACCGATTTCGTGTGGCTACCGAGTATGCTGGGATAAAAGTGTGCCAAAGCCATCATGTTCTTTGCCATTGTGTTACTGGTGCTTGGCACAATGATTAGAAATCCCACTTCCATGGTATGGCCGGATGCCATTAATGACGAATATCGAGGTGTGATTAAGATTACGCGCTATCCCATTCAATGGTCGATTATGCTTTACGCGATTGCGCATCTGATTGCCAACGCTGATAAAGCTTCCATCGTCCTGTTCGGTACCCTAGGCCTGGTGGCACTACTCGGCACATTCGCAATGGATACTAAAAAGCGCGCCCTGAACGATCCGAAATGGCAGTCATTCCTCGATAGTACATCAATGTTCCATTCGCAGCGCTGATCTCCGGTAGAACCAGACTTGCCAGTCACGATATCAACTATTTGGCAATATCATTGGTATCGCGCTGTATACCGCGATCTACTGGCTGCATAGCATGGTCAGTGGTGGGCTTGGGCTTTACTAGGGGCAGTAATTAACCAGGCTTTTTAAGAAGCCTTTGTGCTAACACTCATGTTATATTTGCCGCGCAATTTTCTGGAGCGGTGAGTCATGTATAAAGTTCGAACCCTAAACAACATTTCCGAGCGTGGGCTGGATAAGTTTTCTTGTAGAGATTATGAATTGGGGTCGGAAATCAGTGACCCGGATGCCATTCTTGTACGTAGCCAGCAATTAACATCCGACGACGTCACACCATCGCTGCGTGCGGTCGGTAGAGCGGGAGCCGGTGTTAACAATATCCCGGTGGCAGACTATACCGAAAAGGGCATTGTTGTTTTTAATACCCCGGGTGCTAATGCCAATGCAGTAAAGGAGCTCGTTTTGGCGGGATTGCTTTTGTCCTGTCGCGGCATTGTTTCTGGTATCGACTACGTAGCATCACTGAGTGATCAAACGGATAAGTCTGAGCTTAATAAACATGTAGAGGCCAACAAGAAACGTTTTAAAGGTCGGGAACTTAAGGGTAAGACCCTGGGTACTCTTGGTCTTGGAGCGATCGGGTCCATGGTTGCAGAAATGGCACTGCAGCTGGAGATGGAAGTCCTGGGTTATGACCCGGCGTTGTCGGTCGATGCAGCGTGGCGCATCTCGCGGCGAGTACAGAAAATGGAGAATATGCAGGCGCTTTTTTCCCGTGCGGACATTATCACGTTGCATGTCCCGGTACTGGATTCGACCCGCGGTATGATCAATGAGGAAACCCTGGCTTACTTCAAAGATGGCGCGGTCCTGTTGAACTTTTCCAGAGAAGAAATTGTCGGCAATGCGGCCATTAGTAAAGCCCTGGATAGTGGCAAAATCTCTCAATATATATCCGACTTTCCAACCTTGGATCTTATGGATAAGGCCGGCGCTATCGCTACGCCTCACCTTGGTGCAAGCACAGACGAGGCTGAAGAGAATTGCGCCATGATGGTCTCAGACCAGATTCTCGACTTTCTGGAGAATGGCAATATCAAGAATTCCGTCAATTACCCAGACGTCACGTTGGAACGGAATGATTCGGGGTTTCGTTTAGCACTCACCAATCAGAATGTTCCTCGCATACTGGGCAACGTGTTATCAATTCTTGCTGATCGTAATATTAATGTCATCGATATGCTGAACAAGAGTCGCGATGATGTCGCGTACAATCTGATTGATATTGAGTCAGAACCTAACGATGACCTGGTTGATGCGCTTCAGGATATTGAAGGTGTTATTAATGTTCGGGTGTTTGACGAATCCCGCAGCTGAAATCGTATCGGTGCTAAAGCTCGTTGCATAGGCCGGTCCAGTGCAAAGGGTTCTCCGGTGATGAGATTGGCGATGTGTTCAGCACAAAGTCGTGAAGTCGTACCGCCATGGGAACCCAGCCCCTGTAGTAAGTAGAGCCCCGGTTGATCCTCCAGCGTGAGCCAGTCCGGCATCATGCCGCACAGGGGCAATCTATCCCTTGTCGCTGCTCGTAGCCCCACGGCGCTTGTCACCAGTTTGTGTTCCTCATGTATATTGCTAAGCAGTGTCTGCACGTGTTTTTTCGATGGCGTCGTCAGATCCTTGTCGTAGATCCCCGAAACAGTGTGGAGCCCTGCGTGCTCTGGATAGATAGTTGTCTTCCCAGAATGCACCTGGTCGACGGCAGAATCCAGGCTGATCGATAATGCCAAACCAGGGATAATATTAATTAGCGACGGCATCGATACGGGGGCTTGCCTGGCGCCGGTAGCGAATATGACGATGTCGGCGGTGGTTACGATCTTGGATTGATTGCGCAGTTGCCAGGTGTCACCGACGCGCTGCACGCTGTCTACAGTCGATTGCTGACTGGCTACCTCGTCGGTCATTTGGCGTGAAGCCAGCCAGCCAGCTTCAGGAAAATAGATGCCTGATTCGGTCTCCTCTACGAAGGTATTTGGAAACTGTCTTACGATGCGTTGCCAGCGATCGCTTTCCCGTTGATCCTTGGGTTTGATCGTTAACCCGGATTGGTGGAAGTAGGGATTGTGCCGCGTTGTGTAGGCGAATGCAGATAAAGAAAAACGATAGCGATGCTCAGCGTTGATAGCCAGCGATGGATATATCGCCAATTGCGAAACCCGTTTAGAAGTCGAGTCGTCATCATCGATAACCGCTACAGACAGATTACGTTTTGCCAGCGCTTCATTCAGAAATGCGCCGGCCACGCCCTTGCCAAGGATAGCAACCCGCTTGTGAGGGTAGCTGGCTGGTTGCCAGTGACCTGTTTTGGTGGCACTCAGCATCTCTCGTTTACGCCCAAAGCCCGGTACTCTCATGATGGTAAAACCGGCATTGGAGAGTTCCCTGCGCACTGCACCGGCGACTGAGTAGGTGGTTAGCGTCGCCCCTTGTCTTGACAACCTAAATAGCTGTCCAAATACCCGCTTGTTCCAAAGGCTCTCGTTGTTTTTTGGACTAAAGCCATCGACGTACCAAGCATCCACACCCGCCGTGAGGGCGCGCATGGACGTTAGCGCGTTATCAAATATCAGTGTGAGTCGGATGTTATCGCCGAACCAGATCACATGACGGCCGTGAAAGGGCTGCGGGTAAACATCAAGCAATTCGTCGACCAGTGTACTGGGCAGCAATTCCTGTAGCCGTTTTAGGTCGGTCACTGATACTGGATGTTGTTCAAAACTGATGAAATGCAGAATGCCCTGCGCACCACTTTTGCGCCAGGCATCAACTGTCAGCAAGAAATTCAGCCCAAAACCAAAACCAAGTTCGGCAATGGTGAAATAACTACGGCTGTGAAGTTGATCCCAACGTTTGGTGAGTTGTCCCGCTGTCAAGAAAACATGGGTCTTTTCCTGGACGCCTACCTCTCGACTCCAATAAATGTCATTGAAGTCCTTGGCGTAGGGTGTGTTGTTTTGCCAGGAAATATTGGCGCAGGGCAGCAGGTAATCAGTCATGCAATGGGGTGTTTACTGTCGGTAATCCATTCGCTCCAGGAGCCTGGGTAAAGGTGAGGCTCGTCAAATCCGGCATGCATTAAGGCGAGTATGGTATGTGTGGCGGTAACGCCCGATCCACAATAGCAGGCCACATCTTGCCGTGCCGCTGCGTGATAAATCTCCCGTAGCTGTGTTGGTGTCTTGAACGTGCCTTGATTCATATTGTTGGCGAAGGGGGCGTTCGCTGCACCGGGAATATGCCCAGCAATCGGGTCCACCGGTTCGGATTCGCCACGAAACCGAATCGGGTCCCGTGCATCTAACAATAAGCCATCCCAGGGTAGCAGGTCCGGTGCACTGACTACTTTTGTTAATGCAGGCTTTAGGCTGAAATCAGAAGTTGCTGCCGAAGTCGTGTCTACGGATACCGGTAGATTTTTCTCAGTCCATTGCTTGAAGCCACCGTCCAGCACGAAGACATCATCATGCCCAAGCCAGCGCAACATCCACCAGAGTCTGGCGGCGAAGGCGCCGTTGTCATCGTCGTAAGTGACAATCAGATCATCATTGTTAATGCCCCATCGACGCACCTGTTGTAGAAAATCTTTTTTGGTTGGTAACGGATGGCGGCCGGTAACACCTGGTTGAATTTGCCCGCACAGTTCATGGTTGAGATCGGCGTAAATTGCACCGGGTATATGTCCTTTTGCATATTGAGTCGGGCCGTACTGTGCATCCATAAGCGCTGAACGACAGTCAAAAATACGGCCTTTTGCCAGGCGTTCATCGGTGCAATTGACTAGTGTGCCCATCGTTTATCCACCGGCTAATTTTACGGTGTAGCCAAGTTGTTCCAACTCGCGCTTGAGAACGTCTCGCTTATCGCCCTGGATCAACAGATTGCTGCCCTCGACAGATCCTCCAATACCGAATTTTGATTTGAGTTGTTTTGCCAGTTGTTTCAACTCGCAAGGCAGGAGAGGCAGGCCGGAGATAATCACGACGGGCTTACCGCTGCGACCTTTTGTTTGTCTCTGTAGACGTACGATGCCGTCTGTACTCGGGGTTATTTCAGTCCGACAGATGCATGTTGAGATGGGCTGCTGGCATTTGAGACAATGTTTACCCTGGTCTGTTGAATAGACTCTGGCCATCGTTATCCATCCGACAACACAAATACACCCATACCTTCTTCGTTCTGCACAACCTGACAAAGATGGATCAGTGAAAATAGGAAATCGGCAAGGTCAGTCTCCTCGGCATTGAGCAATTCTATTTCCTGGGTTTCCTGCCACTGTGACACTAGAATTTCGATATCGTCCTCCTGTTTATCAGCGAGTTGAGCAATGAGGCCTGTATCCAGCTCATACACGACAGGCCCCGCACCATCTTCCAGTAGGATCAGTTCCTCCAACTGCAGGGCATCTTCAAGGAATGCGCCCGTGACCAGGGAGTACATCTGGGCCCGCGCATCCTGATGGATACCAGTACAGGGTAGGGAAGGTAGATCCTCAGCGACAAAATCATCATCAGGTTCACGGACCAGTTGGCCGTCTCCAATGAATATAAATTCAGGCACGAGTGGGCATGCTACTCGGCGGTAACCTCTTCCGCCTGTAAGCCCTTGTCTCCGTTAACCACGATAAAGCTGACACGTTCACCGTCACGGACTGATTGACGCCCATCCCCTTCGATATTGCGGTAGTGCACAAATACGTCATCACCCCGATCTCGGGTAATAAAACCATAGCCTTTTTTGACGTTGAACCATTTAACCGTGCCGGACTCATAGTCACCGCTGGTCGAGTCGTCTCCGCCTAAAGAAGAAGTCCTGTTGTTACCACCTAACGTCGCGATCAGGCAGGCAGCAAACATAGCTACAATGAGGACGGCCAGTTCAGTATAGGCAGCGGTGTCTTGTGTAATGAGGGACTGGTCGCGGATAAGACTGATGACGACATAAGTGATAGTGCCGACCAGGATGGAAGTAATAATGTTTTTTATTGTCATAACGTTTGATGGTGACCTAATAGAAATGTTTCGGCGCCATCATACAGATTCCCCAGGGTCTCGCCAAATCTAGAACACAGGAGATCTGTGTGATGTCAGATATTGTCTAGGATTGTTCGGTAACGGGAGATGGTTTCTTCCAGCCCCAACCATAGCGCATCGCTGATTATGGCATGACCAATAGAAACCTCGGCAACCGGGGTCACTGATTGACAAAACAGTGCCAGGTTATCTAGATTGAGGTCATGGCCGGCGTTGATACCAAGGCCAAGGTCGTTGGCGACGTTCCCTGCATTGCTGAAGGTATCAAGAATCTGATCCTGTATCGGCTTGCCGAAATGTTCTGCATAGGGACCTGTATAAAACTCTATACGCTCGGTACCAAGACGGGCGGCAAGGGCGAGTTGTGCATCATCGGGGTCCATAAAAAGGCTGACCCGAATATTCTGATCCTGTAGCGTGCCCACGATGGGTTTCAGGGTATTAGACTCTCGTGTCAGGTCCCAGCCATGATCTGATGTGAGCTGTATCGGGTCATCTGGTACTAGCGTGCACTGATCCGGGTTGACTTCTTTTACTAAAGCCATGAACCCGGGAAATCCATTCTGTTCTGAGTTAGCGTAGGGATTGCCTTCGATATTGAATTCAATATGCTGGTATTCATCCTGAGCCAGCAGAGCCGCCAGATCATAAACATCGCTCGGTAGAATATGGCGCATATCAGGCCGCGGGTGGACGGTGATGCCATCCGCACCGGCTGCGATGACTGTTTTCGCCGCATCGACAACACTTGGGATTGTGGTATCCCTGGAGTTTCTAATAAGCGCAACTTTATTCAGATTAACGCTAAGTTTTGTACTCATGCCCAGCCGCCGCTACTTCGTTTCTGGTAAATACGGCGCGCGACCCAGAAGCCAAAAAAAAGTCCCATCAGGACCGTGCCGGCGCCCCGTAAAAAACAACGACTCGTTCGCATCGCCCTGCAGCTCTTGATTCGCTGCATCGAGACTGTCGATATTTCTGTGCAGGGAGGCTTGTTCCTCCTTGAGCATCCTGTTCTCATCATCAATCGCAATAACCCTGGCTGCCAGGGTGGTGATGCGCTCCAATTCCTCGCTCAGTTCTTGGTTCTCGGCCTGCAATTCCACACGGGATTGATCCAGCTGATTACTGGCTGTCTTAAACTCATCGATCTGCAATAACGCTACCCGGTATTGTCCTTTAAAACGCGCGACCTGCGAGTTGGCATCCTTAACTTGATCTTCAGCGATGGGCTCTGCCATCAGATACTGGGTCTGAATCCAGCCTTCAAGACCACTTTTCATGCGTACTTTGCTGTATTTGGTATCGTCGTTTTCTTCCAGATGCTCGAGCTGGGTACCGCTTCTTACGCCACTGTGCAAAATTCGGTGCTCACTCGATTGTCCGCCCCGAATCGGCACGTAGAGTGTGTCACGGACGTAAACCGTGTCGGCCCGCACGCTATGGATTGTTATGAGCAGTAGAAGGAAAGCTGAGAGACGCATAATCAGGGCAAGACCTTCTTGAAGGGCTTAACGGTAACTGACGCGTACACACCGGCTGCCATATAGGGATCAGCATCGGCCCAGCTCTGTGCTGCTTCCAGTGATTCAAATTCAGCGACTACCAGACTGCCTGTAAAGCCAGCGTCTCCCGGGTCTTCACTGTCTACAGCAGGGTGTGGCCCGGCCAGGATCAGGCGACCTTGCTCCAATAAGGCATTCAGTCGATCGACATGTGCCGGTCGTGTTTCTAAACGGAGTGCCAGCGTGTTCGGGGTATCCTGACTTATAACTGCATACAACATAGGTGAGCCTTTTTATTGTTGATCTGTGGGGTTATCCGGGTCTTGTAGGTATCCACCCTTCGCGAGGTAAGCGATGGTAATCGAAATGTAGATGAGCGTTGTAGCGAAACCACCGATCAATTTAAAGCTCACCCAAAAGTCCAGGCTAAAGCCATAGGCGACAATCAAATTGAGTGCGCCTGCGATAAAGAATCCCAGGGACCAACCCATGACCAGGTTGAACCAGACATGATCGGGTAACGTCAGTTGGGTGCCCAGCATTTTCTTTAGTAAATTTTGTTTTAGTACAAACTGGCTGCCGAGTAGGGTCAGAGAAAATATCCAATTAACGATGGTTGGTTTCCATTGGATAAATGCCTGATTACGAAACAGCAGTGTGGCGCCACCAAATATGATGACCACACAGAAAATCACCAGCGTTTGTTTACTCAGTTCGCGGGTTGTGCCGTACTCATAGCCCGCCTGCACACAGACACCTGCCATAAGTATGCCGGTACTGATGTAAATATCTTTTGTATAAAAGTACACACCGACAAACAGTGCAATTGGTAGAAACTCAATAAATTGCTTCATGGTGTCATTTTTAATGTCTGGAGGCTGATATTAATTCATTTTGCACATTATTTTTAGCGGGACGTGCTCTACAATGTGTCTTTCGCGAATTCTGCCCAGGTTAGTGTGAGCCAGTTTTTTAGAATTCATCCAGAGAATCCACAGTTACGACTGATCAATCAGGCCGTTGAGATAGTAAGAAAGGGCGGTGTGATCGCCTATCCTACTGATTCAGCGTATGCGTTGGGTTGTCATATTGGCGATAAAAAAGCGCTGGAACGTATTCGTCAGATCCGGCAATTGGATGCCAGCCATAATTTCACGCTGGTATGCCGTGATCTTTCCGATCTGGGTACCTATGCACAGGTAAACAACGCATGCTACCGCCTCCTGAAGGCATACACGCCTGGACCATTCACCTTTATCCTGCAGGCGGGCCGAGAAGTTCCGCGGCGATTGGTGCATCCGAAACGTAAAACAATCGGTGTTCGGGTCCCGGAAAATGAGATTAGTCAGGCATTGCTACGCGAGTTGGATGAACCGCTCATGAGCTCGACCCTTATTTTGCCTGATGAGGAATATCCGCTGACAGATCCAGTCGAAATCCGTGACCTCCTGGAACATCAAGTTGACCTAGTGATCGATGGGGGCTTCTGTGGGCTCGAACCGACGACTGTAGTGAATCTTGAAGATGACCCTCCTCGAATTACGCGACAGGGTAAAGGCATTATTGAGATTGAATAGAGCCTTCGGCGGCCCGCAGACTCGCCATGCTGTCGTGTCGGGGTAAACCGGGTCAATGAGAGTTGTTTGCCGTCAACTGTCCTGTAAAATGGACCTAATCCGCCATGGTGAACTATTTGCCGCAGTCCGTTTGTCATCCAGTTAGTAGGTGTTAGATTGAGTCTTATTGAAGCGCAAAAGCGCGTACTGTCAGGTATGCGTCCAACCGGCCGTTTACATTTAGGTCACTACCATGGTGTTCTAAAAAACTGGATTCAGTTGCAGCACGAATACGATTGCATGTTTTTCGTCGCGGACTGGCATGCGCTGACCACCCATTATGAAGAGCCGGCGGTTATTCAAGATAATGTTTGGCAGATGGTCATCGATTGGCTGGCATCAGGTGTCAATCCTGGCTCCGCAGAACTATTCATTCAGTCCAGAGTACCGGAACACGCTGAACTGCATTTGTTGCTGTCGATGATCACACCGCTTAGCTGGGTCGAGAGAGTCCCCAGTTACAAAGACATGGTCACTAAGAGCAACGAAAGGGATTTGTCGACCTACGGTTTCCTGGGTTATCCAGTGTTACAAAGCGCCGATATACTGATCTATAAGGCCGGTAAAGTACCTGTCGGCGCTGATCAGGTGCCACATGTAGAGATGACCCGAGAGATTGCGCGGCGTTTCAATCATATTTATGGCCGGGATGCCGGTTTTGAAGAACTTGCCGAAGAAGCGATTAAGAAACTCGGTAGAAAAAACGCCAAGCTCTATCGTGACTTACGTCGTGATTTTATGGAGCAGGGACTTCAGGGGTCGTTGGATACCGCGGTCGCATTAGTGTCTGATCAGCAGAATATACCCCTCGGAGACCGAGATCGCTTGTTCGGCTACCTTGAAGGTGGCGGTAAAGTGATTCTGCCGGAACCACAGGCATTGCTCACGGAAGCTTCGGTGATGACGGGCCTCGATGGACAGAAGATGTCCAAGTCCTATGGCAATACTATTACCCTGCGTGAAGCCCCGGACTCTGTTGATAAGAAGATCAAGACCATGACCACTGACCCTGCCAGGATAAGGCGTACCGACCCCGGTGATCCGGATAAATGCCCAGTGTTTAAATTGCATGAAGTTTATTCGGATGACAATCGACGACAGTGGGCGCGGGAAGGTTGTACCAGTGCAGGTATAGGCTGTATCGATTGTAAGAAACCGTTGATTGAAGCGGTGCTGGCGGAGCAGCAGCCCATGCGCGAGCGGGCACGGCAGTATGAGGAAAATCCAGATCTAGTAAAAAGCATCATTGCAGAAGGTTGCGAAAAGGCGCGTAGCGTCGCCAAATCCACTTTGGAAGAAGTTCGCGCCGCAATGGGGCTTGATTACAGATAAATCGACGAGGTATCAGATTATGGTAGAAACGGTAGAGCCAGCAGAAACAGCAGAACCAGAAGCATCGCCGCAGTCGGAAGCACTGCGCCAGCAGGAGCTGCCTTTTGCGGTGGTGGCCGGAGAACCGATGACCGATGTGCCGACGGATCTCTATATTCCCCCTGATGCACTTGAGGTGATTCTTGAGGCCTTTGAGGGCCCCCTCGACTTATTGTTATATCTCATTAGACGTCAGAATCTGGATATCCTCGAGATAAAGGTCGCGGATGTTACACAGCAGTATATGGATTACATTGAGCTGATGGGTGAACTGCAGTTTGAATTCGCAGCGGAGTATCTGGTGATGGCAGCGTTGCTGACGGAAATAAAGTCACGCATGTTGCTGCCGCGGCAGGAAGATGACGAACAGGAAGAAGACGATCCACGGGCTGAGCTGATTCGTCGCCTTCAGGAATATGAACGTTTCAAAGAGGCCGCTCAGGATATCAATGCCGTGCCACGTGTAAATCGTGACTTTTGGGTTGCCGGGGCAGATGCGCCAGAATCCGACAAACCGCGACCATTACCGGAAGTTCAGTTACAGGAAATGCTGATTGAATTATCCAGAGTGTTGAAGCGGGCCGAGAATTTTACCAATCATCACATTGCCCTGGAGCCCTTATCTACCCGGGAACGCATGTCAGATGTTTTGGAAAGTGTAAATAGGGCAGGTGATCAGTTTATACCGTTTATGTCGCTGTTTACTCCCGAGGAAGGCCGGGCAGGTGTCGTTGTTACTTTCCTGGCGGTGATGGAGTTGGTCAAGGAGTCACTGCTGGAAATTGTTCAGACTGAACCCTTTGCGCCAATCCATGTAAAAGTTCGCAGTGACGTGGTGAGTGCATAGCATGGCTGAATTTCCAACAATAAAACAAATCCTTGAAGGCGCGATACTGGCAGCAGACGGACCACTTAGCATCGACCTGATGATCCAGCTTTTTGAAGGGGAACAACCCAGTCGAGCAGAAGTTCGTCAGGCGCTAAAGGAAATTGAAGACAGCTGCGAAAGTCGGGGATTCGAACTTAAAGAGGTGGCTTCAGGTTATCGATTCCAGGTGCGTAAGGAGTATGCTGAATGGGTCAGTCGCCTGTGGGAAGAAAGACCACAGCGTTATTCTAGGGCGTTGCTCGAGACCCTGGCACTGATAGCTTATAAACAGCCACTGACCCGTGGCGATATTGAAGAGGTTCGGGGCGTCGCT
Organism: Pseudomonadales bacterium; assembly: GCA_029246605.1. Lineage (GTDB taxonomy): Bacteria > Pseudomonadota > Gammaproteobacteria > Pseudomonadales > Azotimanducaceae > UBA7455. Next base: position 4,948 of record JAQWMV010000013.1, on the reverse strand, counting down.
GTTAGCACAAATATCATTCGTACGTTGCTAGAGCGCGAGTGGATCAGAGTGGTTAGTCATCGCGACGTGCCAGGACGGCCAGCGCTTTATGCGACCACCAAGTATTTTCTGGATTACTTCAATCTGACCAGCCTTGATGAGTTACCAACGCTGTCTGAGATTAAAGATTTGGGTAAGGTCAATGAAGAATTGGATCTCGAGGAAGAGGTCGTTGAAACACGGGTCATTGAGCTTGAGGATGTGGTCCAGTTCGCGCCGGACCCAGTTAGCGATGAAGAATTGGATCAGGTAACAGCAGACGTCAACTTGATTGAAGACAACATTCGGACTCTTTTTCCGGATCCTAATTCAGTAGAGGATCCAGAAGAAGATCTGGAAGTGGACGACGAACTGGCAGCGAAGGTAGCGCTGGAAGCGGAGCAAGATCCAGCGCAAACCCAAGAGCCCTTAGAACAACAGGAGCAATTTTCGAACGTACCACAAGAAATTATGGATGCCGCGTTTCAGGAAGACGACCAGGACGATTCCAAAACATAATATGCCTGCCGTGTCTGAAAAACTCCAAAAAGTATTGGCTAATCGCGGCCTGGGTAGTCGCCGAGCGATGGAGCAATGGATCATTGACGGTCGTATTAAGGTCAATGGTGAGGTCGCGACGCTCGGTGATAGAGTCGAAGAAAAAGACACCATATCGGTTGATGGTCGCGCCCTCAAATTACGGGGAGAGCAACATCGACATCTTCTCTACAATAAACCCCAGGGTGAAATCTGTTCTCGCGATGACCCAGAGGGTCGCCCTTCAGTGTACCGAAGACTACCGCGCATCAAGAATCAACGCTGGATCTCTGTTGGACGACTAGATTTCAACACCAGTGGACTGTTGCTGTTCACCACCGATGGCGGTCTGGCTAATCGACTGATGCACCCATCAACCGGTATTGACCGTGAGTACGCTGTGCGGGTGCTGGGTGACGTCACCCCGGAAGTTCTCCAGAGCCTGCGCGACGGCGTGCAACTGGAAGATGGTATGGCACGATTCAGTGATGTACAAAAATCACCAGAGTCAGATGGCGCCAATCAGTGGTACTACGTGGTACTGGTAGGTGGAAAAAACCGTGAAGTGCGAAGACTCTGGGAGTCACAGGGACTTACCGTCAGTCGCCTGAAACGGGTTCGTTTCGGTAGCTTCTTTATTCCATCGGCTGTTAAGGCTGGCAAGTTTATTGAGCTCCATCAGCCAGAGATCACTGATCTCTATGATATGAGCAAAAAGGACGCAGTCAGCCAGTAAATCGCTGCCCGTGTTCGTTCAAGCTGTCCTCTCCCATGAGATAGACATAAAGCCCCATGAGATCTTCCGGGGGCTTTATGCTTTCCGGATCCTCATTCGGGTAAGCCGCGTGACGCATATTGGTTCTTGTGGCGCCTGGGTTGACGACGTTGACGCGAATCGAGGAGGTATTTTCCAACTCTTCTGCCAGCAGTTTTGCGAAACCTTCCAGCGCATATTTCGACACAGCGTAGGGCCCCCAATAAGCGCGTGGTGTGGCACCTACTGTGGAACTGGTAAACAGAAGCGAGGCAGAATTAGCCTGTTGCATAAGAGGTAATAGAAAACGGGTCAACAGCACAGTGCCGTTAAAATTTACCTGCATGACCTGATCCCAGAGGGCGAGGTCGTAATGTTCTACTGGAATGCGATCCCCGAGTATCGCGGCGTTATGCAAAATGCCATCAAGGTGCGTGTAGCGCTCCGCAATAACATCAGCGATTTCTTCCAGTGTTTTGATCCCGAGCTTCCCCATGTCTACGGGAATGATACCGGGCTCTGGCAGACCTGCCGCCAGGATATCGTCAAAGAGCTGTTCGAGTTTGCTGACCGTCCTACCAAGCAGCAGCACGGACGCGCCGTGCTCAGCGAAAGCGATCGATGCTGCTCTGCCAATACCGTCCCCGGCACCTGTGACCAGAATGACTTTGCCTGCCAGCAAGTCAGAACGTGGTTGATAATTTACAGGCAGAGCCACTAGCGGCCAGTTCCGAAAAGGATGACTTTGATGGAGCGAACCAGGATCGAGATATCCAGAATCAGTGAGTAGTTTTTAATGAAAAAAAAATCATACTGCAGTTTCTCAGCGGCATCTTCAGCGGAATCACCATATCCATATTTGACCTGTGCGTAACCTGTAATGCCCGGTTTTATCATATGGCGTAAATCGTAGTAGGGGATATCCTGCTTCAGCATCTGAATAAATTCGGGTCTTTCCCGTCTTGGTCTAATAAAGCTCATGTCACCCTTAAGCATATTCCAGAACTGTGGTATTTCATCGATGCGGAACTTGCGCAGTATTTTACCAATGCGTGTGATTCGAGGATCCTCCTCCTGTGCAAACTGCGCACCGTCTACTTCGGCGTCTACTCCCATGGTGCGAAACTTGATGGCTGAAAATTGTTTGCCATTCTCGCCCGTTCGCACCTGTCGATAAAAAATCGGCCAGCCGGATGAGCACACGATCGCCACCAGTAAGGTGAAATTATTTGAGGCGGTGAGCACCGTGCTTGAGGTCGGTTGGGCCATAACTAGTCGTTACTGGCGTGAACCAGATAGTTGACATCTACATCGCTACCGAGGTGGTAGGTTCCTTTGATCGGGTTGTAGGTCATGCCAGTCAGGTCGTTCAGTGTCAGGCTATTGTCTCTGAGTGCACTGCTTATCTCGGAGGGCTTAAGAAACTTTTCATAGTCATGGGTGCCCCGTGGCAACATGTTGAGGACGTACTCTGCGCCTATCACCATGAGCAGATACGCTTTGGGGTTGCGATTAATGGTTGACAGGAACAGGTTGCCCGATGGTGCCAGCAGAGAAGCGCAGGTGGCGATAACTGAGTTGGGATCGGGTACATGCTCCAGCATTTCCAGGCAGGTGATGACGTCAAAAGGTTCCGGGGATTCTTCTGCTAACGTTTCTATAGTGGTGTGTTGATAATCGACGTTATAGCCAGACTCGAGTTGATGCAATTTAGCGACATTGATGGGGCTTTCGCCGGCATCAATCCCGATGACGGTGGCGCCGGCCGCGGCCAGTGCCTCGCTTAGAATACCGCCACCGCATCCCACATCGAGTACCCGTTTGCCGGCAAGGTCAACTCGTTCAGCAATATATTCCATGCGCAGTGGATTAATGTCATGTAATGGTTTGAATTCACTGGCAGGATCCCACCAGCGCCTTGCTATGGCCTCGAATTTGGAAACTTCGTCCGGATCAACATTTTGTGCGGTCATACGTCACCTTGAATTTTTTCTTGCCAGCCAGATACCCGTCTTGACAGGTCGTCGATATCTAATCGCGTGTAATCCCCGTCCTGGTATAGACATTCTCCTGCAATCCAAGTGTGACTGATATTTTGCCCGCTTGCCACGTAGATTAATTGTGACAGCGGGTTGTACAGGGGGGCAAAATTGATGTCGCCAAAATCAACAGCGGTGATATCTGCAGATTTTCCGGGCTCTAAACTTCCAATATTATCCTCCAGCCCGAGCAGTCGTGCACCGTTAATCGTGGCCATTGATAGCGCATCCGCTGCGCTGATGCTGGTAGCGTCGAGCGTACTCACTTTAGAGAGCAAGGCTGCAGAGCGAGCTTCACCCAGCATATCGAGATCGTTGTTACTTGCGGCGCCATCGGTCCCGAGGGCGACATTCACCCCATGGTCAAGCAATGCCTGCACCGGACAGATGCCGCTGGCGAGCTTCATGTTAGATTCCGGGCAATGGGCGATGTGCACGTTGTGAGCGGCGATTAACTGTAATTCAGCCTCACTGAGCGCAGTCATGTGCACTGCCTGCAGATGGGTGGTGAGCAACCCAAGTGCCTGTATTCGAGCCAGGGGGCTCTGGCCAGTATCTTTTAGGGCGGTAGCCACTTCTGACGCGGTTTCGTTCAGATGCAAATGAACGGGTATTCCGAATTCATTTGCATGGCTAACAACCGCCTCGAATCCCTCGTCGGATACAGTGTATGGCGCATGAGGTGCAAACGCGGTTGTAATGCCTGGTTCGTCGCGGACGCTATCGTGGAACTGTAACGCTTTTTCAACATGCTGATGCTCGCTTTCGGCCCAGCGGTTGGGAAACTGGATAACGGGCATGCAGATCTGGCCGCGAAAACTCTGATCACACATGGCGCGAGCGACGGCGTTAGGAAAAAAGTAACTGTCTGCGGCACAGGTGGTGCCACCGCTGAGCATCTCGGCAATCGCAAGCGAAGTGCCATCATAAACGTAAGAATCATCGACCCATTGTCCTTCAACAGGCCAGATATGGTTAGTCAGCCAGTCCATCAGTTCAAGATCATCTGCGTAGCCACGTAAGAGTGTCATTGCTGCATGACCATGGGTATTTACGAAGCCTGCGGTAACCAGATGCCTAGGCAGGTCTGTTCTGGGCAGAGATAGCTGCGATTCGCTGAGTGCATCTGTCGGCAGGATGGCCTCGATTCTGCCCTGTCTCACTACGATACTGTGGTTCGGCAGAACCCTGCCAGAGGGCACTACAGGGACTACCCAACGGGCGCAAATTACAAAGTCTGCGGGTGTATTACTCATGCGTCGACTGGTCTATTGGTTGGCAGGAACGGCGAATTATACATGAGTGAATTTGACGTTGTGTCACCTCGGGTTGGAGACTTTGAGCGGATACTGTTTTGACACTAGTTCAGGGTCATAAATAATTATTAAATCAATGACTTAGAGAGAGAATTAATGCGTCTTTTGGGTGTGCCTTTGATGCCGGATATGTTATTATTCACTTTTAATTGAAGAAGCACAAAAACTTGCTGGTTGGTCGTGCTAGCTTTAAGAACCAGGCAAAGAACTGATCAGAGAATCGAGCGAAGAATTAAACAAAGATCCACACGATAGATATACAAAACAATAATACAAATTAACGG
>JAQWMV010000012.1 GCA_029246605.1 Pseudomonadales bacterium | reverse complement strand
GCGACAACAGTGGACTTACTGGTCTTGAAATATGCGACCCTAACGAGCTGGCACGCATCGGTCGAATCTTTCACCGCGATGGATTTGTAGTCGTTCGGGACTTACTGGATGCCGAACATCTCGAGCTTTTTCGAGAAGGCTAGGCTGGTCAGCCCACAAACTGCATCCGCACGGTGACCCTCAAATGGATATCAAAATTTGTCAGGCAGTGCGCGAAGCCGTCGGAGACGACATGTTATTAATGCTCGACTCTATGTGGGCCTACCGTTACGCCGATGCCTTAAGAGTCGGGCGAGCCATTGAGGAACTGGACTACTACTGGTACGAAGATCCGCTGGTCGATGAGGATATGTATAACTACGAAAAATTGCATGACAAGCTCGATATTCCAATCATGTCAACAGAATATGTACCTGGCCGTTTCTACGGTTTGGCGCCCTGGATCACGCACAAAGCTACTGATCTTCTGCGTGGTGATGTTTCTGTCACCGGTGGTATTACCCCGTTAGTCCGAACCTGTCATTTGGCGGAAGGCTTCAACATGAACTGTGAAATTCATCACGGTGGCAACAGCTTAAACAACGTCGCCAATCTGCACGTTACAATGGCCGTACCGAATTGTGAATTCTATGAAGTCTTTCCCTGTAACGGTGATAACAAATTCGGGCTGGTTGAAGACATCGAGGTCGATAAAAAAGGCTTGGTATATGCACCGACAGAACCCGGACTCGGTTATGAAATCGATTGGGATCTATTGCACGAGGGCTATACGGGGACTGCTGAGTAGGCTCAGCAGCCTTCGACGGTATGCCCGATCACTCTTTTTCGCTCATCGACCACTAGTACCCGTTTACATACCGTGGGTTTGGACTGCGGTAACGGTATACCCATGACATTGGTATTGATGCTCGCATTCCTCGATTTTGTCGAACGCCATTCGTATTCCACCGTGCCGTTTTGCATATCTTTTTTCCGATCAGGTCGACCCAGCTTCTCAACAGCGACCGTGACATGATCACCAATGAATGCGTCAAGCTCGCGTTCGATTTGTTCTGTAGAGGCGCATCCCGCCAATACAAATACCAGCAACCCTATCGTTAGCATCCTATCCATGTTTCTAATCCTCTAGTTCGATATCAACACCTAGCGCTGCTGATATTTTTTCTAAATCCTCCGCCAATCGAACGGCATCGGTATCCGCCGCATACTCCACCTCGGCCTTTGCTTCAAACATGGGTTCCCCCGTCATCGCAGCCTTCACAATATCGGTATTAAATTCCAAAACATTAATATTCTGCCCGGCAAGCGCGCTGGATACATCAGCGACGATGCCGGGACGATCGAGCCCCAGCAACATTAAGGTATGTGTCTGACTGTTGTCATCCCTGGCTTCAGTGCCACGCTCTACTACGACCGTTAAGCCCTGATGTCCCTGCAGGGAATCAACCAGCCCAGCAATTTTATCGGCGTCTACGCCTACCTGGATGATACCGGCAAACTTCCCGGCTAACTGACTGAGTCTGCTCTCCAGCCAGTTACCCTGGTGATCTTTGATAATACGTGAAATTGACTCCACCAAACCGGGTTTGTCTTCACCAATAAACGTAAATACAACGTTTGTTCTCATAAATTTTTCCAGTTTTGTCAGTCGCTTCCAAGTACTTCAGGAAGAACTTTGATTTTGGCTTATAGTACGTGGTGTGAGCAACTATTCCTTAGTGACTTGGGTGAAAACAATGTGGTTAAATCAAAAACTGTGCGACCTTCTTGGCATAGAACTCCCAATAATCCAGGCCCCCATGGCAGGGGCAAGTGGAGCCGAGATGGCAATTGCGGTCAGTGAGGCTCGTGGACTGGGTTCACTGCCCTGCGCCATGCTCGATAGTGTCAAAGCTGGCGTAGAAATTGGAAACATTCGTCAACGCACCAGCAAACCCATCAACGTGAACTTCTTCTGCCATACAGCCGCAACACCCGACCCGGTTCGCCATGCAGCCTGGCAGGAGAAACTTGAAACGTACTATACAGAGTTAGGCGTAGATACCGACGTACCACCAGGCGCAATCCGCGCACCATTCGACGAAGCAATGTGCGAGGTGGTCGAAGAACACCAACCCGAGGTGGTTAGCTTTCACTTCGGGCTGCCGGAAAAAACCCTGCTCGACCGTGTAAAAGCCAGCGGTAGCATTGTACTGAGCTCTGCAACCACCGTTGAAGAAGCCCTATGGCTCGAAGCGAACGCTTGCGATGCCATCATTGCGCAAGGTTATGAAGCCGGGGGACATCGTGGTGTCTTCCTATCAGAAAATATCTCTACTCAGGCGGGAACATTCGCACTCGTTCCACAAATCGCCGATGCCGTGAACGTGCCCGTTATTGCAGCCGGTGGTATCGCCGATGGTCGAGGCATTGCCGCTGCGTTCGCACTAGGAGCATCGGGTGTGCAGATTGGTACAGCTTACCTGTTCACACCGGAGTCACTCATCTCAGATTTACATCGAAGTGCATTGCTGAACGCAACTGACAGTTCAACGGCACTGACAAACTTGTTTTCAGGGCGGCCAGCGCGCGGACTCGTGAACAGAGTGATGCGGGAGGTTGGGCCCATGTTGACTGATGCACCGCCATTTCCAACAGCTGGCGCTGCCCTGGCACCATTAAAAGCCAAAGCAGAGGCATCTGGATTGGCAGACTTTTCCTCTTTGTGGGCCGGTCAAGCTGCCAGTCTGGGTTCCAATCTCAATGCACGAGATCTGACCCTGCAGTTGGCACTGGATACGCAAGATTGTTTCAATACTTTGCGCATTAACGACTGAGTTAGATCGATATTATTGCCAAAGGACTGAAGCTATATTTTCCGCATGGCATCGGCCATGCTGATTGAACCACGACCTGCCAACTGCGCTATTACTCTTTCCTTGTCCGCTGCTGGTCGGTTTTGACTCAACTTGTACTTGCACTGAATTTCCGTAATGGATATTTCAACGCCGACGATGGCGCCAAGCAATGAGGGATCACAACTTGGCTCCCATGGATTTTTCATTGCCGACTCGTACTTTGTCGTCAGATTCTCAACGACAGCTTTCAAGCTTTCCTGATCGTTGAAGACACGGCATATGCCATAAACGTGTACTGCTTGATAATTCCAGGTTGGCACACCCGGGGAGTTGTACCAAGACGGGGAAATGTAATCATGCGGGCCGAGAAAAGTAACCAGCGCTTCCTGGTCATCTAGTTCAGGTTACTTCGGGTTCTGCTTTGCAAAATGACCAAAGATTTTTTGTTTATCATCGCTTAGAAGAAATGGTATATGTGTCGAAGAGATCCTACCTTCGACCGTTGAAACCAACTGTCCAAATGCATTTTCCTCAATAAACGAAAATATCTCATCATTGTCTGTGACTCTAAATGCTTTGGGAATGTAATTGAGCTCTACTTCGTTCACTGGGATGATTCTAATATTACATCATCTTCAGACCACGGATATCGCATGAGTCTTGCTCCGACACCCCGCCTTTTGATTTGGGAGCAGCGTAAGACACTAACTATCGGTAACGATTATAATACCTTCCCCACTCTCGCAATGCAGAGGATAAAGATGCCTAAGATACCCGTCATCATTGATACCGATATTGGCTCTGATATCGATGATACGTGGGCCCTGGCGATGGCGCTAGGTTGTCCGGAGATCGATGTGAAGTTGATTGTTACCTGTACCGGTGACACCACTTATCGTGCAAAAATTGTCTGCAAGTTCCTGGAAAAAGTCGGGAGAACTGATATTCCCGTTGGCATCGGGCTGGACTTTGGTACGGAAAACGAAACACAGAAAGCCTATGTCGAAGACTATGACATCAGCCAGTACCCGAGTACGGTGCATGCCAATGGTGTTGCCGCAATGACTGACGCCATTCTCAGCAGTGAGAACGAAGTGGCATTGATCTGTATCGGACCACTCCCCAACATTGCATCAATGTTGAACCAGTCACCGGCGGTTGTGGAAAAATCCAGATTCATCGGGATGCATGGTGCGGTATACCGGGGCTATTTCGGGACCGATGAGATCCATGCAGAATTCAATGTGATACAACATCTTGAAACTGCACAACAAGTACTCAGTTCTGACTTCGACATCACCATTACGCCACTCGATACCTGCGGGGTTATCAGGTTGGTCGAGGATCAATATCAGCAGGTGTTCGCAGGTGCCGGGAACGCCATGAAGGAGGTACGGGAAAACTATCGGGCCTGGTTACCCGCTTCAAAGCGAGATGTCGCGCTGCTCGACGTCTCTTCATCCATCCTATTTGACACGGTAGCCATCTATCTCGCTTTTGCAGAAGATCATCTCGAAATACATGCGTTGCCTATCGCTGTCACTGCCGAGGGTAAGACGATCGTCGACGAAGAAAAAGGCAAGCAGATGCGCGTTGCCACTGCATGGAAAGACCTGCCAGCGTTCAATGAACTGTTAGTGGAAAGATTGTTGGCGGCGCCTTAACCCGTGTTACTTAGGCGTTGTCTCAACCAACCCTAAGGCGATCATGGTCTCGCCGGTAGAACGCAGCGTGTTTTCAACCGCATGGGTCCTGAGCCCCAGTTCTTGGCGGGCCTTATCAAGATGCGCCCGAGGGGCATCGAAAGGTTTACCGTACTTCTCAACCATCGCGTCATACTCAGGCGGTGGTCCACCGACTTCGATATCCGGAAACAGTGCCTGCAAATGCCCATGCAGTTGTTACAGCAGGCATGTTCTTTCCTTGTCGTTAGATTAACAGAGGCTTTAGTGGGTTCGTTCAGACGGGTCCGAAGGCGCCGCAAAATCTTTGATCGCTTTTAATATCTGGCGGCAGGTGATCTGCCCAACCAGTTTCCCGTCAATAGATACCGGTCGACGGCGATGTTTGTGATCCAACATCGAACTGGCAACGCCGATAATGTCATCGTGGGGGTGGTTAACTTCCACCTGGGGTGTCATAGCATCAGCCACCAGACCTGCTTCCGTATTACCCTCTTTCTTATAGGACTCAACAATAGCCCGCAAACAGTCAAGCTCAGATAACATTCCCACCAGATTCTTATCGTGATCAACAACACAAACACCGGAGACGCTATGCGCCAGAATTTGATGCGCGGCCTCGAAGATGGTCATCTCCGGTTTAACGGTCACGGGTTTGTTTAACATGTACTTTCGAAGTTCTACAGGACCGGCCATCAATCCCTCCTCACCTAAAAATATCCTTGGGTATCAGCATACCCTTAACGCCCTGCAATGGGGACATCAATTTTTTGCTGGATGATCCAGCGGCATGTCATGATTAATACTAGGGAGGCTACTGCAGTTTACAGGTCTCTTACAGCACGAAATCTTGGCTTAGAGATTCATCAGTCTTCAAATGCATAAGATCTTTCTCTACCGCTGCACCATCTTCGGGTAAGACAGACAGCGTATAGGGACCACCCACTCGAATACCTTCAAATGCATACTCACCAGAATCGTTACTTGTCTTTGCAAAGACAGAACCCGTAGGTACATGCACTAATCGCACAGCGACGCCAGCGAGAGTGTCGCCGTTTTTTTTCTTAATGGTCCCGGAAATGGAGGCAGACATCTTTTGATACCTCATTTTTTATTTTTATTTGTGCGTTCGATAATAGCAAAAAACGGGGACTATGGAATACGTCACTAATTCCCAGCACTAACGCGGCAAAACCAGAGCGATTTGCCGCGACTGCACCACCAGGTCACCGTTAGTATCCCAGAGCGATCCATCTTCAATCATCCGACCATCTGCCAGGTCCTGCGTTTTAAACTGTCCCAAAATCCAGCCAGGTGCAGGCCTTCTCCTTACATGGACGGTAAGCTCTAGTGTCGGGACCCAGCCGACTACACCGAGCAAGCCAAATACCGAAGGTGGAAATGCATCAGAGAACAACACGGTGGCCAACGAGTCCGGCACCTCGTCGTCTACAAATTTTATCCAGCCCGATACCTGCGCTTTGCCAGCACCACCGGCGTTAGCCTCATCTGGATGTATACGGATATCCAAACGGTCCAGCAACGGTAGCGCCACGCCCTGCTGTTCTGGAGACCTCATGGTACATTCATCAGGGGCTGGCATATCCGGTGCAGGCACAATAATCGAGGGTAAATCTTCAGAGGAAGGAAAAAGGTCGCCGAATCCAGCCAACACTTCGATACGCGACTTGCCTTCCTGGGACAGCGTTGCTCTTGCCGTACTTAGCGTTCTACCTATGCGCAGACTTTTCGCCTCAACTTCACAGGGCGCGTCCGGTACCCCGGGGCGCAAGTAATGCACCGTTACGGTGAGCGGGTCCGGGTGTTGCGGTGACAACTGGCGAATCGCCTGTAGTGCGATCGCGACGAGATAGCCGCCGTTCGGGTTCTCTCCAATATTCCAGGCGCTGCTTACCTTACCGGACCAGCGTGTCTCACTAATCTGACTGAGCGCAGTCTCGGTATTATAAAATGTCATCACTCACCACCGTAAACGAGTAAGCATAGCCAGCCCATCCTGCAAGTCCAGTGATTACGATCTGCAGGGGATATAATAGGTCGTAATTCGGTGTCACAGAGTAGCGCTAACAAACATTCGGATAGAGATCTAGAAAATTTTTATGGAAAAACAGATCGCGCTGATTCTCTGATAAAGATGCCGTGCTTTTAGTAAAGCGACCAATAGGATCGCGGCCCCCTTCAGCATGCGGATAGTCTGACGAAAACAGATATAACTCTGGATAGGACTCGGATACGAGGCGGGACACATCCTCAAATGGATAAGGTGTGAAACGTACTTGATCACGGATCTGCTGTGAAGGCGTTCGGGTCATTTCAGCAAGATGCGGTTCGGGCTTTGCCCAAATCTCTGCGGCATAGTCAAGTCGACGGATCATATCCGGTACCCAACCCGCACCAATTTCGATCACACCACCCTTTAACGTCGGAAATTGTTCCAGTACACCATCGAGTATCAGGGTAGAGATAAATCGCGCGGCGGCGTGGTGTATCACCGTCAGATCTTTAGAGCCAATAATCTCAGCGCCGCCACGTGCCGTAATCCGATCGCGGCCATCATTCATCCACGGTGCATCAATAGATAATGGTGCACTCCCGACATGCAGAATAAATGGCACACCGCGTTCCGCCAGTGTCGCCCAGATAGGATCATGCAATGGGTGCCCAGGCGATCTGCCACCCGGGGCATCCGCGCTGATCCAGACCGCACCGAGGCCCATATCCAGCGCCGTGTTGATTTCTATTAGTGCCCGGTCGGGATCATCCAACGGCACCATCGCGACACCAATCAATCGATCATCAGCATCCACAAATTCTGCCATGGAGCGATTGTGCGCTACTGCTGCGCCATAGCTGACATCGTTATCGGGGGCATCAAAGATAAGACGAGCGCAAAATGTTGAAAAGATTACCTGTCGTTTAAATCCAAGCAGATCCAGCGCGGTAACACGTTCGCCACCGTTGAATGCACCAAGGGCTTCATGCCACTTTGGACCACGGGTCAGGTTCTCGCCCAGCGCGACCAGTTTTTCTTAAGTCTCAGGTGTGTGCGAATTCTGTCCGGCAAAGGCACCGGGATGAAAGACACTGGTTGTCGAAGCGACAATCTCGGGTATCCGCTCACGAATAGCGGCATCAGCTTTTCCGGTTAGATAATCCGGTAATTCCATGAGACGACTGTCGGCATCGTAGATAATCCGGTCTCCAGCATAGCTCATTGGCAGTCACCCACTTAATTGAACAAGTAGGCGAAGTGTACCGAAAGCACACCCCGCTGGCACCTGCACGATGATATGGTAGTCTTGCTCCTCATCATTCTTTTGCGGAACTGCAACAATGGAAATAAAGGCACTCGGCCATGTAGTCCTCCAGGTGAGCAACATGGAACGCTCGATCAGCTTTTATGCCGACTTTCTGGGGCTACCCATCTGTGCCCGGGAAGGAGAAAGAATGACATTCTTCTCGCTTGGGAATCATCATGATTTTGCCATCGCTGCGCTCGGTGATGATGCAGAAAAGGCCAACAGTCACGCAGCGGGTCTTGCGCACGTCGCATTCAATATCGGCAATAATATGAGCGAATTGCTGGATGCCAAATCGCGCCTCGACGATGCCGGCATCGGTTACGCACCGATTGATCATGAAGTGACCAAGTCTCTGTATCTTCAAGACCCTGATAGCAACACTATCGAACTCTATATCGACGCCTCGGATGCCTGGAAAGAGGATCCTCAGCGTGTCGCACAGGCCTTGCCACTGGAACTCTAATTGAGCGAATTTCAACCCCCCACGCTACGCCAGCGGGCAGGCGCTGTTGCCGACCTCGCGCGGGAACATGCCGCCCAGACCGAGAAACTCCGCCAATTGCACCCTGAAGTGTTGCGAGCCATGCAGGACATGGGCTTACCACAACTGATCAAGCACGGCTCAATGTGTTCTATTCGTGAGTTTGTTGACGTTTGCGGCATTCTTGGCGAAGGCTGTATGTCCACTGGCTGGTGTAATTTTGTCTGGGGTGTACACAACTACCTGGTGGGTCTTTTCCCACAGGAAACCCAGGATGAAGTCTGGTCGAATCCAAAAACACTGATATCCGCTTCCCTTGGCCCAGTGGGACAGACGGATGGTGTCACTGAGGACGGCGCGGTTATCTCGGGCAGATGGCGCTTTAATTCCGGCTGCGATCATGCCGATTGGTTACTCCTGGGTGTCAGTCAACCGGAGGGTGAACCCTACCTTGCACTGGTACATAAGTCTGAATATCAAATCGATGATACCTGGCAGGTGCTTGGACTACGCGGCACCGGCTCGAAAGATGCGATCGTTGACAATATACGCATCCCGCCAGAACGGCTGATGCCGGCCTCGATGACCCTGTTCCCCTACGGTGCGCTACTGGTCCTGGTGATCGTCGGCCCGGTCATCGGCGGTGCACAGGCGGCCGTCAATGAATTCAGCAGGAAGATTGGTCCCGATGCCGAGCAGGGGTTACTTCTCAGGCTGGCTGAATCAAGTGCCGAGGTCGATGCGGCACGCACCGTTGTCCTTGCAGCGGCGGATATTCTGGATATCAATCCTGCGCCAGCAGCCTTTATGACTACCCGGATTCTTCGCGATACTGCGTTTGCAGCACGGCTATGCAACCAGGCAACTCGACGACTGTTTGAAGCGGCAGGTGGCAGTGAACTCCATAACAGTCGCCCGCTGCAGAGAATCTTTCGCGACATGACCGCCGCATGCGCCCATGCACGGCTGCAGTGGGAAGGCCAGGTGATTCCCTACGCCAATATGCTGGTCGCGGAATAACTCACCGGAAATTCGCTACAACTCGCCCGTTATTGACCCCAGTCAATGTGACCTTCTGTCACAACGATATATTCATTCAGCAAATTATAATTATAAAGGTACCTGCTGATGGACGAAAAAGAGCCAACCCCACCGCTTATGCAACGAATACTCGACAATCCTTTTATTCTACTTTTTGTCGGCGTCGCATTTCCCTCCGTGTTGTACCTAATCTGGGGCATCATGGAAATCGTCAGCGTTCCCGTTGCTAACTAAGGGAGATACTAATGACCACTCTTAACCCCCTAAATCAAGGCTCTGGTGGAACGAACCAATCAACAAGTCGGAATTGATCTGGATCTCCTTAGTATTTTGCTGGGGCCTGGTGATGTCCTTCATGATGCCCTACTGGCACGTCACCGGATCGCAGAACCTATCGAACGAGACCTACAAAACAACCCCTGAAAGGTTTATGGCTAAGACACAGAAAATGGTCGAGGAATACACGGTCAGGAACGAAGGTCCGCGAAACTATCCAGTTGTGCGCCCACCCGCAGGCGGTGATGTCTACATGGTTGCAAGACCGTGGGACTTCTGGCCGATCATTGAGTTGGAGGAAGAGATGAGTTATCCCTTTCACCTAAGTTCAATGGACTGGCAGCATGGCTTCTCTTTGCAGCCGGCCAACATCAACATTCAGATAGTGCCGAAATACGAACACGTATTCACGTTGACGCCGAACAGCAGTGGTGAATTCAGTGTGATATGCAACGAATACTGCGGCATTGGCCACCATCTAATGATTGGCAAAATTCAAGTGGTGAACAATAGCAGTGAGATTAGCGTTGGCCACTCTTTTTGAAAAGGGTGTTGCCATGATTCTGGTCAGTGCTTGTTGTTATCTGTGTTCTAAAATTGATTGTTTAGTAAAGAGTGAGTGACAAACAGGTGCTCGCGTTTTACTTGCCTGGTGAAATTCTAGCTATGGATGCGATCGATTCCAAAAAGCATGCAAGCACGGCTAAGGTACTTGAAACTTCGGCCATTTGTGATATCCCCTATGATTCAGTGGAGCGTCTTTCAAGGCTTATCCCGAACCTTCAAGTGCATTTATATCGGTTGTTAAGCTAGGAGATTCGCATGGATCAGATATTGCAGTTACTGTTGGCGAAGAACACAGCAGAAGAAAGGATGAGCGCGTTTCTGATGAACCTGTCCGTGAGGTATTCTAAGCGTAAACTTTCAGGTACCAGTTTCAATTTGCCCATGACGAGAATAGATGTTGCGAACTTTTTGGGGTTAGCGGTTGAGACGGTCAGTAGAGTTCTTAGCCGGATGCAGAACCGCGGGATAATCAAGGTAAAGGGTAGAGAGCTAACGATAGTAGACAAAAAAGCACTGTGTAACATGGCGCACCCATCGGTACGCCAGACTATAGAATTCGTATCATAGTCAGCGACAACCTCAAAAACCTTGATCTGGCTCAGGTTGCCGGCAAACACTATACTGCTGGTCCCTAATTCAAGATCCGTTCAGGAGCGACCATGCGCGTACTTATCACCAATGATGACGGCGTCGAGAGTCCCGGTATCCACGAACTGGCCCGCCAGATAGAGGCAGCCGGTTACGATGTCATCGTTATGGCACCGGATCATGATGCCTCCGGCACCGGGGCCTCGCTCGGTGGTATCGGTAATGGTATCCCTGTCAATGTTACTCCGACCAGGATCGAGGGCCTCGCATCTCCGGCCTATGGCATTGCCGGGCCACCCGCGATGTGCGTCGTTGCCGGGATTCTTGAAGCATTGGGCCCCATGCCGGATGTTGTGGTCTCTGGTATCAATGCCGGGCTGAACACCGGGCGTTCGGCGCTTCATAGCGGGACGATCGGGGCTGCACTGGCCGGGCAGAATTTTGGGATCCGCTCTCTGGCCGTGAGCATGAATCGAAAATCACCGGATCACGAATGGCTTTGGTCAACGGCGGCGGCAATTACTGTGGAGGTGTTACCTACGTTAATAGCAGGTCCCAAAAGAGGCGTCTTAAACCTGAATGTTCCCGGTGTACCCCGTGATGAGGTCCTGGGTATCCGCTGGGCCGGGCTTGCCAAACTCGGCTCTGTACAAAGTGCGATCGAAAAGTTCGAGGATGGCAAAATTCACTTTCAGCTCGTGGATTCCGGATATGAACCCCATGAAACAACTGACCTTGGTACGGTGCATGCCGGTTACGCGGCCCTGACTTCTATTCATGGTGCTTCAGAGGTATGGGGGCCGGAAGGTGAACCCGGCAAGCTGTATCATCCGGATGATGACATGCATGCGGCTTCTGCGGGCCACGAGCTGCGGCCATCGCGGTCGGTTTTTGACGACTAAGAAGCCTCCCCGAATAGACCGTGTAAAAAGACACTTTGTCGCGAGACCTCGGGGCCAAGAGAGCAGGTGTTACCTTGCGGGGCTTAGAAAGCCAGGGCGGTCCGACGATTCGGTGGCTTTCTGCAGCGACCGAGGGATGGCTCGAGCGAAAGCGCAAGGTAACACCTGCTCTCTTG
>JAQWMV010000004.1 GCA_029246605.1 Pseudomonadales bacterium | reverse complement strand
TATCGTGCCCAGGAAGGTACCTTCGAATTCCAGCAGGGCCCCATTTTTCATAATCTGATCCTGGCCGATGAGATTAACCGGGCGCCGGCCAAGGTACAGTCAGCCTTACTCGAGGCCATGGGTGAACGGCAGGTCAGTTTTGGACGGCAAACCTTTACGCTGCCCGACCTCTTTCTGGTGATGGCAACCCAAAACCCCATCGAACAGGAAGGCACCTATCCATTGCCGGAAGCACAACTCGACCGCTTCCTGATGCATGTCAACATCGACTATCCCGATGCTTCGTCGGAACGCAGTATTCTGCAACTGGTGCGTAATGAACATCTGATCAGTACGGTTAACGAATCCTTGAAACCCCCGAAGATCAGCCAGGACACCATTTTTGGCGCACGTCAGGAAATACTCCGGCTGCACATGGCACCTGTGGTTGAGGAATACATGGTGCAGCTCACCATGGCGACCCGTAACCCGGAAGTCTATGGCGAGGACCTCGCTTCCTGGCTCGATTATGGTGCCTCACCACGGGGTACTATTGCGCTTGATTTGTGTTCCCGTGCCAATGCGTTTCTGCTCGGCAAAGATTTTGTCAGCCCCGATGATGTGCAAGCGGTATTACACGATTGTTTTCGGCATCGCATTATCGTGAGTTTCGAAGCCGAAGCCACCGGTGTGACCGCTGACCAGGTGCTGGACACTGTGCTGCAACGCGTCGCCGCAACCTAATCAACGCGCAGCATGGCAAAACCCAAGGTAACCAATACATTCAAACTCAAAGGCGGTGCCTACACCGATATCCGTGAGTTAATTCAGTTGCGCTATGCCGCACGCGGTATGGATCTGCTGCAAGCAAACAAAACCCGAAATCCGCTGTCCGGTTTACTGTCTTCTAAATTTCGTGGCCGCGGCATCGATTTCGCTGAAGTCCGTATCTACCAACCAGGCGACGATGTCAGAACCATCGACTGGCGCGTAACTGCACGCACCCAGATACCTCACACCAAACTATTTCAGGAAGAAAAAGAGCGCCCCGTCCTGATCCTGGTCGATCAGTCTGCTTCGATGTTCTTTGGTTCAAGACAGGCCTTCAAGTCGGTACTGGCAGCCGAAAGTGCAGCACTTATCGCCTGGACCGCACTGGAGCGTGGCGACCGGGTTGGCGGTATCGTGTTTTCCGAAAATGGCCACAGAGAAGTACGACCAAGACGCAGCAAGACCTCTGTATTACACCTATTGCACGAGGTGGATGACTACAACAGAGCGCTCAGTAAACAGGCGAACCTAGGAACGCAGAGCTATCTCGCCGATGCCCTACGCAATGTTCGCCGGGTCGCCAAACATGGCAGTACCATACTGATTATTTCCGATTTTCTTGCTTTAAACGAAGAAGCCAAAATTCACCTGCGGCAACTGGCCCGGCAGGACGACGTCATCGGGGTCCATATCTCAGACCCTCTGGAGCGGGAACTACCGCGACCCGACCTTTACACCATCACTGACGGCAACAATCGTTCACGAATTAACACGTCTGTGCAGCGCCACCGACGGGCTTATGAAAAGCAATACCAGGATAGCCTGGCGCTGGTACGCGCAGAATTTAAGCGCGTGAAATCACCTCTTGTTGAACTCTCGACCAACCAGGCACTGGTGAGTCAGGTGTCGGCGAAATTCAACTATGGGGCCTTTGCCAATGGCTGAGGCACCTTTACAACTCGGACCAGGCCAGTCTGCGCAACAGGGTCCCGGGCAAGGTGCCCAGATGCCTCAGGCTGATCCTCTGGCAGAATTACGTGATATTCACATGCCGCAGTTTCTGGACATCTGGCCACCTGCAATTGGCTGGTGGCTACTCATCGCCCTGGTGCTTGCTTTGTTGATTTATGGCGGCTACCTTCTATATCGCCGCTGGCGCAGCAACCGCTATCGCCGCGAAGCTATCACCGAGCTGAAACAATTACGTGTGGACTACCAGCGCCATGGCGATGATGCGGTGTACATCGCTGAATTCCAGGGACTGTTGAAACGCGTCGCGCTGACCCACTACCCACGCGAGGATGTGGCACGCCTAACAGGAGAATCCTGGGTCGCCTTTCTCGACCGCACCGCAGGCAGCCAGGAGTTTTCCATGGGCAAGGGACAGTCACTGGTTGACGCGAACTATATTCCAGAACCAGAGGCGGATATCGGTGCCTTAAATGATTTGGGCAGACACTGGATAAAACATCATCGCCAGGAGTTCGCCGCATGATCGAGTTCCTCTGGCCATGGACGATTGCCTTTCTGCCCTTACCTTTGTTGGTGTATCTCCTGGTACCCCGGGCGCAGCGCACCGATGCCGGGCTACAGGTACCTTTTTACGTGGTAGCCGCCAACTACGAAGGTGACAGTAGTTTCGCAAAACGCAACACCCTTCTCCGACGCCTGCTGCTGGTGCTAATGTGGCTGGCCCTCGTGCTTGCCGCCACGAGACCCCAATATATTGGCGAGCCCATTGAACTCCCCGCCAGCGGCCGCGATCTGTTACTCGCAGTCGATATCTCGGGCTCTATGGGCTTTGAAGATATGCAGCTCAACGGCAAAATCGCAACTCGGCTACAGGTCGTCAAAAATGTGGTCGGTGAATTCGTGGAGCGCCGCGTCGGTGACAGATTAGGACTGATTTTATTTGGCAGTCAGGCCTACCAGCAGACCCCGCTCACGTTCGACCGTGTCACGGTGCGCACTTTATTGCAGGAAACACCACTTGGTATCGCCGGGCAAAAAACAGCGATCGGTGACGCCATTGGTCTTGCGGTCAAACGTTTACAGGACCGACCAGCAGAGAATCGCGTGCTGATTCTTTTAACCGATGGGGTAAATACAGTCGGTGAGGTCGAACCCATTCAGGCAGCAAAACTTGCGGCACAGGAAGGCATCCGTATCTATACCATTGGCTTTGGGGCAGATGAACTGGTGCAACGCAGCTTATTCGGCAATCGCGTCACCAACCCTTCTGCGGATCTGGATACTGAAGGCCTTACAGAAATCTCAAACCTCACTGGGGGTATTTTCCAGCGTGCCAGAAGCAGCGTTGAACTCAAGCAGATTTACGCCGCCCTGGATGAACTTGAACCGATCGAACAGGACAAAGAGGTCTACCGACCGACCAAATCCTTATATTTCTATCCGTTAATGGCGGTACTGTTACTCAGTCTCATTTATGCGGCGCTGCACCCGATGCTGACCACATGGGTTCAGGGTCTGTTCGCAGAATTTCGACAAGCCCGCCGCAAACCAGAAATCCTGATAGAAACATAATGACTGACCTGCTGAGCAACTTTCATTTTCTGCGACCAGATTGGTTCTATGCCTTGATCCCGGCATTATTACTGTATCTGCTCCTGAAATTTAGACAGAGCACCAGTAGCAACTGGGAATCGGCGATTGATGCATCCCTGCTGCCACACCTTCTGGATAATCCCGATGGCAAAGTCAGCAAAAGCCCCCTAACGCTGGTATTTATCGCCTGGCTGCTCGCCATTGTCGCGTTGTCTGGCCCGGTGTGGGAGAAAACCGAGCAACCCGTACACCAGCGTGAAGACGCCCTGGTCATCGTGTTCGATTTAACCAAATCCATGTATGCCAACGACGTGAAACCAAACCGCCTGGTACGTGCCAGGCGCAAGTTGCAGGATCTGCTTGCGCTTCGTGATGAAGGTGTCACTGCGCTTGTGGTGTTTGCCGGTGACGCCCACGTGGTTGCACCACTCACCGATGATACTGCCACCATTATTTCCATGATCCCCGCCATTGATCCAGGCATCATGCCTGCCACCGGCAGCCAAGTAACGCCAGCTTTGAATCGTGCCATCGATTTATTTACAGATGCCGGGGTCAGTTCTGGTCGCATCCTGATTATCACCGATGAAATCCGCGATATCGCCGATGCACAACGCCTAGCACGAATTCATCGCTTCTCTTATCCTATATCTGTAATGTCCGTTGGCAGCAGTGAAGGCGCGCCCATTTTCATCAATCCCAACAATCCCGACGCCGGGTATGTTAAAGACAGGACTGGAAATCTGGTGATCGCCAAAGTGGATCAAGCACAGCTCCAGGACTTCGCCAGTGTTGCCGGTGGACGGTTTACACCCATGACGCTAACCGATGAAGACATTGAATACCTGTTAGCACCAGATCCATTGCTTCTCAATGAAGACTTCCGCGAGATCGAGCGCGATTTTGATATCTGGCGGGAAGAAGGCCCCTGGCTGTTGTTATTATTGCTGCCGCTGGTGAGCCTTGCGTTTCGCCGTGGTTGGGTCTGGAGCATTGCCCTTGTCATGTTATTGCCTGTAGAAAAAACCTACGCCGTAGAATGGATTGACCTTTGGCAGACCAAAGATCAGCGGGGCCTTGCGGCACTGCAGGAGGGTGATGCTGAAACCGCAGCGAACCTTTTCGAAAGTCCGGATTGGAAAGGCTCTGCGCTGTATCATGGCCAAAATTTCGAAGAAGCTGCGAAAACTTTTGCTGACATTGAAGGTGCAGAGGGTCGGTATAACCTGGGTAACGCCTTTGCTAAACAGGAACGCCTCGAAGAAGCAATAGAAGCCTATGCAGAAACCCTCGCCAGCCAACCGGATCACGAAGACGCGGCGTTCAATAAAAAACTGGTTGAAGATTTATTGCAGCAACAACAAGAACAACAACAGCAACAAAGCGAAAACGAGCAGAATCAGGAAAATCAGGAAGATCAACAGCAGCAGGATCAGCAACAGGGAGAGAACCAACAGGATCAACAAGAGCAGGAACAACAAGATCAACAGCAAGCCAACAACGATCAGCAGGAACAACAAGAACAAGAGCAACAAGAAAGAGAGCAACAGGAACAAGAACAGCAGGAACAAGCGCAGCAGGAACAGCAACAACAGGAAGTCGCAGACAAGGAGCTCGACAGTGAAGAAGAGCAGGCCTTAAAGCAATGGCTGCGACGCGTCCCCGATGACCCCGGTGGATTGCTACGGAATAAATTCCGCAAACAACATTACGATCGTGTGCAACAGGGTCAGATTTCCCAAACTCAGACTGGAGACTGGTAAGCAATGAGACCATTACTATTACTCACGCTTCTTTTGATGTCTCTGCCCACTTTTGCCGAGATCTCTGCAACCGTTGATCGCATGACGGTGAGCGAATTTGATCTCGTGACGCTGACTGTACGGGTCACCAATGAATCCACCAAGAAGCCTGACTTATCAGGAATTACCCGTGACTTCGAAATCGTTTCACAGCGCGAATCTACCAGCACGTCACTGAGCATTGGCGGAGGTCGACAACAGAGCAGCCATACGACCACTTATGCGCTCTCGCTACGCCCCAAACGACAGGGCAACCTGGTGATCCCCGCCATCAATATTGGCAGCAGTAGTACCCGTGCAATCCCGATCACCGTCAGCGCAACATCCGCAGCTAGACAGCAACGCGATATCAGCCATGTTTTTTTCGAGAACAGTGTCGATCAACAATCGGCCTATGTGCAGAGCCAGATTATTTATTCACTTAAATTGTTCTACGCTGATTCCGTAGGAGGTGACTTCCCCGCTCCCCCGGTTCTCACCGACGCGGTTGTACAATCACTTGAAGGCGAGCGTCGTTTTGTATCTGAGATCAACAACCAACGATACAATGTGCTCGAAAAACGCTACGCAATCTATCCCCAGAAGAGCGGTACGCTCACCATTCCAAGAGAAGTGTTCCGGGGCGTTCGGGGTCGTGGCGGATTTTTCGGGCAACGTGAGCAAGTCACCGCCGTATCTGATGCTATCACCGTCGACATCAAACCAAAGCCGACAGCCTTTACCGGTACCACCTGGATTGCCGCCAGATCCTTTAACCTAACCGAACGCTGGACCGAACAGCCACCACAATTCAAAGTCGGCGAACCCGTCAACCGCATCCTCTCGATGCATGCCGTAGGACTAACAGGATCGCTTCTACCACCCTTTGACCCGATTGAACTAGCCAACATTAAAACCTATGCGGACCCGACGACTACCAGCGAATCCACAAGCACTAATGGCATTGCCTCGCGCAGTGAGACTACCATCGGGATCGTGCCCATCAAACCTGGTGAACTCACACTGCCTGAAATTCGCATACCCTGGTGGAATACCAAAACCGATCGCGAAGAGTTTGCCATCATCCCTGCCGCAACTTATGACGTACTCCCCGTAGAAGGCATCGTACTCGTACCAACCGCGACCGCACCCCTGACTCAGGCTGCCCAGCCGCAAGTCATTCAGGAAGCGTTATCGCCCTGGTGGATGGTGCTAACCATTGCACTCGGCATACTTTGGCTGTTCAGCAGTTGGCAATGGCTTCATCTGTGCCAGGCACTACGGGAATACAAAAATGAAGAACCAAATACGGGTCACGTGCTATACGAACCCAACGAAGACGCTCTCTTCAAAGATCTCGGCAAAGCCTGTAAAGCCAACAAGGCCAGCGAAGCACACCGCTGCCTATCTCTATGGAGCCAGGCGAGATTCAAGACCGAATCATTACAGGCCCTCCAATCTCAGCTAAAAAATGACGCCTTGGATAAAGAAATAACCAACCTCGAAAATGTCCTCTACGCCGACAACACTCACCAGGCTTGGCAAGGCTCAGAATTGCTGTCCATCACAAAAATCCTGCGGCAACAAAAAGGCGAAAAGCACGCCAAACACGACCTGCTAACAGAACTAAATCCAACCTGATCAGCTATTCTTTTTTTGCAAGGCCCACAACCACCTCACCTGCTGTTATCGAGATTTCAAACCAAACTCTTACTGACAATCTCAAACACATCCGGCGAAATCTCTTCAACTGCCAGAATCCGATTCAGCTCCCGCTTCATTAACACCTGACGATCTACATCAACCTTTCGCCATCGCGTCAGCGGCGACAATACCCGCGCAGCCACCAACGGATTGATCGCATTCAGCTCAATCACCCGATCCGCTAGAAAAACATACCCTGCCCCACTCGCCTGGTGAAAATTCACATTGTTTTGTGAGGCAAAACCCACCACCAGACTGCGCATTCGATTTGGGTTCTTGATATCGAATGCCTCATGGCTCATCAATGCCTTCACCGTGTCCAACGTGCCCGGTAACTTGCAGGAGCTCTGGATCGTGAACCAGAGATCAATCACCAGGGCCTCATCCACCCAACGATTATAGAAATCGAGTAGCGCCTTTTCCTTTGCAGGCTGGGCCGCCGGTGCATTCGAACCTACCAACAGACGTAGCGCACTGGAAGTATCGGTCATATTGTCCGACTGTTCGAACTGGTCGACACACAAAGGTACCATTTCGGTGTCATCGAGCTGCATCAGGTAGCCCAGCGCGACATTCTTCATCGTGCGCTCGGCAACTGCATCCGCCGAGGGCTCATATGCCGCACTAGATTGATTCATCCGATACACAGATAACAGCAAACCCAACAGCTCTCGGGCGATAGCATCCCGTACTGATTCCCTGGCCTGGTGGATGGCATCGATATCAGCAGTTTCCGCCAACTCCGCAATATAGGTTTCGCTCGGTAACACCAGCATTTCAGCGAGCATGGCCTTGTCGGACGCACCAGTAATCGCTTCATTCAAATTGCTTTCAAAGGCTTTAATCAAACGCGCATCAATCGCAATATCAGCACCTGCCTGAATCTGTTGTACCACCTCGTTGATAACCTCAACACCGAGTCTTTGACCCGCCTCCCAGCGTGCAAAACCATCACTGTCATGGCTCATCAAAAAGGTCAGTTCATCGCGGGAATACTCATAGTTAAGTTGTACCGGTGCTGAAAAGCCACGGAGCAGTGACAATACGGGTGCCGCTTCAATAACTTCAAAACGAAACTGTTGTGTGGACTCGGTCAGATTCAAAATCGCCGTGTAGCCTGCCTCGTTATCGACCACACTCGATACCGCAAGCCCGTCGGGACTAAACCGAATATCGTTTCCGGTTTCAGCATCCAGTAAACCCAGAGCAAACGGCATATGGTAAGGCGCTTTATCATCTTGCCCAGGCGTTGCCGGACAGGACTGCTGAACAGAAACCGTTAAAGCTTTCGCAGCCGCATCATAGTCACTCGATACTGCCAATACCGGCGTGCCGGCCTGTCGATACCATGTACGAAACTGCGACAGCTCCATGTCATTAGAATCTTCCATCGACACGACAAAGTCCTCAGTGGTCACCGCCTGTCCATCATGGCGATCAAAATACAGATCGGTGCCTTTTCTAAATCGTTCTGCCCCCAGTAGCGTCTTAATCATCCCGACCACTTCGGCACCTTTTTCATAAACCGTTGCGGTATAGAAGTTATTGATTTCAATATACGACTCCGGTCGAATCGGATGCGCCATGGGGCCGGCATCTTCCGGGAATTGCGCATTGCGAAGTGTTACCACGTCGTTAACTCGACATACGGTGGCTGACCCCATATCTGCGGAGAACTGCTGGTCCCGCAGTACGGTAAAACCTTCCTTCAGACTGAGCTGGAACCAGTCTCGACAGGTTATCCGGTTGCCAGACCAGTTATGAAAGTACTCGTGGGCGACCACGCCCTCTACACGCTGGTACGCAGCGTCTGTTGTGGTGTCAGGGCGTGCCAGCACGCAGGAGGTGTTGAATATATTCAGCCCCTTGTTCTCCATCGCGCCCATGTTGAAACTCTCAACTGCGACGATCATGAAAATATCCAGGTCATATTCGCGACCATAGGTCGTCTCATCCCAGGCCATGGCATGTTTCAAACTCGCCATCGCAAAATCGACTTTATCGATATTGTGCGCCTCGGAAAATATCTGCAGTTTCACGTCGCGACCACTCATGGTAGTGAAAGAATCTTCGACGTGCTGTAAATCACCCGCCACCAATGCAAACAGATAGGCCGGCTTTTTGAACGGATCTTCCCAGGTTACCCAGTGGCGTTCACCCTCGTCACCACGTTCAATATCATTGCCATTGGACAGCAGTATTGGATACGCTTTTTTATCGGCTGCGATGGTGGTGCGAAATATCGACATTACATCGGGGCGGTCTGGATACCAGGTGATATTTCGAAAGCCCTGCGCTTCGCACTGCGTACAAAACATGTACCCGGATTTATACAAGCCTTCGAGGCCAGTATTGTTCTGGGGCTTGATCATGACTTCTGTCACTAACTCAAAGGATTCCGGTACGTCATGGATCGTTAAAGATTCATCGTCTATACCGTACTCATTTGACAGTAATTCACGGCCATCGATCACGACTCGCCGGGTCTGCAACTCGCCGCCGTCCAGGATAAATTCGCCGCCTACCGATTCTGGATTACGGCGCACCTGTAACGTTGCGGTGACGACGGTTTCATCTTCATTGATGTCCACATGCAATGTTGTCTGGTCAACCAAATAGCTAGGGACTTGATAATCTTCTAATCGAACTGTGTTGGGTTGACCGTCTTTCATGATGACACTCACTACAATGGAACAGCGATTGTATAGCTAGTGGCCCATACATTGAATACGCAGTAAGCTGACGTCATGAAAGGGTTTATACAGAAAATGCGGGTTGAGCATCATGATCCCGTTGATTATTACCTAAAACTCGATGACGACATCCATTTAAACGATTATCTCGGCCACCGGCTAACACTAACCTGGACCGGCGATATTCAATGCATCAGTTGCAGGAAAAACACCAATAAGAGTTTTAGTCAGGGGCATTGTTATCAGTGTTTTGCGAAGCTCGCTTCCTGTGACCTCTGCGTGGTTAGTCCTGAGCGCTGTCACTATGACCAGGGGACCTGTCGTGACCCAGCATGGGGCGAGTCCTTCTGTATGCAGCCGCATATTGTCTATATCGCCAATTCCTCGGGGATCAAGGTGGGGATTACCAAAGAAGCGAATCTGCCAACACGATGGATCGATCAGGGTGCGGTGCAGGCATTGCCGGTGATTGCGGTACATACACGGCAGCAGTCTGGCTTTGTGGAAGTGGCGTTTAAGGCGCACATTAGTGACAAGACCCAGTGGCAACGTATGTTGAAGGCAGATGACCGCCAGGTGGATATGGGGGCAGAACGGGATCATTTGTTGGTGGATGTGGCAGAGGAGATTGACGTACTACGGGGTAGGTTCGGCATTCAGGCGGTACAGCCCATCGAGACCGAGACTCAGGTTTTTCATTATCCAGTGCAGCAATATCCGACCCATGTAACGTCGATGAGTTTTGATAAAACCCCTGTGGTCGAGGGCACGCTATTTGGTATAAAAGGGCAGTATCTGATGTTTGATGTCGGGGTGATTAATCTGCGCAAATTTACCGGTTATGAAATCAGCTTTGCGGCTGGCGATGAAAAAGCGACTGCGGTTTCGCAAATGTCTTTGTTTTAATGTGTGGCTGGACTTGGTCGAAATAACAGTCCAGCTACAGTACCAATTAGCAGGCCGCCGATTAAACCGCCAAGGTGCGCACCGTTGGCCAGCGAACCCAGCCCTAAGAGATCGATCGCACCGGTGAAACCAAGTGCAAGATAGACAAACATGAAGATGTAAAGACCGGGAGCCAGCCCCATGGATTTTGTGGGTACCAGGCGACTCCATACCAGGCTATAGCCGATGTAGCCAAATACTACACCGGACATGCCGCCGAACAGCGAAGCGCCGGCGAGATAGTATTGCAGCAGATTGGCGAGCAACGAACTCACCAGCGTGACCAGTAGTAGTACCGAGGCGTTATTGACGACTTCGATGCGACGCCCCACTTCCCATATCCAAAGCAGATTGAACACCACATGCAGCCAGCCAAAATGAATAAACATTGGGGTAAGCAGCCGCCAGTATTGATGCGTGTCCAGCGTGTGTTCAAGATCTGTGAAGTAAACGAGGTCGCCGCGCAGATCGAACGAGACAAAGGTCATCAGTTTGAACAACTCGGTGACCTCGGCGTCACTAAGGCCCATTGATACCGGAAACAATAGAATGTTAATTGTGATCAGGCCGAGCGTTAGCGGGAATCGTCTAATCAGTTGACCTGGATGGAACTGGCTGACCCGTGTGACTGTCGGTAAAGTCAGTAGCTTATCGCTCTTATAGTACTCGAAGAGATCCAGCACCTGGGTGACCTGCTTGGTGAGTTCACCCACAGAATTTGGTTAACGCCCTCTTCAGAAATGCGGTGCGGGATGCCAACTTGTTGTAAATATTGAGAAAACTGACTGAGATCGATATCCAGGTCGATGGTCATTGCGGCGATCATATAGATTTACATCAATAGTGACAGGGAACAAAACATTGTAAACTGAAGCTATATTAACACTCAACCCGATAACCCGCGGGGGGGATGAATTATCGTGATGGAAAATGCCGATCAACAGGTACTGACTCAGCTGACACGCTGGGTTAAGTCCGGCCAAATGGCCTGGCTGTGTACCGTGGTGAAAACCTGGGGCTCATCGCCCCGCCCTATTGGCTCGTTATTATGCTGCAACGACGAAGGCCATGTTGCCGGCTCATTATCAGGCGGTTGTATTGAAGAAGATTTGTTGGAGCGCTTAAAAGACGGCAAGCTCGCTACCAGTAAACCGGAACTTCTCATCTACGGTGGTACCCCTGAGGAAGTGGAACGCTTTCAACTGCCCTGCGGTGGCCAGTTACATATCATTATTGAACCCGTGAGCGACAAGACCCAGCTAGCAGCATTTCAGCAGATCGTTGGTCGTTTAGAAGCAAGACAGTGCATCGAGCGCACCCTGGATATCGCGACCGGCAAAATGCAGGTCGAAGATAAGGAACGCTTCAAGCACCTCAGCTTTGTGGGTGACTTTGAAGACAACAACAATGACGGCAAGGTGATGACCCAAACCTACGGTCCCCGCTTTCAACTATTTCTGATTGGTGCCGGGCAGGTTTCGATGTATCTGGCACAGTTTGCCCAGGCCCTCGATTATCATGTCGTGGTATGTGATCCGCGGGAAGAAATGATCGAACAGTGGCCCGTGGAGGGTGTGCAACTGGTCAATGAGATGCCAGACGACGCGGTGCGGGCCCACGCCAACGATCACTTTTCAGCCATCGTGGCACTGACCCATGACCCACGTATCGACGATATGGGTTTGATGGAAGCACTCAAAACAAAAGCATTTTTTGTCGGTGCTATGGGCTCTACCCGAACCTCCGCCAAGCGCCGCGAACGTTTGCTGATGCTTGATTTAACC
This sequence comes from Pseudomonadales bacterium, assembly GCA_029246605.1. GTDB lineage: Bacteria > Pseudomonadota > Gammaproteobacteria > Pseudomonadales > Azotimanducaceae > UBA7455. Next base: position 2,514 of record JAQWMV010000004.1, on the reverse strand, counting down.
GAAGCCGAAGTTGATCGCCTGCATGGACCTGTTGGGCTATCCATCGGTAGTAAAACACCCGCAGAAATCGCCATTTCCATTCTGGCACAACTCACCGGTTTACGTTCTGCCAAGCAGGAGGAAGTCGCGACTGCGGATCTACACAAAGTCGCGACGGGTTAATCGTGATTGGTGCGATTATTTTAGCGGCGGGTAGTTCCCGACGTTTCGGTGACGACAAACGCAAAGCGATTCTCAACGAAGGCGACTCTGTACTGGCACGGACCATCAACAACGTTGCCAGCATTCTCGGTAGCACCCTCGTGGTATTGCGTTTTGGTGATCGGCAGTATGCCGACGAACTAGAAGAGATGATCGATCAATCCAATGTGTCGTATTTCCTGGCGCCAGATTCAGCCAAAGGCATGGCGCACAGCCTAAGCAACGCTATCCACTCTGTGAGTGATCTTGATGCGATCATGGTTTTTCTGGCCGATATGCCTTACATCCAACCGGATACCGTCAATAAGTTACTCACCGTACTCGATACCCATGAGGGCGAGGCCCCTGTTGTCGTACCTACATTACACGGCACACCCGGCCACCCGGTGATTTTCGATCAAGCCTATTTTGAGGAACTCCAGGCCCTCAAGGGCGACAGCGGTGCACGCTCGGTGGTGGAAGCACACCCGGACAATTTGGTGTTGGTCGAGGTAGATGATCCCGGTGTGTTAAAAGACATCGACACGCCCAACGATCTTTAGTGATAGAATTTTCTCTTTCCCAATCGAGCTCTCCCGTTGACACAAAAAGTCGCACTTATTACCGGGATCACCGGCCAGGATGGATCGTACCTCGCAGAATTACTGCTTGAAAAGGCTATGTGGTACACGGCATCAAGCGCCGTAGCTCCCTCTTTAACACGCAGCGTATCGATCACATCTATCAGGATCCACAAGTCGATGATCGCAACCTGATTCTGCATTACGGGGATTTGTCCGATGCGTCGAACCTTACAAGAATTGTTAGTGATTGCCAGCCCGACGAAATCTATAACCTTGGCGCCCAGAGTCATGTCGCCGTCAGCTTTGAATCACCAGAGTACACCGCTGATGTGGACGGGCTGGGCACTCTACGCTTATTGGAAGCCATACGGTCTCTTGGCCTTGAGAAAAAGACACGTTTTTATCAGGCGTCAACATCAGAACTCTATGGCCTCGTAAAAGAATCACCGCAGAACGAAAACACGCCATTCCACCTACCCCGCTCACCATACGGTGTTGCCAAGCTATACGCCTATTGGATTACAGTGAACTACCGGGAGGCCTACGGGATCTATGCCTGCAATTGCATCCTGTTTAACCATGAGTCTGCACGACGTGGCGAAACATTTATCACCCGCAAAGTCACCCGTGGGCTCGCCAATATCGCAACTGGTTTAGAACCGTGCCTGTATATCGTCAACTTAAATGCCGCCAGAGGCTGGGGGCATACTAAAGATTATGTGGAAATACAGGATCTGATGCTGCAGCAGGACACGCCGGAAGATTACCTGTTCGCCAAGGATAAGCAACTCAGTGTTCGTGACTTTATCAATACTGCAGCAACAGCCCTCGTTATAACCCTATCCTGGTCTGGCAACGGAACCGAAGAAACGGCAACTGTAACCGGTGTCGACGCGTCGAAAATCAACAGCGAAACACACATCAAACTAGGCGCTGTCATTGCTCGTGTGGACAAGAGTTATTATCGGCCTGCAGAAGTTGATTCACTGCTGGGTGATGCTTAAAAAGCTAGACAGAATCTGGGTTGGCAGCCAAAAATTGGTTTGCAGACCATGGTTGCAGAAATGCTGGTGCGCGATCTCGATAAATCAAAACAAAACGCCCTACTGCGCTCACGCGGCTACGACGTAAACTCCCCCACAGGAATAAACGTGGATATCGAATGCAGTAAGATTTTCGTCGGAGGCCACAATGGCATGGTGGGTTCGGCTGTCATGTGTGCTCTTCACAAAACTGGCGCGAATAACCTGCTTACCGCCGACCGCGCGCAACTGGACCTTACCAACCAGGCTGCGGTGCACAGCTATATGGATTCCAAACAACCCGAGATCGTGATCATCGCTGCCGCGCGGGTTGGTGGCATCAACGCCAACAACACTTATCCCGCTGAATTCATTTATCAGAATCTGATGATGGAACTCAACCTCATTCATGGCGCCTATCAATCCGGTTGCAAACGATTATTGTTTCTCGGCACCTCATGAATTTATCCAAAGCTGGCGGGCCAACTTATGGTTGAAACTGCATTGTTGGATGGTTTCCTGGAGCCGACCAACGAACCCTACGCAATAACCAAAATCGCCGGCATCAAACTTTGTGAATCTTAGAATCGGCAATACGGCACGGACTATCGGTCGTTGATGCCAACTAATCCCTATGGCATTGGTGACAACTTTCATGAAGATGACAGTCATGTCATCCCGGCATTAATGCGTCGCATTCATGATGCCAAATGCAGCGAACAGAAAGA
>JAQWMV010000256.1 GCA_029246605.1 Pseudomonadales bacterium | reverse complement strand
ATTCGGTCTCATTTTCCTGGATGTTGATCTTGATGGCAGGCTTGATCTGCTGGCGGCCAATGGTCACGTTGAACCGGAGATTAATCGAGTACAAAGCAGCCAGGACTATGCGCAGCCGCTGCAATTATTTTGGAATTGTGGTGCCGATTGTACCCGTCAATATTTGCTCGCTGAGCCGCCGCTTGAGGGCGCATCGTTCGTAGGCCGTGGTGCAAGTTATGCGGATATCGATAACGATGGGGATGTTGATGTAGTAGTGACACAGGTAGGTGGCCCGGTTGTGCTGCTGCGTAACGATCAGAACACCGGCAATCATTGGGTGCGTATCGAACTTGACGCAAAGCAGGTACTTGGTGCTGATGTGACTCTCCGTGTTGGAGATTTTAAACAGCGTCGTGTCGTTATGCCGTCCAGAAGCTACCTGTCACAGGTGGAATTACCCTTAAGCTTTGGCCTCGGTCCCGCGAAAATGGTCGATGAGGTAACAGTGACCTGGCCAGATGGTAAAACTCAAAGCTGGCGAAATTTAGGCGTTGATCGAATCCACAGGTTACGACGAGACTAATGTCTAAATGATTTGCAGAATTGACCAAAGATAAGACGGTGGTTTTCATTTCCCATCGTTTCTCAATGGCACGCCTGGCCGATGTGATTATGGCAGGGCGGTTGAGGTCGGTGATCACGACAGTTCGATGGCGAAAGCAGACGCTTAAGCCAAGATTTTTTCAGCGCTGGCCGAGGATAGAGACAGCAGACTATGTGGGTAACTGCGCCGTGGTGGTACCGAAAACCTGCGTTTCTTCCGCTTCATTGGTGATCGAAATATCGATCTCGACGGTGCCGTCTTCTGCATTGATATCGGTTACCACACCGGTGATTTTGTGGGGATGATCAACGAGTACTGGTGCTCGAAAGATAGTATCGATAGCAGTGATGTTAGCACTCGGCGCCCAGCGGTGAATCATTGCCCCCAAAAATCCCTGGCTGAGCACGCCAGGCACGATAGCTCCTGGAAAACCCTCTTTGCGTGCGATGTCATGATCTACGAATCGTCCACTATCCCAGCCTACATATTTCCCATGGTGCTGCACATTTTTGAGGCTCGTATCGGGGGTGAAAGACGGCAGTTCGGCACCAAACTCGACGTCTGAAATGGTGTTAACAGTGTCACTCATGAGGCGTTCTCCCTGAATACGGTACGCGTGTCGGCGTTAGCAACATGTTGGTCGCCATGAAATATTTCCATGCGAGTCACCAGAAAAATCATCCTGCCGGAGCGGCCTGTCTTGGTATAGATATCGTGAAGATGGCTTTTGCCCATTAGCATTATGCCGCCTCGAATAGGGGCCAGCCATTCAACATATTTACCCGCATCCATCGCAACACCATCGGGCTTTGGAAAATTTTGAGGTAGACTCCGACTAGCGACCAATGTTGACACAAATGTTGGTGGTGCCTGAAAATCATGGTGCGAGGGGTCTGTGAATTTTGGATCCAGTTCACCGCTGGCTTTTGCGTATTCCGCCATACGGGTAGCATCCAAATCGAATGTCATTTCGTCGAATTCCTGATTCAGAAACTCGTCGCGCATCTTTTCGATATCCACATCCAAACTGTAGTTCCTCTTGTTGCTGGTACCTCTATAGTATCAAAGCTGAGTTGCTATGTGGACCAGCCTGTCGTATCGCTGTCTGGTGGTTTAGGATCAGGGCAAAGCCAAAGTATTTAGGAGGGACTATGCGGGGAGCAGTCGGAACGTCAGGTGGTATTGGTCAGTTCATGATCGGATTTATCATGATGTGCAGCGGCAGTTTTATGCTGATTAACGCCATCAGGGTGACGTCCAGTTTCGGTATGGGGCAGCGCCTGTACGGATTCTCAGCCATGGGTGGCAACTATGGCATCACCACCGGGATGATCATGATCCCGTTTATTTTTGGCGTTGGTTTTATCTTTTATAACTCGCGCAATCCCATTGGCTGGCTATTGGCAATTGGCTCGCTGGCATCAATGGTATTATCGCATTCTGTAGCGCGACCCTTGCCGAAATTGACAAAGACCGGTGGCCATTCCCGGCCACGGGCCCATTGCAACGTATCAGCACCTCTCGGATTACGTTGACCTACTGACAACGATACGAAGTCGTATGGTCAACCTCATTAGCCGCGGTGCGACCCTGGAGCAGATACAGGCGGCAGGAATAACTAAGGAATGGGAAACATGGGGTGGTGATCCCACCCTATTGATCAATGGTGCTTATATAAGTCTGACACACAAATATCTCGGGCCTGAATAAGACCTATTCAGACCCGAGTATAGCGGCTGGGAATTACTTCCAGCCGCTGCGTGCGTTTGGACCTGAGGGGAAAGGACCGGCGGGCCAACGGAAACCCAGTGTCATAGCGAGGTTAACATCTTCCTTGGTGCCAACACCTTCTGCGATCAATTTTTCTGCTTCTTTTCGAACAGCAGCCATGATGCGGTTACCGATAAACCCTGTATCTCCCGGTACATCCTTCAGGCTGATGGCTGTTTTGCCCCAGCTTTCACTGAGATCCAGAATCATCTGTACGACATCGTCGGTGGTGTCTTCAGTTCGGGTGACCTCAACTAACTTCATGATGTTGGCTGGACTGAACAGGTGCATACCGATAAAGCGGTCTTTTCTGTTGGTAACAGCGGCTAGATCAGCAATGGTGAACATGGAAGTATTGCTGGCAAAAACAGCCTCCGGTTTGACGACGGCATCCATGTCGGCCCACACTTTGAGCTTAAGCGGCTTGTTTTCAATCGCGCCGTCATCACCGCCACCGATAGCCTCGATAATCAGGTCACAATCTTTCAGATCATTGATATCTGTAGTGACACTGAGCCGGGCCATGGCTGCATCTAATTCGTCCTCGGTCATTTTGCCGAGTTTTACCGCATTCTTGAAACCAAATTTGGCGTTAAGAATAACGTCTTTAGCGTTTTCACAGATCTCGTCGGTGAGATCTCTGAGGATGACGTTCTTGCCAGCAAGGATGGCACACTGACCGATACCACCGCCCATTACACCGGCGCCGAGAATGCCTATTGTCTTAATATCTTCGAGTTTCAATTTATCTCTCCTGAGGTATGACTTGTTGAAAAAATTCTCGCGTATTCTACCGAACTGTGTGGTAAACGCTAATCCGATGCATTTGGCAGTGAGTATCGAGGACATGCTAACCTCGGTCAATACACAACGTTGTGGTCTTTGATACGTGATATATGAGTCTTTACAGCTGGGCGGCGCAGCACGCAACGCAGAACGACTGGGTCTGTATATTGCCTGGCTGGTATCGAATAACCTGCTTGCCGAAAGTACCGATCGGTCGGCGGGCAGGGCGGTAGCGCACCTGCGCATGCAGTCACTGACGGGCCCAGAGTTTTTGACTACGGTGCTACACGGTGAGCTGCGCGCCGATCATCTCAATGCGCTGGGTCAGTCGTTTAGTGAAGCCTATTTCGTGACAGGCACCTTTAATGAAGATTACGCGGGCTGTGACTATACCGGCGAAAACGAATGGCATCGCTATGATGAACTGGCACCGAAAATTTCAGCTGCTTTCCGGCGCTTTCGCGAACCTGAATCGAAGCTAAAACAGGGTATAGCTAAAATTCTGCAGTTTCCCTCACGTAAGAAGAAGTCCTGAGAAAACCGTGTGTGATATGGTAAAGATGGACGAAACGGAGCATAAATCAGCATGACCCAGGTAACCGATGATCTGCGTATTGCAGAAATGATGGAGCTTACCGCACCGGAGACATTGATCAACGAGTTGCAGGTATCAGAAGCCGTCAGCGCTACAGTGAGCAATGCCAGACAGACCATACACAATATCCTGGCTGGTGATGATGACCGGTTGGTGATCGTTGTGGGTCCATGTTCAATCCACGATCCAAAGGCGGCGCGGGAATATGCCGAGCGTCTGCGTGAGGTTAGTGAACAGCTGTCTGATGATCTCTTTATTGTTATGCGCGTCTATTTCGAGAAGCCACGTACGACCGTTGGCTGGAAGGGTCTGATTAATGATCCGGATCTCGATAATACGTTTCAGATCAACAAGGGCCTGCATTTGGCTAGACAGCTCCTGCTGGATTTTGGTGCCATGGGTCTACCGAGTGCCACGGAATATCTCGACCTTATTAGTCCGCAGTATATTGCTGACTTGATTTCCTGGGGTGCTATCGGTGCCAGAACAACGGAAAGCCAGACTCATCGAGAGTTGTCCTCTGGGCTCTCCTGCCCTGTAGGGTTCAAAAATGCGACCGATGGTGATATTCAGATTGCCATTGATGCGATTAAGTCTGCATCTAACCCGCACCATTTCCTGTCGGTGACCAAAGCTGGACACTCGGCGATATTCAAAACCGCAGGCAATGAGGACTGCCATATTATTCTGCGCGGTGGCCGACATCCCAACTACGACATGTTTTCGGTAGAGGATGCATCGGCTATGTTGGTTAAAGCGGGACTGCCTACCCGCATTATGATCGACGCCAGCCATGCCAACAGTAGAAAAATCCCTGCACGACAGGTTGATGTGACGCTAGATATTGCCACCCAGATTGCCCGTGGAAGCAGACAGATTTTTGGGTTGATGCTGGAGAGCCACCTGGTTGAGGGCCGCCAGGATGTCGTCCATGGGGTGTCCCTGACCTATGGGCAAAGTATTACCGACCCGTGTATGGGCTGGGATGATACAAAAGCTGTATTAACGAGCTTGGCCTCAGCGGCGAGCCAGCGCAGGGGTTAGAGAACTTCGCGATCTAGAAGGCGCGACCTAGAAAGGAATGTCGTCGTCATAATCAGCCGGGGGAGGGTTGTCTCCAGGAGGCGGATTGCCATCGGACGAGGGAGCACCACCGCCAGCGTGGTCGGGATCTGGTTTCCAGTTATCGATCGCCGCATACCACTTGCCGGCTCTTGACTCTTTGATGTCGGCATTGATCCATTCACCGGATTGCTGTTGTAGCCAGCCAATCATCTCCTCTCTTTTGATGGACAACTTCGCCTTAACAAAATCAGGTGCGTTTCTGTGTGGCGCTTTCACAATCAGTCCATCGATGAATAGGTTTTCGCTCATGTTTTTCCTGGTTCGTTAATCTGAATCGGCAATAGTGCTTTAAAGGAAGAGTCTTGGCAAACACCGATTTAATCCGCTTGGAAAAGAAATATAATGCGACCCCGATTACGGCATAATCGAAGTACATAAAAGTAGGAGATACGGTTTGACCATTGATTTTACCGAGCGCCATTATCCCTTTGAGGGTTGCTTCAATTTCCGTGACATTGGCGGCTATAGTGGTGTGGATGGGCGCCCGGTCCGTTGGGGGCGATACTTCCGGGCCGCCCGCCAGGACCGTATGACGCCGGCTGACCTCAAACGCGTCGCTGATCTTGGTATCAAAACGCAGATTGACCTCAGGCGGTCAGATGAAGTCAGTCATCAGGGCCGTGGACCGCTGGAGACGATCGGTACTCGATATGAATGGCTCCCGGTGATCCCCGACGGTGGCTCAGCACAACTGGATGAGACTATTGGCAAGGGCATATCCGGAGAAAGATACCTCGGATACCTGAAGTTTGAACCAACAACATGGCAACGCATATTTAGCCTGCTTGCTGATGCGGATCGGCATCCGTTGCTGGTGCATTGTACCTCCGGTAAGGATCGCACCGGTGTAACCACTGCGTTTTTGTTGTCTATTCTGGGCGTAGATCGTCAAGTGATCGAAGAAGATTATGTTCTCACCAATATTGATCGGAACCGCTATGCGGATTTTCTGGAACAGGGGCCAGGGTTTCCCGCAGGCGCCACCCGAGAAACAGTCATGCACGGTGCCGGCGTGCCTGAGGATGCTATGCGGGTCTTTCTTGATGGCGTTGATCAGCAGTATGGCGGGCCACTACAATACCTGCGGAGCATTGGTATTACTGACGATCAGCAGGACG
>JAQWMV010000254.1 GCA_029246605.1 Pseudomonadales bacterium | reverse complement strand
TGTGCCCAAATAGCTGGATGGGATTGGGTGATAGCTCAATACCACCTCGTTAAGTTATAAATTTAGTGGAGAAATTCGCGATGTTGAAACAGAAATCTAAAAATATGATACAGCGATGCGCAACTGTAACAAAGTCGCTTTGCCGAAGTGATCCGGTATTCGATGGAACAGGTTTGGCAGGCCAGTAACTGGCTGGACGGCTATGCGCGGATCCATGGGAAATACAGGCAGTACGGCCACTGCCGGATCGTGCAGGAAATCGGTTTGCTCATGAATGCCGTTCGGTTTGCTAAGGACGTCGGAGACGGGATCTCAATGCAGGTCATGCAGGGCGCGGACACCGACAGTTTCGGTGCCACCTGCGGTTCTATTCTGGGGGCGTATTTCGGCCCTGACGGGCTGGAGGAGCGCTGGCTGAAACCTTTCAACAATACGATCCATAATACCGTGGCGACCTTGCACGAACAGGATCTGGACCGGCTGGCAAATCGCGTGGCAGAATTACCAGCGAAGATTCTTCCGGTTGCCGTCCTGTGAGTACCATTCCTATCACACCCGAATTTATCCAGGGCGCAATAACCATTGAGTCAGGTGACGGCTACGTGAGGCCGTGGCGTACCAATTACCAGCAAAAGGAACTGTATCCCTTGATTGACGACAACCTGGTCAATCAAATGTCAAAACCTGTAGGGGTACGTGTGCGGTTTGTAACCAGTTCTACATCGTTGACGTTGTCCGTGCTCCCGGATGAAGTCGCCCGGATGTTTGATCTGGTTATCGGCAGCGAACGGATTGATACGTTATCTCTGGTGGCGGGTGAGACCACGCTGACGATTGGGGATCTACCCGGAGATGATGAGACCCCCGTCGAGGTCTGGCTCCCCTACAGGGGGCCAGTATCACTCACGACAATTGACGGCGACGGTGTGCGGCCGGTCACGGACCCCCGCCCGAAGTGGCTGACCTATGGCAGCTCAATTACCCAGGGTGGTGGCACGGCTCACTCCCCGTCCAGAACCTGGCCAGCGACCGCTGCGCGCGCCTGTGACCTGAACCTGACCTGCATGGGCTTCGGTGGGCAGTGTCACCTGGATTCCATGATCGCCAGACTAATCCGCGACCGCGAGGTGGATCTGTTGACCCTGAAACTCGGTATCAACGTGATGGGCGCCGCTTCGCTCAGCCCGCGTACGTTCAGGGGTGCAGTTATTGGGTTTACCCAGATTATCCGGGAAAGACATCCCACCATACCCATTGGCATCATTTCACCGATCATCAGTCCACCTCGTGAAGCAACGCCAAACGCGGTTGGTTTTACATTGGAAATGATGCGTGATGAATTGATCGACGTGGTCGACCGCATAAAGCAGGTGACAGGAGACGAGAAGATTTACTACTTCGATGGCCTCACGTTGTTCGGTGAAGAGTTGGTGGATGATTACCTGCCTGACGAACTCCACCCGAGTGGCGATGGCTGCGAGATCTTGGGAAACAACGCGGCAGAGAATGTTCTGCCGCAACTGTTGACCGCCCTATAAAAACGATAGGTCCGGATCGTCTGCCTTAGTGGGCGTGGATCGATAATACCGCAGGCAAACCGGACGCCAATTGATTCCATGTCCCGGATGGACTTACCGACCATACCTCGCCATTGTCGCTACCGACCAGTACACCTCCGGCTAGTTCAGGATTGGGTGTTAGTGCAGCGAAGTTTACCAGTGACGGAGTATGCGACACGTCGCACAATGACTGCCAACTTTCACCCTGATCCAAAGATTGAAAAAGCATTGCCTGGGCACCGCCGTCATCCTGATAGCGAGAACCAGGCGTGGGCACGCTCGCCACCGTAAGGGCATATGGTGGTCGTAAATCAATACACATGGGTCGCGCATAGCGAGGTGTCACACCCCGCCAGACATAAGACCAATGTGCACCCGCATCGGTTGAGCGAAACACGCCCGCATTGCCTTCCACCATTTCGGCGAGACCATCGAAGCGCCCATAGCCGGTCGAGACAAACAGTGTGTCTGGATCATCGGGTTGAGCAACCATCGTATGAATGTCAGGGTTATCTCCTGGCAAGCCCAAAGTCCACTTCGCACCGCCGTCAGCGCTGTGCATAATGCCACCCACTTCGACGCCAACCCAAAGTCGATTTGGGTCACTCGCATGGGTAACGATTGCGCACGCCTGAGCAGGTCGAGGCGGGTCCGACGGTAAACACCAGATCTGCGCCTCAGGAGAACTGGCGAAAGACTCGAACTCCTGCCAATTCAGTCCCTCATCTGAACTTTTAAAAACCGCGGCAGGCGTGGTACCGGCAACAAGATCATTGACTGCCGTTTTTTTAATCTGGCGTACCCCGTACTCCTGCAGGCCGCTTGAAGACCAATTCAAACCTGCAGCATCAGCGCGATATACACCGGCCCTTGTACCTGCGAGCAAGCCATCGCTCGTCGCAATAATTGTTTTCACACCGCGACAAGCCAACACCAACTCTGGGTCCGCACCGTCTAATCGCCCATCCACTGAATAGATGCCGTGGCTTGTACCAACTATTAGTTTCAAATCATAGTCCTTTTCTTAAACCTATTTTCTCAGTGGCGTTTAAACGCTTGCGTGTTGTTGTTCTGCACTTAGGAAGAAAGACGTCAGTCTCATCAGCATCCTCAAGCGAATAGGCGGATTGACTCCATGCAGACCACGGAAGGTGGCCGCGTAGGCTTAACGGCGTTGTCTACCAGCAATCGTCACTATCGATGCGATGGTTTGGTACCGGTACCGCGGCGTAGCACAACAATCTGGCCCGCAGTGAAATCGCCAAAGGACTCGATCTGTCCATTCGGCCAGCGGACAGTGACCCCGGTGATCTCCGTCTCCTCACCGAGACCAAAGTGCACTCGCGGATCGCTTGATGCCAGATAACTACCGTCCGGTTGCACGTTGCGCAGCACCTGTCGGCCGCCGATAGTTGCCGTTACCATCGCGCCGTGCGCATCCCGGCCGGGAAGCGTCACCACGCGGAAACGGATCCAGTTGCCCTGGGGCGCGACGAGATTGGCCAGCAGGTAGACTGATGCATCGCGGTTGACCACCACGAGATCCAGGCCACCATTGTCATCGAGATCGCCGACCGCGACCCCGCGGCTGGTATGCACGAGCGCTGCTTTTGTGCCGCCGATAGGTAGAACCTGGGTAAACCGCCCGCCGGGCAGACCCTGGAAGAGGACATTAGGTTCAGCGAAGGCATCGCCGCTGCTCCCCTCGCCACGCCTGATGCGACCATTGGCCTCGTAGATATCCAGCAACCCGTCGTTATTGAAATCAGCCAGGGCCACACCGAAACGCGTATGCTTTCGCGAGTCCGCGCTCAGTCGCGCCTCCCGGGTGGCATCGCGAAAGTAGGCCCCTTCGTTGCGGAACAGGGAATCCGTCTGCGTCTCTAGATTCACCACCAGTAGATCGAGCAGCTCATCGTCGTTGATATCACCGGTGGCCACGCCCATGCCTGCCTTAACGTTCCCATGTTCGTCCACTGCAACACCCCACTTCAGCGCCGCCTCGGTAAAACGCAGGCCACCCTGATTGAGCCACAGTTGGTTGATATTCATGTCGTTTGCGACAAACAGATCCACAAGCCCGTTCCGGTCGAAATCGGCACCTACAGTGCCAAGACCATTGCCGAACGCAAAACTTATACCGCTCGTCCGGCTCAGGTCGGTAAAAGTACCATCGCCATTGTTACGGAACAGGCGGTCCGCAGCCGGGGTATCGTAATCGTTAGGCGAACAGTAGGTGAGGGCGCCCTGATTATAACAGTCGAGCTCGGCGTCGATACCCCAGGTAATGTAGTTGACCAGGAACAGGTCGAGATCACCATCGGCATCGAGGTCGTGAAACGCCGCCGCCGTGCCCCAACCGGGATGATCGACACCGGCCACCGCGGATACATCCTCAAAGTAGCCGCGCCCATCGTTGCGCAGCAGCACGTTGGGCCCGACATTGGTGACGTAGAGGTCAACGTCGCCGTCATTGTCGTAGTCACCGGCAGCGACACCCATACCGTAGCCCGGGTCGTCTGCCCCGTGCGCCTCGGGTGCCTTATCGAAACGGCCGTCACCCCGGTTGAGATATAACCGGTTGCCGAGCGCCCTTGTATTATCGTTAGACATAAGAGAACCACTCTGCACCAGATAGAGATCAAGATCGCCGTCGCCGTCCACGTCGGCGAGAGCGACACCGCCACCCATAATCTCCGGCATCAGGTGGCGCCCCCCGTGGCCGGACACCTGCTGGAAATCGATACCCGCAGCGCTGGCGCGATCTTCGAACCAGATGTCGTTACCGGCGCCTGCATGGCCGGCCCACAACACCATCAGTGCCTTGATCATACGCCTCATCACTGTGCATCCTCCGCTGCGGCTTCCAGCGCCGTCACATGCTGGCGCACCATAGCCAGTTCCTCGGCACCAGCACCCAGCCTTGTCGCCGACCCGATTGCCGCGTGTGCCTCATCGAAATGCCCCTGCTGGGCGCGCGACCCTGCCAGAGCCATGTGACCGTCAGTAAACGCCGCATCAATGCTGACTGACTGCTCAAACAGTAACGCCGCATCGTCCCAGTTCTGGCGCATGACCTCCAGCGTACCCGCGGTATACAACACCCGTGCCGGGTTTTTAACGCCGTGTTGCAGTGCGGTGTCGAAGGTGGAAAGTGCTGCGTCATACCTTCCTAAGTCCATCAGAATGGTGCCGAGCAGATAGTGCGCCCCGCCCCGAGTCGGCACCGCGTGGATCGCCCGCTGCATATGTTCAAGGGCGCGGTCCGCCATTCGCGCCTCCCGATACAGCCCGGCCATCACCAGATTAAGATGATAGTCATCCGGGTCCAGCGCTAATCCCTGCCGGAGCACATCCCGGGCACGGGCCCGCTGTCCGAGTCGCAGGTAGGCCGTACCAATGTGTCGAAACAACGTCGGATCATCAGGCTGTATTGTCCGTAGCGATTCGAGCTCCTGCAGGGCCGCCGCCGCATGACCGCTATCCAGCATATTCTCAGCCCGGGCGATACGACCGCCGTAGCTGACGAAGTACCGATCCTGGCCTGCCAACAGGGGATCGAGCCACACCAGCCAGTGCTCGTGCTTGCCACGGGCATTGGCAATGCGTGCGTCTTCGACTCGGCCGAGCATCTGGTAGGCGCGACCCAGTACGCGAAAGATTTCTGAATAGGAATTATCGCTGGTCAGCGGCTCGAGCAGCGCCACCGCTTCCCCGGGCCGGCCCTGGCGCAGCAGGATCCGAGCCAGCCCAACACTGGCCGCGGCTTCCTCACCGCCGAGTTTGTGGGCGCGACGGTAGGCTGCAGCCGCTTCTTCGAGACGATCCAGTTCCGTGAGCCACCTGGCGCGCCACAGCCAAGCCGGCACGTATGCATCATCGATCGCCAGTGCCTTTTCGATGCTGTCGAGCGCAGCAGCGTAGTCGACGCGAACCGCAGAACAGGCCGGGGAGGAAATATTGTCACATCCCAGAAGCAGGGCTCGCGAGTAAGGCCAAAGAAAGTTTCCTGCATCTAGCGTTTCCGCCTGAGCATAAGTGGCGAGCGCAGCATCGGCGAAGCCATTCATCTCGTAGGCCATCCCCAAGTGTCCGCGTGCCTCCGCCGAACCCGGGTTCTCTCGTGCAGACTCAAGCATGGATTCAAGCAGCGCCCGAGTGTCAACGTCTGTCGCTGCCAGATCAATAACCACGGGTTCATCAGATGCAACACAAAAAACCGGCAGTCCTGTGATAAATAACAGCACCCACCAGGCTAATGCATATTGCTGCCGATTAACGGCACCTGTTTGGTCACAACACATTTTTATTGCAGTACCATCAATGACCTGACGTAAAAAACCAGACAATACCACGAATCGCCGGCCAGACCAGAACGCTTCGATGGGGTACCGCACCTTAGCTCATTGTGGACTGTGGCTCTGTATATCATTGATTTTAAACGGATATTTTAGAACTACGCTGACTTGCCGTAACCAGATGGGAACTTTTCGATCAGTTTTTGGGACAGACTACAAAAATAGCGTAAAAAAATGCGCTTTCCAGATGAGGCAAACTGAATTAGTCCCGTCTTATGATTAAGGCCGCATTTTGGGGCAGTGCCAGAACAACAATTGCCAAGTAGGACCTGGGGGAGAAATTAGATAGACAATCCCAGTACCATCCTGGTTAAGCCATCACGACAGGGGAGAGACCCGTTATGTTAAAACCAAGATCTAAGAATGTGATTCAGCGATTCGCAACTGGATTTGCTGCTGTATTACTGGGCAGTGCTGTGTCTACGGGCACAATCTATGCCGCAGAGGAAGAGTCTGAAGCCATTGAAGAAATTGTTGTCACGGGTATCCGCGGCAGCATGCAACAGTCACTGGAACGGAAAAGAAATGCCGACCATTTTGTCGATGCGATTACCGCGGAAGACATCGGTGCATTTCCTGACCAGAACCTGGCTGAATCCCTGCAACGGATCAGCGGTGTTGCCATTGACCGTAAGAGCGGTGAGGGTGCATTTGTCAGTGTTCGCGGATTAGGGCCTCAATTTGTTCAAACAACTATCCACGGTCGTGTAGCCGCATCTAATGTTGTCCCTGGAAGTCATGATGGAGTTGGTGCAAATAACACTAAATCTCGTGCTGTCGGTTTTCACTCGTTTCAGTCTGGTCTAGTGCAGGCTGTTGAGGTGCATAAATCGCCGCGTGCTGATCATGTCGAAGGAGGCCTTGGCGGATTCGTGGACATTCAGCCACGCAGACCTCTAGACATGGGTAAAAGACACGCAACACTTTCCCTAGATGCTACAAAAAATGATTTGGCAGATGATACTGCGCCAGGCGTCTTCGCAATGTTCAGTGACGTGTTAACTGATAACCTAGGGTTGATGGTGTCAGCTCAGTGGGATAATCGACTTATTCGTACCGATTCTTACAGAGGTTGGGGGCACGTCTTTAGAGACGTAAAAGTTGATGGCGTTAGTATGGGCTCAGGGTATTACCCGCAGCAGATAAACGCAGAAGTACATTTTCAGGATCGTGACCGTCTAAATTTATCTTCTTCTCTGCAGTTCCTGCCATCTGATAACGTGGATATGACACTGGACATGCTCTATACCGATATCACAAGTTCGGAAACGCACCTCAATGAATCCTGGCGTCTACAACAAGGTAATTCAAGAATTACTGCTGCTGAGTCAATAACTGATAACGGGACGACAATCTTTACGAAGATTACTACGTCTGGTGCCGGATTGTTTGTACAGCACAATACAGAAGAAGTTGCAGCTGAAACATTAAATGTCGGCCTAAATGTGAAAGTGCAGGTTACAGACAATCTTGCTCTTAATCTCGACGCCTCAGTCTCGGAAACTGAAGCTCCGATTACTAATCGGGATGCTATGATGCGAAATACTCGCACACAGATGTCATATGATAAATATGGATCTGGTGGTCTACCTTCTATAACAACCACTTCTCCTATATCTTCCGAAGACCATTTTTCTGTTGTTAAACAGTCTATACAGTCACACATAGTAGATGATAAAAATTCACAATTCAGATTAGATCTAACCTACGACCATGATGGAGACTGGCTTAAAACAGTTCAAGTTGGCGCGCGAACCTATCGACAAGAACGTCGAGACAGGTCGCGATATCTGAATAGTAAAGCCTGGATCAATAAACCCATACAAGACTTCGGTGGTGGAGTATCGCATGCCGGGGGGCCAACTGGATGTCTTCTAGCCTTGGTATAAATGTGCCAACAGGGGGTATGCTCCCGAACTATGCGTTTTTACAAAATGCACTCGAGACGAGGCCAGATGAGGTCAGAGCAGGTAAAGGTTTTAATACGGGTTCTGGGAGATCCATAGACGAGTATAACTCAGGTAAGTTCAATGAGGACCTAAATCACGAGGATGACGGCAATGCGATATATGCCATGATCGCGTTTGGTGGTGAGCTGGAAGGAACTCCTTATTCTGGTAATATCGGAGTGCGCCACGTAAGTAATAGTACCGGATCCAACGGTGAGTTGACCGTTCCAGTATCAGTCGATTACTCGGATCCTTCAGACCCCACCGTTATCCTTTCAACGCCTGAATACGTAGATATCTACCATGATTACACAAGGACTCTGCCTTCACTGAATCTTCGATTTGACCCTACGGATGAACTTATTGTGAGATTCTCCGTAGCGAAAGTGATGAGCAGACCTAGATATCTTGATTTAAGTCCTCGACTAACTGTCCAAGCAAGACCCAGGACAATGCGTGGTGGTAACGGCAAACTTGACCCAACACTGGGCACACAAGTCGACTTAGCAGTTGAATGGTATTTCGCTGACTACTCGCTCTTATCGCTTGGTCTTTTTTCGAAAGATATCGAATCATTTGTACAGCCTGAGCAAACGCTAACTCCATTTCCCGGTGTGTTAGATCCAGAGACGCAACAGCCACTAGTATTAAATGCGTTTAGGCCTCTAAACACTGGTAAATCTGGTATCGCTGGCATGGAAGTGTCGTTCCAACGCACCTTTGCAGGTATCCTACCCGCACCATTTGATGGTCTTGGTGTGATAGCGAATTGGACCTATATTGACTCCAGTTCTGATTTTCAGAATGACAATACCGCTCAAGCCTATGGGGTTCCTGGCTTATCCGAGCACACCATAAACCTGTCAGTGTTTTACGAGAAAGGTCCATGGAACGGTCGGCTTTCTTTCAACTCTAGAGATGACTTCCTTGACGTCATCGCTGATGGCCAGGGCAACCCATCATTCATTGATAAATATTCACAATGGGATGCTTCATTAAACTATTCAGTAAATGACAATTTTACTGTTACTTTGCAAGCCATTAATATCACCGACGAGGATATAAGCCACTATAACCTTCTAGGTCAGAGTACTTTGAGTCACTATGTGAACGGAGCGTACTCGGGTCGTCGATCCCTAGTAGGAATACGCTGGAGGTTGTAGTTAGCTCGTTTTACAGAAGTAAATGCAGTTAAGAAGGGGTGGTCATTTGACCACCCCTTCTTCTTTTCGGCGCTGAGAAACGGGAGCTATTCGTCCGTCTTACTGGTGTCGGTGTAAGTCTTTCCCTGGGCAAGTACCAGGAGGATGACCATACGGGTCTTCACATTGAATTCGGCGGCCAGTCCCAGGCATTCCTTGAAAGTCCAAGCGTTTTTAGCATCATTTAAAATGAAGACTGGCACTACACGGCTTTATTTGTGTCGATACTGCCTAGAAGTAGATCGCGGTATTCGGCCATGCGTACTGGATCGACCCGGGAGAGGTCTTCACATTCTCCCGGGTCGTTTTCGAGGTCGTACAGAACGCCCGGGGACTCGCGGCTGGGCTCCCACGAGCCGGTCATGAGTTCGCGGATCGATCGGTTGCGGGCGTAGTTGTGGATGTATTTGTAACGTCCGTCGAAGATCGCCCGCCAACTCGCGAGTCCGCCCGTGCGTGCGTCCCAACCCAACCTGCCGCCCTCGAGCGCGGCGCGGAGACTGCCGCCATCGAGCGGCCGGTTCGGTGCGATACCTCCAAAGTCGAGAACGGTTCGCGCCACATCCACGAGATCAACCGGGGTGGCGACGGTATTGCCGGCCACGACGCCGGGACCGGCGACAACCAGCGGTACGTTCCATGACCCGTGTTCGGGAACATGTTTTTGGAAGCGGTTGTGATCACCGAGGCTGTCGCCGTGGTCGGATGCGTAGATGACGAGGGTATTCTCCAGCTCTCCGCGGCGCTCTATGATATCGAGAAACCGCCCGAGCCATGCGTCAATGTTGTGGATCATCGCGGCGTAGTTCCTACGCATGGCGACGTGCAGGTCGGCCGGGTAGTAGTCGTTGTTAACGGGTTGGTCGAAGTCGACGTCGGCGAATGCCGCGTGCATCGATTCGGTGACGTCGAGCGGCTCGTGCGGTCCGTTGAAGTTGACCTGCAGGAACCATGGCGATTGCGCGCTTTCGATCAGTGCGGCCGCGCGAGCACCGATCCAGTTATCGCAATACGCGTCATCGGGCAGGGCCGTCGGTTCGACGTTGATGTAGGCCTCATCGCCGTAGCCGCGACCACCGAAATCGTCCAGGTGTGTTTGCAGGAGCCCGCGTTCTTCGAGAAACGTCGCATAGGGCTCCGCCAGGCCCGTTGGCTTGCTGTTATACAATCGTGTTTTCCGGCGCTGTCGACGCCGCCCGTGAAGCCGAGGTGGCGAAGGCGGCTCGTGTCACCTGATCCGTGTTGACCGTCCGCGCCCCAATCCTTAGATTGTTTCAATAGATCGAAATTGCCACAGGCGAGCACGTCGTAGCCCTGTTCGCGGAGATCTCGGTAAATCGTGGCTGCGTCGTCGGGAACGTCGAGGTGGTTGTAGAGAACGGGCTGCCTGTCGTAGCGGCGCGCCAGCGCCAGACAGGAGCGAGCCGGTGAACATAGAGGCGACGGCGTCAATGCATTCTCGAAGGCAACGCCGCGTGTCGCCAGGGCGTCGATGTTCGGCGTGGACACGCCGGTGGTGCCGCGGAAGCCAAGCCAGTCGCCACGATGCTGATCGGGGAAGACGAGCAATACGTTGGGAGATGTCATTGGTTTCCTCCAGAGTTCCGATGCGTTAGTTTGTTTCGTACCGCCCAGTTTCGAATGGCCTCGCTGCCCGTTATTAAGGCCGCCTCTACTATTGGACGCGGTAGGGTCGTTACATTTCAACACCACAGAGCTTAACGTAATCCGCTTTCTGCTGGTCCGTCATGTCGGCAAAGATAGGTACTCGCATAGCAGTGACTGGCAGATCGGCCCATTCAGGTGAGTCTGTCTGCAATGTCGCGGCGATATTGTGCAGGCCATTGCCTTCTTCGCCGCCTTCGCCCAGCGCTGCGCCGACTTCGGCGGGCCAGGGACCGACCGGATCAATCATTTGATTAGGCTTGCCGTCCTTGTTGATATCAAAGCCAAAAGGATTCTCGCGGCCCACGTATTCTGTGATTGCTGCATACAATACCTGCGTGTCTGCACCGCGCTGCTTCTGGCCTTCTTTACCGTATAGCGCACCGGATTGGTGACAGATGCACGCCCAGGGAATCTTCGCGTGAAAACCGGGTATCGCCAGTGCTTCTTCGGGAATGCCGTCGCCTGCGGTGACTTTGCCCTCCTTGACCATAATGTAATAGCCAGCATTCTTGCGCCCACCCGCCATCAGTCTGGCAGGTGGATGCGTGTAATCTTCAGTAAAGGCCCAGGTGATCGTAGAAGGAAGATTGGCAGCCTCAAGTATCTTGATGGCACCCTCGGCACAGGCTTCACCCCAGGCTTTTGACCCAAATTCCCCGACGGGTGTGAGTGTAGACATATCTATAACAGGCATAACGTTCTCCGTTGATCTATCGTTTATTTACAGGACATCCATTGTGCGACATCGCGGTGTCCAGAACCAGCTCTGCTGGGTACAGAGTAAACCTACCTCGGTAAAGGTTATAGCCTCACAGGGCTATGGTCGACTTCCCCTTACTCCTAACGTTCATCTATTCGAAGGTACCGATATTCTGCAGGAAATCGGTGACTTGACCATCGACTTGCTCCATCCCGCGTATAACGGCATGATCCAGATGGGAGAAAACCTTGCCCGGAAATTGGCACCGCTAATGCGGTAGACACTCAGCCTGACCCGGTAGTTAAACTGCATTACCGGTTCAGCCACAGTGAGGCCACGTTTCCGTTGAGGGCAGGACGCGGCCACCCGTCTTTATTCATGAGTTGACAGTGGAACAATATGACTTCCGACAGACCCAACGTTCTGTTTGTATTCTCTGATCAGCAGCGTGCCTCGGCTGTTGGGTGTTCCTATGGCGATAAGGATCTGATGACACCGAATCTGGATCTATTCGCCAGTGAAGGAATACAGTTAGAGACCGCTGTTTCGAACTCGCCGGTTTGTACTCCCTACAGAGTAACTTTGGTGACGGGCCTGTATGGACACCACACCGGCGTGACAACCAACAACTGCTATCCCGATTTGAGTCGTCACTCGCATTTCGGAAAGACGTTTGGGGCCGCGGGTTATCGATGCGGATATATTGGGAAATGGCATGTAGGGGAAGAGGTCCGCCTTGATGCCGGTCATCCAATGCGACTCGGATTCGATCACGAATGGTTTGTGGGCGTAGGTGGCAGGCACAACAATCCCAATCGAGATCACGCGATCAATGCTCACGATACCGAAGTGGGTAAGGGCCAGAATCGCACCGAAGCAGAAACAAACAGGGCCATTGAGTTTATCAACAACCAGGATGGCGCAACGCCCTGGTGTCTTTTCCTTTCGTGGTATCCACCCCACCCACCCCTTGAATCCCTCGACGAATACGTCAAACCCTACCTGGACAGAGAACTGAGCAAACATCCAACAACCTGGAAACTGTTTCATGAAGATGAACTCGCTGCCCTGAATGACAACTACGCACACTACTACGGCCTGATTTCCCAGGTCGATGCCGAATTTGGACGGCTGATGCAGGCCTTGGCAGCAAGTGGTCAGGCTGAGGATACGATTGTGATTTTCACATCAGACCATGGTGAGATGTTGGGCAGCCAGGGCCTGTATTCCAAACACTGGCCGCATCGGGAGTCGTCTCAGGTGCCGTTTCTGGCTCGCTGGCCGGGCAACATCGACGCGGATAGCCGGTTGGGAATGCCTTTTGGAACGCCGGATATCTTTCCGACGCTGTGCGGACTTGCGGAGATCGATAAACCCCTGGGTTTGGATGGTGTCGATTGCTCAGCAGCGTTCCTGGGAGGGGAACCTGCACAGACGTCTGTGTATCTGGCGATGCAGCATGGCTATGTACCATGGCCCGGATGGCGAGGCCTTCGAACCGAGCGGTACAACTATGCGCGTACCGAAGAAAGACCATGGATCCTATTCGATCTGCAAAACGATCCGTTTGAGGAGCACAACCTGGTTGGACGAAATGCAAGCCTGGTAGCCGAGATGGACTCGTTGCTGCTCGATGCGATGTCCGAGAGTCGTGACTCCTGGCGTGGCACGAGTCAGCAACTCGGCGACTGGGACCTGTGGCCGGCAAGGGCACAGCGCTCAGGTGGCAGGGGTGCCCTCGATGATGTGATGACACGAAAGGCAGTCTCGCAAAAAATTCAAGCGCAACGACAACCAGGCCGGTGACGAAACGTCGGTACATCACCAAGTTGGCACTACTGTGCACGTTGACGGTCCTGCGTGTCCAGGCAGGCGAGGAGTCCTGGCCTCGCGCCTGGTTTGAACCTACGAAAATGGCTAGTGAACTCGGAATCACGCATTTCTCGCAGAGCCCCATGTTGGATTCACGCGGCCTGCCGCCAGTGGCGGACCGATTGCCCGCTGATCCCGTCGTCGTTGTTCCGCTTGACGGAATAGGCCGATATGGCGGTGTGGCGAGAGTCACTCGTGATGAGTGGTTGACGTTTCCCAATGTTGAGGGTCTGGTGGCCATCTCGGCGGACCTGCGCACACCATTACCAAACCTCGCGGAGTCCTGGGATCTGAGCCCGGATGGCCGATCCATTACGCTGACGTTGAGAGAGGGCATCAAGTGGTCGGATGGCGTCCCGCTGACCAGTGACGATTTTGTGTTCATGTTCAACGACCTGCTCCTGAACGAGGAGTATTCCCCCGTCACGCCGCAGGAGGCACGTGGCGGCAAGGCGGTCAGGATCTCCGATTTGGTCTTTCGCTACGAGTTTGAGGAGCCCAACCCACTGGTCGCCAACATGCTGGCAAATTCGGCTAACCGCATGTATGTGCCCAGCCACTTCTACAGGAATTTTCACCCGGATTATGTCGATCGTACCGAACTCGAGGACAGGATCAGTGCCAGACATTTTGTCTCCTGGATGGCATTCGTCACCGCCTGTCGACGTCAGCTGATCACCGAGAGCGCCGATGCCCCCACGCTGGATTCGCATCGGATCGTCGAACGGACACCGACGCTGGTCCGTCTGGAACGCAACCCCTACTACTTCAAGATCGACCCGAGCGGTCAGCAGCTGCCATACATTGATCGAATCGAGTCGACCGAGGTGGACAACCAGGAGATCATTCAGACCATGGCCGCCACCGGCCGCCTGGACTTCTCTGCCTTTCATCTGAAGACGCAGAATATTCCATTATTGAAGCTGGGCGAGCAGACCGAGGCCGTTCGCGTGCTCATCTGGAATCGATCGGCGGCGAGCGATGTGGTCCTGCAGATGAACTACAACTATCCCGATGCCCGTCTGACGGACCTATACATGGACCATCGCTTTCGCGAAGCCATGTCCCTGGCCATCAATCGCGAGGAGATGAACGATATCATCTACTTCGGTCGGGGAACGCCAAGTCAGGTTACCGCACATCCGAGCAGCAGCATGTTCGATCCGCGCTTTGTAACGGCTTACACCCGATACGATCCCGATCGCGCCCGACGGCTGCTTGACGAAATGGGGTTGCGGGACATGGACAACGATGCGCTGCGCGAACACCGGGACGGGACGCCGCTGGTAATTACGCTGGAGTTTGTCGACCGGGAGACGCCGAAGGCAATCTCTTTGGAACTTGTCAGTCAGTATTGGCAGGCCGTAGGCATTGACCTTAGGCTGAGGATCATCGACATCGGCCTACAGAGAGAGCGCGCGTTGGCAAACCGGATGCAGATGACAACCTGGCAAGGTGATCGCAACACGGACATTTTGCTGCCAGTCAGGGCGGTCTGGTGGGCGCCGGTGTCCAGTGGGTGGAGCACGGTGATGTGGAACGACTGGGCGCGCTGGTACTCGACGGGTGGCAAAATCGGCACGGAGCCGCCACCAGAGCTGCGGCAGCTACAGATCTGGTTCGACCAGATGCGAACCGCCCTCGATCCTGCGCACCGCATCGAATTCGGGCGCAAGCTGCTCAAGAGTAACGCCGAAAACCTCTGGACCATAGGTACCATTGGACTCGCCCCGCATCCCGTGGTCATATCCCAACATCTTCGCGGCGTGCCTGAACAGGGCGTCTGGGGTTGGGGCCATCGCTGGACCATGCCGTACCACCCGGCCACCTGGTATTTTGATA
>JAQWMV010000253.1 GCA_029246605.1 Pseudomonadales bacterium | reverse complement strand
CCCTCATATCCACCCTCAGGTATATATCTGATTATAGTATTTCGCTAAAGGCCTTAAAGACTTTCCCTCGAGGCTAAAAATTCCAGTTAATAGAAACTCCATCAATATTATAACTGTCACCACTTTTCTCGCCATAGGAGGGCCAAAGGGGTTCAACGTTTGTTGTATTCCATTTGTCGTAACTAGTTTTTATTCGTTGAACTACGTCTTTGTGTGATTCCGCAAGATTTAGTTTTTCACCTATGTCTTTTTCCAAATCGTATAGCCAGTACCTGTCACCGGCGTAAATCAGTTTCCAGTCGCCTTCTCTTGCTGCCCAAATACTGCCTGATCTCCAGAAGAGTTGATAATGAGGTATTGCACTATTTGAGCCATTCAGGTGGGGAACAAGGTCAACACCATCGATCGCAACTTCTTCTGGCAGTTTCCCCCTTGTAGCTGCGACTATGGTTGGAAAGATATCCAGGGAGCTAATAGGCTCCTCATAGGTGACCCCTTTGGGTATCCTAGCTGGCCATTTCATTGCGAAAGGCACACGAATTCCACCTTCAAACATAGTATGTTTGCCCCCACGAAGTGGAAAATTATTAGGGTAATCAGAAACGCCACCACCGTTGTCACTTATAAAGATGATAAGAGTATCTTGTTCAAGACCGAGGCCTTGAATTTTATCCAATATGGTCCCAATGCTATCGTCTAGTGCCGACGTCATGGCTGCATATATTCGACTTGCTTCATCCTCAATTGTTGGAAATCGATCATAGTATTTCTGGGTCACCTGGAGCGGACCATGCACAGCGAAGTGCGGTAGATAAAGAAAAAATGGTCCGTTCTTATTTTCCTCAATGAATCTGACCGCTTCTCTCGTAAATGCTTCGGTCAGGTACTCGCTTTCTGAAACCTCGGTCGTTCCTTTAAGCAAAATATAAGGGCTTTTTGAAGGGTCCAGACGAGGAGGTTGATTTACCCAACTGCTTGGCAGCGCTGAGACATACTTTTCTTTTTCCATCGACCATCGAACAGTCTTCGAATTTTCTTGAGTTGGATCGAGGTAGTTCACTGCCCCCGGGGTGAGACCAAAAAATTCATCAAAACCACGATAGATTGGATTGAATTTCGCTGCATCTCCAAGATGCCACTTACCGACTATACCCGTAACATAACCGGACTCCTTCATGACATCAGCGAGAGTAACTTCATCGAGGGGGAGCCCATCTTCTGCCCCCGGAAGATATTCGTGCCCAAATCGCTGCTGATGGCGACCGGTAAGGAGACCTGCTCGAGATTGAGAACAAACTGGGCTAGAGACATAGCCATCAGTGAAAAGTACGCCTTCCTCTGCCAGCCGCTTTATATTTGGAGTCGGGATATTATCGCATCCATAAAGTTCGGTATCGCAGTAGCCAAGGTCGTCGACAAAAATTAGTAGTACATTCGGTAGTTTGGTTTCTTTGGTATGGGCGTGTGAAGTAAACAACACTAATAGTAAAAGTAATGTTCTCATTATTGCTTCCAATGTCAGCGTATGTCCCCATATTACGCCAAGGCACTGATGACTGAAACTATTTCACAAAGGTATTGACGGTAGAACAATAATTCGAAAATGAAATTGAAGCGAACTTAGCGAAAGAGGGTGAGCTTCGGAGAGAGTACCAAGAGAAGTTACTGATCAATGCCTCACGTTTTCAGATAGCCATGGTGAGGTTTGTGTGCATCCTTGAACAGGTATCGCTACTAAATAGCATAGTGAGTTGCATGGATAGACTGTTATGCAACTTCGCGCTTCAGGGACACATGCTTCAAGGAGTCTTACTAGGCCCCTAGCTTATAAACCTTCCTGTGAAACGCGACCACTGATGCGATAAGAAAAACGAGAGCATACCCAGCACCCCCGGCGGCCCAGAGATACAAGAACTGGTGGAGCGGATCAGTATACTAAGGTAAATGTTATGGCCGGTAAGGCAGATAAAGGTTTGGCTGACTCCTGAGTTGATATTGATTAAAACCTGACCGAGTGTGACAGATGGCTTGCACTGTGATCGTCAGCTTCGCACGGCGATAGAGTGATGATCTTCAGCGTCAGCCATGAGCGTCTCGTGGGTACTCAGCTCAGGTATGTTGCCTGCAATCCTATTGGGCTTGAACAGCTTCGTCCCTGAGTAACTCCGCAACCTTCGGTTCCATAGCCTCAGCCCAAATCTGGTAGCCCTTTTGATTTGGATGCAGCAAATCGGGCATGGCCTCAATCAGGAGTGTGCGTTCGTCGTCCAGGAATCGTTCGTTGATATTAAGGAAGAACACGCTTTCATTATCGGCGTACCCAGAGATAATCCCGTTCACCTCGTTGTTCCGCTGACGCTTTGTATCATCCGGTCCGACGCCGCGAGGGAAAATTGCCAGTAGTAAAATCTTCGTTTCTGGCACCCGCGTTTGAAGTTCGCGAATGATGTGCTTTATACCCAACGCAGTGTGCTTCGCAGGGTCCAGCCCCTTCGTATTGTTAGTACCGATCATAATCACTGCCAGCTGTGGCGCAATCCCGTCTACCTCGCCATGCTGAAGGCGCCACAACACATTCTGTGTACGGTCGCCCCCGTAACCAAGGTTCACTGCCTTACGGTGTCCATAGTATCGGTCCCACACCTTCTTGCCGCCTTTAGAGTCCTTTCGGTTTTTAGGGCGATCTTCCCAACCATGTGTAATCGAATCCCCGATCATCAGCAGAGCCACGTCGCCCTCGGTGATGCGTTTCAGCTTCGATTCATGGCGCGGCAGCCACCAATTTTTGGCCCACTCATGACCCTGTACGGCGGGAGTAATGGCCGTGATAAGGTCGCTTTCAGGGACGACAACATCTGTCTCGCTCTGATAGGTATTTTTTGCGCAACCGCTCAATAAGAGCGACAGACCAAGTAAAGTGAACAATTGGATTTTCATAACGTATGAATACCATTATTCAGCTTTAAGGTACATAAGATTGAGAAGCCCCTCAAACCAAATCACTCATTCAAATTACTAATACATAGGTAGCTTAGGAGTCCCAAACTTGAAGTGCGGGGTACCCGG
>JAQWMV010000251.1 GCA_029246605.1 Pseudomonadales bacterium | reverse complement strand
ATAGCGACCGGGCCCAGTTGTAAGAATACCGGATCAAATTCCGGGTAGTGCCACATGTTTCCTCCTTAAGGATTATCCAGTCAATCAGCGAACTCTGCTACACTAGGCCGCTTTTCGAAATCTGATGCAGTCTCGATGTGTTTAATCCTGTTTGCAATAGCTCCACTGGATGAATATCAGCTCGTGGTGGCCGCCAATAGGGATGAATACTATGACAGGCCATCACGACCAGCAATGTTCTGGCCAGAGAATCCAGAAATACTCGCTGGCAAAGACATGTCCATGGGTGGCACATGGATGGGGATCACCAAGTCCGGGCGCTTCGCTGCGGTAACCAATTTTCGCGAAACACCGGCTGACCCCATTCCACCATTGTCGCGCGGGGATCTAACCTCGCGATTTCTGTCAGGGTCCGAACCAGCACTATCCTACTTGCAACAAATCGCCACTCGCGCGGATCAATACCGTGGATTCAATTTAGTACTAGGTGACGCCGACGGCTTTTACTACTTTACCAATCAAACAAGTAAGATCACCCGACTAGAACCTGGATACTACGGTCTTAGTAACCAGTTACTCAATTGCGACTGGCCGAAAGTTATCGAAGGTCAACAAAAACTGGAACGCGCGATTCACCAACCGGCGCTTGCCGATGCCTTATCGATGGTGCTCTGCGATGGAGGGGATCATCGTGCATTTTCCAACAGTTTTATCGCCTCAGAAGATTATGGCACCCGTGCCAGAACGGTTGTTATATGGAAAAAAGACGGACACTTAAGTTTCGAGGAGCAGTGTTATGCTAAAAATGGTGTCGCGGAAAGCCTTCAGAAACATTCTTTTACTGTCAAAAATTAGCGAGCACGGACTACTCGGCCCAGTCCTGCCTGCCGTAGTTCATTATCAACGTAGTTCTTAATCAGGTAGGCATTATCCATCTGTAATACTTTATTCAGGATTTCCTGTGCCTTGGCCATCGAAAAGCTCGTTAACGCCCATTTGACCATTAACAGATTCGTCGCATTCATCGACAGGATATCATAGTTCATCGCCATCAATAACAATGCGGCAGAAGGACTTCCCGCCATCTCGCCACAGATACTAACTGGTTTTCCTTCTGCGTGAGCGGCATCAGCAACATTCTTAAGCGCCTGTAGCACAGCAGGATGGAACTCCTGATAGAGCTCCGCAACCTGCGCATTGTTCCTGTCTACAGCCAGCATGTATTGAATCAAGTCATTGCTACCCACTGACAGAAAGTCCACTCGTTTTGCAATGTCCTGCGCCTGATACACGGCGGCAGGTACCTCAATCATGACACCAACATCCGGCATCTCAACTTCCGTACCTTCTTCCACGATCTCTCTATAACAACGACTGATCAGGCGCTGTGCTTCATCTATTTCCGCGATGCTGGTAACCATTGGCAGCATAATTCGTAAATCATTATCGATGCCCTCATTGGCCTCAATCATGGCCCGCACTTGAGCAATAAAAATCTCCCGATGATCTAGCGTTACACGAATACCGCGCCAACCAAGAAACGGATTGTCTTCTTCTATCGGAAAATAGGGTAATGATTTATCCCCGCCAATATCCAGCGTTCTCATGGTAACTGGTCGTGGATCAAAGGCCTGCAGATGCTCCCGGTAAATAATCCGCTGTTCCTCTTCTGTAGGAAAGCGATCATTCATCATGAAGTGAACTTCAGTCCGATATAACCCAACCCCTTCGGCACCGCGACCCAGAGACCGGGCGACGTCAGTAATAAGACCTGTGTTGACCCACAACTGAATACGATGACCATCTGTCGTCACGCAGGGTTGATCCGCAAGATCACCGAGGCCATCTACCAATTCAGCTTCTTCTTTAACAATGTTCTCGTAATAGGCAATGTGATCTTTACCAGGATTCACAACCACTGAACCGCTGAAGCCATCGACAACAACCGACTTGCCTTCCATCCACTGAGTCGAAAGATTCTCTACCCCCATCACAGCGGGGACCCCCATTGCTTCCGCAAGAATCGCAACATGAGAATTGGCTGAACCACGCACCGACACAAACCCTTTGAGTTTTTCACTCGCCACAGACGCCAGATCAGTCGCTGTTAGCTCTTCACCGACCAAGACAGTATCTTTTGGATAATTGATCAGCCTGACATCGGCGCTCTGTAACTTCGCTAAAACACGTACACCAAGGTCACGGACATCAGCGCCTCGCTCCCGAAGATACTCATCTTCCATGGATTCAAAATTTGCGACATGAGCCTCAATCACCTGACGCAGGGCCCCCGCCGCCCAATTTCCCTGGTCAATCACCGTCTTCACCTCACCGGCAATCTCGTTGTCATCCAGTATATTTAGGTAGGCATCAAATAGCGCCAACTCACCCGGTTGCAATTGGGATTCCAAATGATTCGAAAATTCTCGAATCTCCTCTCTGGTTTCATTTACTGCTTCTGTGAACGCAATCTTCTCGCTCTCGATATCAGAAACCTTACGAGTAGGTACACTACCCAAGTCTGCTTTTGGATAGACGACCACCGCAGTACCAAAACCAATACCAGGCGCACCTGACAGGCCCCTAACATCTCTGGATGGCTGTTCACTGGTCGTTAGAGAAAGATCACCAGTGGCCTTGGCGTGCGCTATGACACCCGCTAGTTGGGCTGAGAGTGTTACCAGAAAAGCTTCTTCGCTTTCATCGAAACGCCGCGCCTCACTCTGTTGGACGACTAGAACACCTAGCAGGCTTCTCTGATGAATAATCGGCACACCGAGGAAGGAGTGAAATGGGTCTTCTCCCAGCTCCTCAAAAAATCGATTTCTGGGATGACTTTGCGCATCCTCGAGGTTGACCGGTTCTGCCCTTTCACCCACCAAACCAACCAGGCCCTCATCCACATCGAGTGTAAGCACGCCAACGGCCTTAGCATTCAAGCCTCTCGTTGCCATGAAAACATATTTTTGACGAGCCTCATTGAGCAAATAGACGCTACACACCTGTGTGTGCATTTCCTTTTGCACCTGCTCGACAATAATGTCCAAAGAGCTGACAAGATCTCCCGCCGAGACGACCTCCTGTACAACGCGACGAAGGATCTTCGGAAACTCGGATGAAAACTCTCTAGACATTGGCTACCCGGGTGCCAGGCATTTCGATAGATACGGCGCAAGCTCTTTCATCGCCCGCCGATATACATCCTGCTTGAACGGGACCACTTGGCCCAGTGGATACCAATAGGTCACCCATTGCCACAAATCAAACTCTGGTGTCTCAGAATGCTCAAAGGACACCGCGTCATCGTCAGACAGCATCTTGAGCAGAAACCATTTCTGCTTCTGGCCTAAAAAACTGCTGCTATTGCGCCGTAACATCCGCTTCGGCAAACGGTACCTAAGCCAGCCTTTGGTGCTACCGACAACCTCAACACTATCTTCCCTAAGACCAATTTCTTCCCGCAATTCTCGATAAAGCGCCTCTTCAGGAGCCTCATGAGATTCAATCCCACCCTGTGGGAACTGCCATGCATCCTGTCCAACTCGCTTAGCCCACAATACCTGGCCTCGTTCGTTCGCTAGAATAATACCGACGTTAGGCCTAAAACCATCATTGTCTATCAATTCAAACTCTACTAGATTTGATCATTTGGCAGCATTGTGGCTGAATCTCCATGGTTCAGCAATCGTGCATCGTTCTCGCTCAAAAAGGAGATACACTAACCTCAAAATGTAAGGGCAACCAACTTGTCATTAGCAATTTTCGATTTAGATGAGACCTTGATTGCCACAGACAGTGATCACGCGTGGGGTGAGTACGTGGTTGCCTCCGGGTTCGTTGATGCTGACGAATATACCGCGAAGAACAATGAGTTCTACGAAAGCTATAAACGCGGTGAGCTTGATATCGATGCCTATTTGACCTTTAGCTGTGCCATGCTGCCTGCCTACTCCATGGCAGAATTGAACGATATGCGTCAAAACTTTATCGACGATTTCATTGCACCCAAGGTGTTATCCAAAGCATTGGCCCTGGTGGAGAGGCATCGCAGCCAGGAAGATCACCTCATGATAATCACTGCGACCAATCAGTTCATTACAGAACCTATCGCTACCTTGTTTGACATAAGTACACTTATTGCACCAGTACTGGAGATTTGCGATGGTCGATACACCGGACAGATCCTAGGTACACCCAGTTTTGGAGCCGGTAAGGTCACGCGATTATTCGAATGGTTAGCGACAAATGATCAAACCCTGAGCGGAAGTTTTTTTTATTCGGATTCGCACAACGACCTACCGCTGTTACAGGAAGTGACCCATCCAATTGCTGTAGATCCCGATGAGTTACTCCGCGGACAGGCAGAGAAAGAAAAATGGCCTATCATCAGTTTAAGAGACTGATCGTCGCCTTGTGTTTGTTCACATGTTTATCGTGTGAGCACAAGGAAGTTGCACCCGGCAAGCTATGGGCTGACGCTACGAGACTGCACAACAATCATAAACTTGCTGCGCTAACAGACCTTAGTGAACTGCAACAGCGTGTTCTGCAATTCCTAGATGAACCGGACAATCCGGAACGTTTGCTCACCGCACAAAATGCATGGCGTAACGCTCATACGTCGTTCCTACAGGTTAAGTTTTTAATACCGCCACAGATGAGCGAAGTGGATGCCTGGCCAATCGAGCCGGGCTTTTTAGATGTTTTGCCTGCTTACCCTGAATCGGGAATTGTCTCTGACCTGACATTGGAGATCACAGCCACTGTGTTGCGTCATCAGCACCAGTTCACCGACCCTACTGAAGCTGCCCTTGGCTTTCATGCTATCGAGTTCCTAATTTTCTCTCGTCCATCAACGGATTTTTTGGTCTCTGAAGACCCAAAAACAGATCGACGTCGGAAAATTCTCGAGTTGGTTACCGCATTGTTGGTTGAAGATCTCAGCCTTAAATTGGGTAAGCTTATTGTGAACCCGATGTCTACCGAAGAGCAATTGCACCAACTCATGACACTTCTCGAGTACAGCGCCAGCCATCTCTATGGGGAGTCTTTACAACTGGTGGTCGATCCACACTCAAAATTCTCGGGGCAGAGCCGGAAAAATTTGTTGACGCAAATTAAAATTATAGAGCAACTCATTTTCGATCCGGTTAATCTGGGATCAAAACTCGTGCAATTAAACGACACCCTAACCAGAGACATCACGCACACGGTTCGTGAAATCATCACTCTGCTAGAATCGAATGGTTCAGATGCGGAAATATCAGAAATGTGTTCCCGCCTACTCAACGGACTGGATCATCAACTACGTAGCTTCACGTCCCAGCTGGCCCCTGAAATCAATTAGCCGGACCCGCTGCAAGCTTTAAAATACCGTGCTTCTAACTACCTTCAAAGGCAAGGTCCAAATCTCGCGCAGCTTTGACGTCATCAAGTCTCTTCACCGGCATCGTGTGAGGAGCCGCGCTGACTAATTCTGGGGTTCGGTGCGCTTCCTCCAAAATACTAATCATGGCATCAACAAAGCCATCGATCTCTTCACGACTTTCCGTTTCCGTCGGTTCAATCAACAGGCATTCGGCAATCAACAAAGGAAAATAAGTAGTCGGCGCATGATAGCCATAGTCAAGCAGACGCTTGGCAACATCCATCGCGGTAACATTAAGTTCCTTGGCTTCTTTCGCCAGCGTCACGATGAATTCGTGAGTCGCGCGCCTGTTTGGATAAGCTAACTGAAAGCCGGCCTCCGCAAGGCGTGCCGCCATATAATTTGCATTGAGCGTCGCGTACTCGCCAACCCTGTGTATACCTTCTCGCCCCAACAATCGCGCATAAGCGTATGCTCGAAGCAGGATACCCGCATTGCCCATGAACGCGGATAATCGTCCGATACTCAACG
Organism: Pseudomonadales bacterium; assembly: GCA_029246605.1. Lineage (GTDB taxonomy): Bacteria > Pseudomonadota > Gammaproteobacteria > Pseudomonadales > Azotimanducaceae > UBA7455. The sequence continues at coordinate 16,413 of JAQWMV010000251.1, read as the reverse complement.
GCAATTGATCACGGTCTGCCCAAAAATAGGTACCATCATCACGCCGCTGCACCACCGGCGTCGGGACGAATGGGCTTAGTCTGTCGTTAACCCCTACAGGACCAGAACCCGGCCCCCCGCCCCCATGAGGGGTTGCAAAAGTCTTGTGAAGATTCATATGGAGCACATCAAAACCCATATCCCCTGGCTTGACCTTGCCGAGAATAGCGTTCAGGTTCGCACCATCGTAGTAAAGCAGCCCGCCCACGCCATGGACGATATCTGCAATCTCTTGTATTCGACGATCAAAAACACCACAGGTAGAGGGATTGGTCATCATCAGGCCAGCTGTTTGAGGACCTACGGCACCCTTGAGTGCGTCAATATCGACATCACCATCACTGGTCACCGGTATCTCACGAACCGTGTAACCACACATCACGGCTGTTGCAGGATTAGTCCCGTGTGCAGCGCTCGGTATCAAAATCTCGGAACGTGCAGAGTCTGCCTGACTGTCATGGTATGCCCTTATCATGGCAACACCCGCAAATTCTCCCTGCGCACCTGCCATGGGTGTTAACGACACGGCCTGCATGCCGGTGACATCCTTCAGGTATTCCTGTAATTCAAATAGACAGGCCATGAAGCCCTGGCTGAATTGTTCTGGTGCGAGCGGATGACGATTCAAAAATCCCGGCAAACTGGCAGCTCGATGTGCACCCCTGGGATTATATTTCATGGTGCAGGAACCAAGTGGATAGAACTGACCGTCGATTGAGAAATTCTTCTTCGAAAGATTGGTAAAGTGCCTCACCACCTGAAGTTCAGATACTTCCGGTAAGCCCGCGCGGCACCCTCGAAGATGCCGTGCCGGAATATCGCTAACTTCTGTAGGCTCTTCAAACTGCGCCGTAGCATTTCTGCCCTCACTACCCATTTCAAAGATCAGCACTGTGACCCCCTATCGCTTTAGCAAGCGCTGACGTAAGGACGGACAAGTCCTCATCGTTTTTCGTCTCCGTCACACAACAAAGCATACAGTCAGACAAACCTTCGTCGACTTCAACCAAATCATAACCACCTAAAATATTCTCTGCTGCGACCTTTTGTAAAATGGTTTTAGCTGACGTCGGTAATTGCACTACCGCCTCATGGAAAACAGGACCATCAAAACGCAACCTCACGCCCGGTATTTGGGTTAATTTATCGAGGAGCAACATCATGTTGGTATGACACCTCGATGCCACCGCATGAATACCATTGTCACCGAGCAGACTAAGGTAAATGGTGGCTGCGGTAACCAGTAAGCCCTGGTTAGTACATATATTAGACGTCGCTTTAGCACGACGAATATGTTGTTCTCTGGCCTGTAGTGTCAGCGCAAAACCCTCGCGCCCATCCAGATCGATCGTCCTGCCAATAATCCTGCCAGGCATCTGACGCACGATGGTCTTTTTACAACACATATATCCAAGATATGGGCCACCGGAAGCGATCGGTATTCCAAACGGTTGTGCTTCCCCGACGACAATATCGGCACCCTGTTCCCCCCACTCTCCTGGCGGGCCTAATATTCCGAGCGCCATGGGATTAACGACGCCTACTACCAGCATACTGTTCTCATGCGCCCAATCGGTTAAGTGGTCCACCTCTTCCAACCCACCAAAAAAATTTGGATAAGCAATGACCATTGCAGCGAAATCTTCACTGAGCCTGGTGTCGAGATACTCAAGGTCAAGGGTTCCTGTATCATCACGATAGGGGATAACTTCAAATTCAATGTTTTGGTTGCTGACGATGCTACGACAGGCTTCAAGGTAATGAGGATGAATGTTTCCTGCACAAAGTAGTCGTTTGGACTTAGACTTTTTGTTAGCCCTAACTGCCATCAGTATGGCTTCAGCCATCGCGGTCGCACCGTCATACACCGATGCATTGGATACATCCATCGCCGTAAGACGGCACATCATGGTCTGAAACTCATAGATAAGTTGCAGTGTTCCCTGGCTCGCCTCAGCCTGATAGGGTGTGTAGGCAGTCAAAAATTCACCGCGGGAAGCAAGGTCCCATACCGCACTCGGGATATGATGTTCATAGGCGCCTGCACCTAAAAAACTCAGTCCTATGACGTCCTGATTTGCACGCTCAGACATCACTCTCAGCATACTCATTTCGGATAGTCCGGTAGGCGTTTCTACTAACTGGCCATTGCGCAGTTCCGCCGGAATTTCATCAAACAACGCCTCGATACTACCGACGCCAATGGCATCAAGCATGACTCGTTCATCGGTTTTAGTGTGGGGAACAAAAGGCATCGTTATAGGCTAGTGCGCATCGTCTTCACAGGATTCCTTGTATTCCGCCGCCGAGAGCAAACTCTTAAGCTCATCCAGATCAGTCGGTGATATTTTGAAGAACCAGCCATCGTCATAGGGAGAGTCATTCACAATCTCTGGTTCTTCCTCAAGTTTGTCGTTAATTGCGATGACAGTACCCGAGACGGGCGCATAAATATCGGACGCGGCTTTCACCGACTCAACAACACCCGCTTCCTGTTTCGCGATGACCTCGCTATCGATTTCGGGAAGCTCAACAAATACTACATCACCCAACTCATCCTGGGCGTGGTCACTAATGCCAACGGTGACAGAGCCATCCTCTTCAACCCGGGCCCATTCATGAGATTCCAAATAATGTAGCTCTCCTGGAAATTCCGCCATTCTCTTGTTACTCCTCTTATCAAAACATAAATCTACACCGACGATCAGGGAGATCTGTATGCAGCTTAACAGCGAGGCCGCTTCTGCTCGCTGAAGGCTCTTATCAAACATAACGAAGCAAATCCCAGTGTACCTGTTTGCTCCGATAACGACGGCGCAAGTATTGGCCCTAAGGCTCTAATCGGCCTGCCACGCTTTATACACCTGCTTACCATTTCGTACAAAGGGTGGATGTACCAATTCAACAGGTACAGTGCGACCTCGAATTTCAACCGAAAAATCACCCTTTGCAGTGCTGACGCGCGCCATCGCTATGGACCTATTAAGCGTCGGTGAATATGCACCACTGGTGATTTCGCCAACCAATTGATCACCACAGTACACTGGGTAGTGTGCCCGTAGCACACCTTTTTCGTGAAGCACCAATCCTACCAAAAGCTTGGCCGGCCCCCGACTAATTTCCTCACGAATCGCCTGCGCACCAACAAAATTACGATCTCCCAACACGACAGTGCCAGCCATGTTGGACTCCAAAGGCGACACCGTTTCATCCATGTCATTGCCGTAAAGGTTCATCCCTCCTTCTAGACGTAACGTATCCCTTGCACCAAGCCCGATGGGTTTTACACCCGCTGCTACTAACTTCTGCCAAAGATTCTGGGCTGCTGCTCCCGGTAACATGATCTCAAATCCGCGTTCACCGGTGTAGCCCGTACGGGCAATAAACCAATCTTCATACCACTTCCCTTGGAATACTTTCAGGGAATCAATCACCTGCCGTCTAGGGTCATCAACTACTTGATCGATCAGTTGCCGGGCCTTAGGTCCCTGGACCGCCAATATAGCAAGATCTTGGCGCTCCGCCAGCTTCACATCAAGGCCTTCGCTGCATCGTTGCATCCACGCGAGATCTTTTTCTCGGGTTGCGCAGTTGACCACCATGAGATAGCCACTAGGCACCAGATAAACAATCAGATCATCGAGTACATGGCCCGTCTCATTGAGCATCGCACTATAGATTGCCTTGCCCTGCTCCTGCAGTCGGTTGATATCGTTGGCCAGAAGCAGATCGAGATATGACGAACTATCCGCGCCGGAGATTTCCACGATGGTCATATGACTGACATCAAACACACCCGCATGACGACGAACAGCATGGTGTTCTTCAATCTGGGACCCGTAATGAACCGGCATATCCCAACCGGCAAAGTCGACGAGTTTCGCTCCTGCTGCGTTATGCAGAGCATACAACTGGGTTTGTTGACCCATATTTAGCCTGGCGTATGATGAAGCGCTTTATTCTATCCTGATCTGTGACTTGGCTTCTAGGTTACCTTGATGTCGCAAACCTTTTTATCATCGATTTTAGTAAAGGCGAATCATCAACAATCTTCATCCCCTTACTCCTCAGCCATTTGGCACCGGGATTCTGAGATCCAAAACCGCGAAATAATATTTCCATTAATGTCGCTGTCGCCACATTATCTTTGAGCCGCTCTCGTTGATATCGTTTAAGCAGCGCCAGATCGCCAGGTGAACGCCCTTCCAACTTTGCCTGCTTGATCACCATGGATAGGCAGGCAGCGTCCGCTAGCCCAAGATTTGCACCTTGTCCGGCTAATGGATGAATGGTGTGTGCAGCATCGCCAATGAGCGCAAGCCCCGACGTGACATAGGACAAACTATGTTGCTGCTGCAGAGGAAAGGAAAATCTTTTATCAATCCCTAGTGCCGGTCCCAGTGTCTGCTCCGAAAGTATCCCTAAGCGTTCTGAAAAAGCAGCATCATCCAAGGCCAAAACATCATCAGCATCACTCGTTGAATACACAATCGAGCAGAGATGATCGTCCGCCAATGGCAAGAACGCCAAAACTCCGCTTTCAGTGAACCATTGTCGAGCAATATTGCCATGTGGCTTTTCCGTCTCGATCGTGGTGACGACGCCCTTCTGGTCATAACGCCATTGCAACGCTGGCAAGTCTACTAATTTTCTAACGGCAGAATTACTACCATCGGCGCCAACCAGTAGTCTGGTATGCCAACTGAGATCGCCCGCACAGACGCGATAGCCGTCATCAACTTTTTCAATATTTGTTAGCTCAATCGCCCAGTGTATCGACTGGCCTACTTTCTCGATAAGTGCAGCGACCAATCGATTATTTTCAACGATATACCCAAGAACCTCACCCGTACCAAAATCTACTCTACCCGTTCCACTGTCCCAGACTTCGACGTCGTCGTAGCGAGTCGATGGTATGGTTCCAGCGATTTTATTCAGGAACGTCCATGATGTTATACCAAGAGCGCTAACACCAGGCTTAATACCGGACAGAAGCGCATAGCCTTCCCGAGATTTAGCATGCTGTTCAGGCAGCGATGGCATCGGCTGCTGATCGACAACGGTAACTTTCAGTGCAGAATCACGTAACGCGGCCGCCAAAGATAAACCAATAAGACCACCACCCACCACCAGGACATCCACATGCTCCATTAGGTACCCTGCATCACGCGTTCGATGTCCTCTATAGTCTTTGGAATGCTCACGGTGAGTACTTCTCTGCCATTTTTGGTGACTAGCACGTTATCCTCGATGCGAATGCCAATACCACGGAACTCTTCTGGTACATCGGTCATATGCTCAGGAATGTAAACCCCCGGCTCTATACTCATTACCATACCCCGTTCAAAAACACGCCACTCACCACCTACCCTGTATTCACCAACGTCATGTAAATCCAAACCAAGCCAATGGCCGGTGCGATGCATACAAAACTTTTTATACGCGTCCCGCTCAATCAGCTCGTCTATATCACCAGAAAGTATACCCACTTCCACCAACCCATGGGTAATAACAGCGATCGCCGCTTCATGGGGTTGATTCCAGTGATTCCCAGGCGTCACCTGATCAATCGCCGCAAGCTGTGCGGCGAGCACAATTTCATAGAGCTTGGCCTGTGCCTCGGTAAACTTGCCGCTAACCGGCAGCGTCCGTGTTATATCAGACGCGTAATACTCGTACTCGCCACCCGCATCAATTAGCACCAGATCTCCTGCCTGCAGGACTGAGTCATTATCAATGTAATGAAAAATACAGCCATTACTACCACCCCCGACAATACTGGGGTATGCCGGATGCCTAGATCCGTTAATAGCGAATTGATACTGTAGTTCTGCTTCTACCTCATACTCCATCATCCCCGGTGAAACCATTTCCATTACTTTGTTGTGCGCTGCAGAGGATATCTTCGCACCGCAACGCAGAACCTCAACTTCACGCGGACTCTTGTACAGTCGTAACTCATGCAGGTACTGTCCTAGCTGAATAAAATCTCCCGGCGGTTCTGTTCCTACCCGACTATCCCCTGCAATAGTGTTTGACCAGGAAATAATCTTAGCGTCGAAACTAGGATGCGCCCCCATTCCGAAATAGATACACGATCTCCCTTCCATTAATCCTGGCAAAATGTCATCAATATCATCAATTGGGAAGGCATCATCCATATCGTACAGCTGCATGGCACGTTCCGGGCCCGTTACGGATCCATGCCAGCGTTCATGATCATATTCACGCTCGCGGCAGAATAAGATAGCTTCTCCATATTGACGCCCGGGCAGTAATACGAATACGGCATCGGGTTCGTCAAATCCAGTCAGATAGTGCAAATCACTATTCTGCCTGAAGCGATATTCAACGCCGTTACTTCGATACTGGGTCTCAGACCCAGGTAGGATAGCCATACTGTAAGGCTCCATAAGCGCCATCAATTCCTTGCGACGGCTCGCAAACTCGGCGTTACCAATCTTGGGGCGACTTTTCACTCGGTTCGACATTCAGCAAAGATTAGCAACACGGATACTCTGACAAACTCTATAATTTCAAATAGATCAGACTCATTCTCTTCACTTTCCTCTACGGTCTCCCGCAGGCAGGCAATACGTTCAAAATCCGACAACGCCTCCATCACATCCTCGCTACTTTTCGCAGCGCCAAAACCACTCAAGAATCCAGCACAAAATGACTTGAGCGATTTACTTCTGGTATCAATTGCGGTGTCATCATCGGGCATCAGCACACGAAACTGAAAATCGCTAAATTCATCTAATTCGGCCTCAGTGGCGTCAAACAAAGCGTTAAGGTGTGCTTCGAGTCCAGCGTTTACGTCGACACCTAACCAGTCATTGTAGGCAGTCGCTCGAAGCAATGAAGTAGTGCCCGGATTGGCACACATAAATCCCGTCATCAATCCATGAACTTCTGAAGGATCCTGCGAAATATGTGCAGTGCTTAAAACGGACTGAAACTCATCGAACAACATGTGAATCTACCTGGCTAGATATCGATGCGACAAGATTCTACCCAGAAACAAGGCTGTGAGAAATACAAACCCTGTTTTGACCCGCCACAAAGCAACGCTTTATGATCGAGATTATCCTGACCCCTTGAAAACAGGCTTATTAGGAACCAAACTAGTCAACTTGCTCGATATTGGCTACTCTTCGGGCAAGCGCATCAGACGGGAGGAACGGCTTTGGACATCAAAGACCTGGAAAACAAAATCGACGAGCTCATTAGCCTATGTGATGAGTTTGAGCGGAAGCAGGCTATCATGGAAGCGGATCGTGAAACCTGGTTGCGGGAACGCACACGTTTGCTCGAAAAAAACGACATGGCAAAAAACAAAGTAGAAGCTATGATCATGCGACTCAAGGGCCTGGAACAGGACTAAATCTATGGCAGATGGGACAACGGTTACCGTAAAAATTCTTGATAAGGAGTATCAGGTGAGCTGTGAGCGGGGTGAGGTCGCTGATCTTCGTCAATCCGCCAGCTATGTGGACGACAAGATGCGTGAGTTCAAGGAGAAGTCAACCGTCATAGGGTTGGATCGACTCGCCGTGATGGTTGCCCTCAACATCGCCAACGATTTTTTTGGAGAGTCAAAAAAAATCGAATCCGTCGCGTCAGACCATAGCGAAAATCTCAAAACGCTATCCGGGAAACTCGACCAGGCACTCCTTCGAATCAAAAAAAGCGCAACTTAAACCATACCCTTTCAACCAGTAACAACGATATAATCACTATGTTCCCTGGGTTGTTTGCCAGTCGATATGTCCTGAACCCTTTATGCGCCACCCAGGAGGTCTTTTATTGTTGTCATGTGCATGTCCGGTTTACGGGAAGCCTGAGGCTAGATAGAGACCACCGCCTTGAACCGCTGGGTTCAAGGGCCTATCCGTACAGCGGCGATTTGGGGAACAATTATTCCTAGCAATCACACAGTTCGAAAAACCGTCCGTCACCAGCGACGTACGCTAGACCAGGCAGTGCAACGAGCTTCTGCTTCAGCCGCTACCAGAAATATCTCTCGAATTTCTAGTTTTCGGAAAGCCAGCAAAATCGCTTTTTACGTCGCCAGCGACGGTGAGATTGATCCGCTACCACTGTGTCAGCTGGCTCGTCGTCTCGGTAAAAAGTGTTATCTGCCACGCGTAGCTTCTAACCCAGACCGCCTGACCTTTGAACGCTTCCTACCTGGACATACGACTCTCGTCAAAAACCAATTCGGTATTGCAGAACCAAAACACAGCCCGAAAGATGCCATAGCACCCTGGAAACTTGATATGGTGATTACACCTCTGGTTGCCTTTGACCGATTAGGGTATAGATTGGGGATGGGCAAAGGCTACTACGATCGCACGTTTTCAATAACGCCACGTTGGTGGCGACGACCGAAACTCGTGGGACTGGCCTTCAGTCTCCAGGAAGCGACCTTCATACACCATGCACATGACGTTCCGCTCGACATGGTGGTCACAGAACAAGGCGCTGTCACATTTAAAAAAATTACACTATGATCTTTGAGTTACCTTGATCTGCCCAGAGAGACATCCCTATGATTCGGGAAATCATACGCATGGGTCATCCGACGCTCCGTCAGTTGGCTAAACCTTACCCAGAAGAAAAAATCGGTAGTGAGGAATTCCTCGAACTTGTTGAAGATATGCGAGACACGCTACATGCCTCTGGCGGCATCGGTCTTGCGGCACCTCAAATTGAAGTACCTTACAGCCTTGCTGTGATTGAGATTATCAACGAGGAGTCCAGGTACGGCGATATCCCACTGGCGCCATTTGCTGTCTACATTAATCCCACCATTACTACGCTTAATGAAACGTCGGCTGGTTACTGGGAAGGCTGCTTATCCATTCCCAACCTTATGGGCTACGTAGAAAGACCACAGCATATCAAAGTTGATTTTACGGACGAGTCTTCACGGCCTCAATCTTTGGAAGTTGATGGGTTTCTCGCAACTGTGTTTCAACACGAATTCGATCACTTACTGGGAAAGCTATTTATTGATCGAGTAACTGACACCAAAAAGCTTGCCTTCGACGCGGAGTATCGAGACTTTCATTTGGAGCAAATATGAATCAGGACGAACTGAAAGCTGCGGTCGCACAATCTGCCATCGCCTATATTGACCAGTACCTCACGCCCGATGCAGTAATCGGCGTCGGGACCGGCTCTACAGCCAATTTCTTCATCGATGGACTGGCACAGATCAAACACAGATTCGATAGTGCTGTGGCAAGTTCCGAGGCTACCGCTCGGCGCTTACAAGGTCACGGTATCGAAGTTCAAGACTTAAATTCCGTAGATCGTATCGCCGTATATGTCGACGGCGCGGATGAAGTAAATGGCAAACTTGAACTCATTAAAGGCGGAGGCGGTGCGTTAACACGAGAAAAGATTGTTGCCTCAGTGTCTGACCAGTTTGTCTGTATCGTCGATGCCAGCAAGACAGTTGAGGTCCTCGGCGCTTATCCGCTCCCCATCGAAGTCATACCCATGGCAAGATCAACGGTGGCCAGAAAGCTAGTCGCCTTAGGGGGACAACCTGTCTATCGTGAAGGTTTCGTCACAGACAATGGCAACGTGATTCTTGACGTCCATAACCTGCACATTGACTACGCAATAGACCTGGAAAAGGAGATTAACAATCTGGTAGGTACCGTCACCTGTGGTCTCTTTGCGTTACGCCCGGCAAATGTTTTGCTCGTCGGCACGGCGAGTGGAGTCAAAGAACAATACGCAGCTTCAGATTAGTTTTCCCGGATTCATGACATTATTCGGATCGAAGACCTGCTTTAAGGCCCTCATCGCTGCAATCTCTGCTTCGCTTCTGCTGTAGTGCAGCTGGTCTTTTTTTAACAAGCCCACACCATGCTCAGCAGAAATACTGCCATTGAACTGAGACACAATACCCAGCACGCTGATACTGACCTGTTCACAACGCGCTTTGAAATCCGATAACGACCAGTCAGCTGGCTTTAAAATATTCAGATGCAGGTTGCCGTCACCGATGTGACCAAACCAAACGACCTCAAAATCGGGGTATTGAGCCAAGACCTCATCTTCAACAGCCTGCAGAAACGCGGGCACTTTCGAGACCCGTACAGAAATATCATTTTTGTAGGGTGTAAAGGGCGTGATGGATTCCGAGATTGCTTCACGGTAATGCCAACAATCATCGTTCTGTTGCATACTTTGACTGATTAATCCGTCAACAACCCAGCCTGCGTCACTACAGGCTGAAAAAACATCCAGGACTTCCTCATCGCCCTGTTCGCATTCGATCAAAACATAATATTCCGACGGTACATCGAACGGTGCACTTACCCCTGAATGTTTAATGACGTGCTGTAAAGCCCGTTCCGAAAAAAACTCGAATGCTGTCACTGAAACTGCGGCGCGAAAACTTTTCAAAACCGAAATGATATCTGTCATTCTCGGCACGGCTAGAAGCACCACCGAAAGATCCCCCGGATTATTCGTCAGTTGAATGCTCGCCTCAGTGATAAATCCCAGCGTTCCCTCTGATCCGATAAATAGATGCCGTAGATCATAGCCGGTCGCATTCTTGATCAACCCTTGATTGAGCGCCAGAATCTCACCAGTACCTGTTACCACCTTTAAGCCACTGATCCAATGGCGGGTCAGACCATAACGCAGTACTTTGATGCCACCGGCGTTAGTCGCGATATTGCCACCCATTTGGCTTGAACCTGAAGACGCGAAGTCCACCGGATAGAACAGACCCTGGTCCTCGGCATAGTCCTGGAGGGTCTTCGTGACAACGCCAGCTTCGACGGTTACTGAGCGATCGACCTCATCAAAGTCGAAAATGCTGTTCATTTTGTCAAAGGACACGACCAACTCTCCTTTGCTTGCCACTGCACCACCACTTAGTCCCGTCCGTCCCCCGGAAGGTACCAGTGCCAGCCCATGATCGTTCGCGAGCTTGACCAAAGCACTGACCTGCTCGGTATCGCGAGGAAATACAACCGCTGAAGGCAGCGGCTCATAGAATCTGGTCCAGTCACGACCATAGGTCTGCTTCTGCAACTCGTCGGTATGAACCTGATCACTACCAACAATCTGACAGAGTTGCGCTAGAACTGCCTTCGACATTGTCATTTTTCCGACGCCCTTGCGCGCGCCTGCAGTGCCTGCACCGCGGGAAGTTTTTTACCTTCGATAAATTCCAAAAAAGCACCACCACCTGTCGAGATATAGGATAGGTCCGCTTCAACACCAAATTTTTCAATCGCTGCCAGGGTGTCTCCACCACCCGCCATCGAGAATGCTGAGCTAGCAGCAATGGCATCAGCAAGACCCTTAGTGCCGCTCGAGAACTGTTCGATTTCAAATACACCGACGGGCCCGTTCCAGATTATGGTTCCTGCACTGCTAACAAGAGCATTCAGGGCTGCCGTGGATTCAGGCCCTATATCTAGGATTATTTCGTCGCTGTGGATTTCACTAACCGAACAGACTCTGGCTGGCCCCTTAGTATCGGTGCTAACCACAACATCTGTGGGTAATGGAATATCGACTGTTTTCAGCATGTCCCTAGCGAAATCAAGCATATCCATCTCACAAAGCGATTTACCAATGGCAACGCCCGTGGCTGCGAGAAACGTGTTGGCAATACCCCCGCCGACGAGAAGTTGATCAACTTTGGACCCCAGCGCCTCAAGGACAACTAATTTTGTCGACACTTTACTGCCACCTACAATTGCCACTAACGGTCTGTCAGGTTTCGTCAATACCGCGGCCAGGGCTTCCAGTTCCGCACTCAACAAGGGACCCGCACAGGCGATTGGTGCAAATCGGATAATACCTTCAGTGGAGGCTTGTGCTCGGTGAGCCGTCGCGAAGGCATCCATCACATAAACATCACAGAGCGCTGCCAGACGCCTGGACAGTGATTCCTCATTCACCTTTTCACCCAGGTTGATGCGCACATTTTCTAACATCACGATATCGGATTCGCTACCATCAAGGCCATCCAGATAGTCAGTCACAAGTTCAACCGTATAACCAGTCAATGTCTGCAGCCGATCTGCTACTGGTCTTAAGCTGAACGTTGGTTGCGCGGCAATGGGTAAGCCCTCTTCCGGGCGTCCCAGATGAGACATCAAGATCACCTGCGCACCGGCGGAGACTGCATGTTCTATAGTGGGTATCGCTGCAAGAATTCTTGCATCACTGTCCACTGTACCTTCGGTAATAGGTACGTTTAGGTCTTCCCGTATTAGTACGCGCTTGTTCTTAATATCCAGGCTAAAAAAATCAATTACCGCCATATACCTATATCAACTCTTCGGCGGCGGCAGCCACTGCGCCGGCGGTAAAACCGAAATATTCGAAAACATCAGCTCCAGGTCCAGACGCTCCAAAAGTGGGTAATCCAACCACAGCGCCATCAAGACCTACCCACTTACGCCAGTAATCAGGATGCGCCGCTTCGACCGCTATTCTTGCTCGCAGGCTCGCTGGCAATACAGCTTCCCTATAGCCTGAATCCTGCGCCTCAAACACTTCGGAACAGGGCATAGACACTACCCGTGCAGCGATGCCTTTTTCGGACAATATCTCAAAAGCAGCAACCGCGATTTCCACCTCAGAGCCAGTCGCTATTATCACTACACTGGGGTCAACGGCGTCCCTTAATACATAGGCACCTCTGGCAATATTTGCCAACTGCGTTGCATCACGAGGCTGACAGGGTAAACCCTGGCGTGAAAACACAAGCGCACTCGGCCCGTGACTTTTTCAATGGCGGCTTGCCAGGCAACCACGGTCTCCACCGAATCACAGGGTCGCCAGGCAGACAAATTGGGGGTTGCACGCAAGTTTGCCAGTTGCTCCACAGGTTGATGGGTCGGACCGTCTTCACCCTGGCCTATAGAGTCATGGGTATAAACGAAAATATTACGGATACCCATTAGTGCAGACATTCTGACTGCATTCCGTGCGTATTCCATAAACATTAGAAATGTTCCTGAGAACGGAATAAGACCGCCGTGCAGGGCGATACCGTTACATATTGCGGCCATACCGAATTCACGAACACCATAGTAAACATAGTTGCCGCCCGGGTTTGCATCAGTAACGGGTACTGCTTCGTCCCAAATTGTACAGTTCGATCCTGACAGGTCTGCAGAGCCACCCATGAGTTCCGGCAGCAATGATGACAGCACCCCGATGACGTCTCCACTAGCGTTTCGTGATGCCTTTTTCTCACCACTCGCGGCCGTGTCGTTAAGCAATTCAGTCATCTTCTCCTGCCAGATAGATGGCAGTTCTCCCGACATACACCGCTCAAATTCTTTGGCCTGGTCGGGATATTTACTGCTGTATTCAGCAAACAGTTGTTGCCAATGACTCTCGCTTTGCGCGCCCTGCTGTGTGCAATCCCATGCCGCTTTTATCTCACCGGGCACTTCGAAAGGCGCATGCGCCCATTCCAGATTATGTCGGGTTCCCGCTATTTCTTCGTCTCCGAGTGGCGAACCATGGGCCGAGGAAGTCCCCGCCAAGGTGGGCGCGCCGTACCCGATACTGGTTTTACAGCAAATAAGACTGGGCCTGGCAGATGTTTTCGAATCCGCTATGGCTTTGGCAATTTGTTCAGCATCATGACCATCGACGCTTTCCACTACATCCCAGCCATAGGCACGAAAACGTGCGGCGGTATCGTCGGTGAACCATCCCTTTACGTCACCGTCGATAGAAATACCGTTGTCGTCATAGAGACAGATCAGCTTGGATAGTTTCTGTGTGCCAGCAAGGGAAGCCGCCTCGTGTGAAACACCTTCCATCAGGCATCCATCCCCTACGAATACATAAGTATGGTGATCAACCACGGGTAATCCATCCTGATTAAATGTCGCGGCTAATGTTTTCTCTGCTAAAGCCATACCTACGGCATTGGCGAGACCCTGGCCTAGTGGTCCTGTCGTCGTCTCCACACCAGGCGTATCGCCATACTCTGGATGGCCCGGTGTCTTCGACCCTAGCTGCCTGAAGTCTTTGATGTCATCGATAGAAACGTCATATCCCGTCAGGTGCAACAGCGAATACAGCAACATCGAGCCATGGCCATTGGACAACACAAATCGGTCTCTATTGGGCCAATCCGGGTTCACCGGGTTGTGCTTTAGGAAATCGGTCCACAGTACTTCTGCGATGTCTGCCATGCCCATCGGGGCACCGGGATGGCCAGAGTTCGCTTTCTGCACCGCGTCCATGCTTAACGCGCGAATCGCATTCGCTTTTTGTTGCCTTGAATTCATGAGCAAGTCACCTGAGTTATCGCGCGTATTCTCTCTTAGCGCACCACAATCATCAATGGACTTCTTGAATGCAATTGCTCATTAACTTGAGTGAAACTCAGCGCACGCTTCTGGGCATATTGAGATTGACCTAGTAGAATTGCGCCCTGCATAAAACAGTGGCGTTTCTCCTATGGCAACAAATACAAGTTTCACTTCAGAATCCGTTTCTGAGGGGCATCCTGACAAAATGGCGGACCAAATCTCCGATGCGGTGCTTGATGCCATTATTGCAGTGGACAACAATGCACGGGTAGCCTGTGAAACGCTGGTTAAGACAGGGATGGTGGTACTGGCCGGAGAAATTACTACGACAGCTAACGTCGATTTCGAAAAACTTTGTCGCCAGGTAATTTTAGAGATCGGCTATAACAGCTCAGATGTTGGTTTTGATGGTGCATCCTGCGCAATCATTAACGCCATTGGTAAACAGTCTCCTGATATCGCCATGGGCGTGGATGAAACAACTAACCACGAGCAAGGTGCCGGGGATCAAGGCCTGATGTTTGGCTATGCCACCGATGAGACCGACGTGCTAATGCCAGCACCTATTACTTATTCCCATCGTCTGGTGAAACAACAGTCCGATGTAAGAAATGCTGGGAAACTAAAATTTCTGCGGCCTGACGCCAAAAGTCAGATTTCCTTTCGCTACGACGCAGCCGGTGATCCAGTGGGTATCGATGCGGTGGTGTTATCAACTCAGCATGACCCTGACGTCAGTCTGGATGATTTGCGAGAAGCCGTAATGGAAGAGATCATAAAACCCGTATTGCCATCAAATTGGCTTCACGAAGGCACCAAGTACTTTATCAATCCTACGGGTAACTTTGTGGTCGGTGGCCCGGTGGGTGATTGTGGTCTTACTGGTCGAAAAATTATCGTCGATACCTATGGCGGCATGGCCCGCCATGGTGGTGGCGCGTTTTCAGGCAAAGACCCATCAAAAGTCGATCGCAGTGCAGCCTATGCAGGTAGGTACGTCGCCAAGAACATTGTCGCTGCTGGGCTTGCTAACAAATGTGAGATTCAAATCTCCTACGCGATTGGCGTCGCAGAGCCCACATCAATCAGCATTGATACCTTCGGTACCCGTAAAGTGCCCGAAGAAACCATCGAAAATTTGATACGTGAGCATTTCGACCTGCGTCCTAAGGGTTTAATAGACATGCTGAACCTGAAACGACCCATCTATCAACAAACAGCGGCCTATGGGCACTTCGGTAGAGAAGAAAAGGATTTCACCTGGGAGCGGACCGATAAAGCTGATGCACTACGAGAGGCACTGTGAACCCAAAATTCAGTTTTGAGTTTTCTGCCCCTAAAAGCGACGAGGCAACTCAGAAACTTCTCAAAGTTCACGACCGCCTGCAGGTACTTGATCCGGAATTTTTTTCCGTCACCTATGGTGCCGGGGGCTCCACTAAGGACGGCACACGTCAGGCAGTACTCGCCATAAACGAGCTGGGGAGCAACGTTGCACCGCACCTGTCCTTTGGCGGCGATACTCCCGATAAGATTGAACAGCTTCTAAGCGATTATAGAAATGCAGGTATCAACCGCCTAGTTGCATTACGAGGAGATGTGCCATCAGGCAACCTACACAAGATGAGCTATGCCAGCGAACTAGTCGCCTTTATCCGCGAAAAAACTGGTGATCACTTTCATATAGAAGTCGCTGCATATCCCGAAGTACATCCGGAGTCAGAGAGTGTTGACAGTGATCTTAGTTACTTCAAACAGAAAGTGGACGCCGGTGCAAATAGCGCAATTACGCAATACTTCTTCAATGCAGATGCTTATTTTCGGTACGTGGACGCCTGTAAGGCTCTCAATATAGACATACCGATCGTGCCCGGCATCATGCCGATCACCAACTTGCATGGCATAGTGCGATTCTCGAAAATTTGCGGCGCAGAAATTCCGCGATGGATTCTTCGACATCTCGAGAGTTATGAAAACGATCCCGATAGCTTCAAGGCATTCGCGTTAGACATGGCTTCGAACCTATGTCGCAGATTGCTGGATGGTG
>JAQWMV010000239.1 GCA_029246605.1 Pseudomonadales bacterium | reverse complement strand
GAGGGACACCTGTATAGCGCATCCGGAGGTTCAACACTCGCACTAGCGCTGTTCTGCGCGAAAACTGACATAGGAAAGGTCCTTAGCCCAAGCGTACCCGATAACCTGCGGCACGCCGCCGCACTGGGCGCGAACCTGGCGCGTTTCTTCGAGGGTGGACAATTAACTGACCAGGCAATTGTCGGCCTGGATTTTTATGCACCGTTGGTTTATTTCCCGAAGTGGCAACGACGATACAGGCCCTGAGAAAGTCCTGAACAAAGCCCTAACATGGGCTGCCCGGAACGGGCAGATAGTGTCCATGCAGACGCTTGTTGACCTTAGCGCAGACCTCAATAGCAACCCCTACCGCGGTACACCGCTATTGTGGGAGATCTACAGCGCCAGTAACGACGCTGCAACCTGGCTGCTGGATCACGGTGCTGACCCGAATCTTCGTCATGACTTTGGCGGCGAAGGCCATGGTGTCAACGCGACTGCACTACATCTCGCAGCGCAATTTAACTCCCTGGACTCTATCAAACTATTGCTTAGCCGAGGTGCTGATCTAACCATTGTCGATGCGGCACATGGCGGGGATGCCATTGGCTGGGCAACATTTAGCGGCGCCAACGAAGTTGCCGCCCTTATCAAATAAATTATGGGGGAACACTAGGGCACGCGGCCTTTGCCTTTGCCTGACGTCTGGATATGATGTGCGGCTAATTATCATTGTGGAGAAATGTTTTGGATAGAGCAGAAAGACAGGCTATAGAAAAAGACTGTGAAAAATTGATTAATCGGTTTTATCACTTATTTAATCAGGACATGTCATTTGTCGCAGATCTGTTTACTGAAGACGGCACACTTGCACTCGGTAAATGGGTCATCGGACCAGGGCCCGAGCCTATGCGCGAACCTTTACACAATGGCAGTAAAAATATGCTGGAGGGTGTTGAGGTTGTACTCAATACCGTGAGCAGCATTGTTGTCGATGTGGTCGATGAAAACACCGCCACCGCAATTTCACACGATACGTTCTGGGAATACGGTTACTACGATGGCGACAAGCAGGGTCGTCCCGCGCCGATCACCTCACCGATTGGTATCAATACCTGGGAAGATGAGCTGCACTGTGAAAATGGCGAATGGAAATTCTATACACGCAAAATGATTCCTATATTCAACAACAAGGCATGGAAACTACAACGCGTCGGCCGCAAATAAGGATTTCCATAGGGGAATAATCCTCGAACTTGTCAGCTTTAGACGCCGACACAGTTAATTTCGATGGCGTCTAAGGCTTGGAATTTCTGGCGATTCCGGCCACGACGCGACAAACAGTATCCATCTTGAGACCATTTGAGCGATCGTTAACCAATAAGCCTGACATAGATCTGACATTGTCGCAGCGTTGGTATGCTGAGGTCCAACGCCTTTAAAGCAGTACGCAACAGGTTTGTTATGAAAGTAATGCAGCTTCTAGCACTATCGACCCTGCTAGCTGCGTGCAGCCTGCATGCTTCTCAATACGTAGGTCCCATCAATTACTCGTTGCGCCCCGAATTCCTTGAGGTCGACGTTAAGAATCAGGACGAACTTAAACTTCAAGGCAGCATGGCCCTGCGGTTAGATAATCCGCTAATAAACGTCTCTGTGGACTATAAGCTCGTCGGTAGTCTACAGAACAAGAAAAGCGCAGTTGACTTATCTCAAGTAGTCGCCACTTCGATGAACAGCGGACTGGTCAACAGGCTGTTCGAATTGGACGCAAGAATCAATACCAATAGTATCATCAAGGAAAACGGCGATGGTTATCGCTATCGCATAACACCAAGTCTGACGAAATCCATCAGTAACCTGGCAAGGCTGTAGCTGAAATACGACTATGTCTACGATAGCAATAACGCCAGGAAGAGCACCGGTTACTCGCTAGACCTCAATGGCCGCATGATCTCGGAACGCGTTTCATGGAAGAGTGCCTACCGTGATACTGATATTTTAGGAAAAACATCCTCACCCACTGGTTCCAAGACATCGATCAACTTCGAGACGCGATACGAGGCCAATGGTGATCTGCAACTTAACCTCGCAACTGCGATAGACCACAACAGTCCATTTGCAGCGAAGGAGCACAGAAAGAAGCTATACAAGGCCGGGGTCGAATGGTCACCATTGCCCAACTACTCCATGGTCTTTCACGTCAACAAATTGCAGAAACCCTTTGCACATGACTACGATATGTTCGTTGGCGGCGCCGTCACCTGGACACCCGAACGTCACCGGAAGTTCTCGGTCGCGTAAGGCGATCAGTTGATCGAGGGTTCACGGGGACTCTTGTTCAGTACCAAACTCGACCTCGGGTATTGACAAGTTCACCCGCCATAGTTGGCAATGAACTGACGAAAAGGTCGCTCTCGTTTGGTGAGCCGTGCTCTGTCTATTAGGCGCCTTGGGGTTGCTGTGTTGCCTCGTAATGACCTCTGAGGGCCCTCAAGTAAGATTGATTCGGCTCATTGCAATTACCTTAGCTAAGTAAACTCATCGATACCAAATCCCTTAAGGGTTTGTGAGCTTGATAAGTGCCGACCAGAAGGAGAAAGTCCGCTTACCGCTCGTTACCGACTGGAAAGCTTGGCGCAAGTGGCTTAGTTTAAAACTGAGCTTGCGGCCAATTGCAGACATGCGAGCCTGCGACGGTAAATTCAGTTTGATCTGCATCAACCGACGGCATCAAAAACGTTGCGATGCTTTGAGTGCAGAAGTATAGTTTTGTTTGGTGTTTGAAAGACGCCACCAATTCAGCGAAAAGTCTTGAGTAAACTTTTTTCTAACCCATGCGGTCTGCCATCGGACTGAATGCAACATGGAGGCAACTTCGGTTCTCTCCGAAAAAATGGGCTATTCTCGGTCAGGAGGTGTTATGAGCCTGGAGAAGTACAAGGGGCAGGTACCGGAGATTGTTCAGGCAGTAGCGAGCCAGTCCATCTCCATGCGATTTGCGGTAGCTTTGCTCGTCGTGACTGTCGCCGCCTGCGGCGGAGGCGGTGGTGGGTCAGCGAATCCTGAGCCTGGTCCAGTAGTTCAGGATCCACCCAATCCACCGGAGCCCTCCGTCCTCGAATTCACCTTTCAACCGGCGAACACATCCGGGCTCGACCGGTCCTGGGGTTATCTCGTTCCCTCCGACAGCGACGCCGAGTTTAGGGCGAGCGGCATCGCCGCCGCAGATTACGACGATGACGGCGACATCGACCTGTATGTAGTCGGCGGCAACATCGCCGCGAATGCGTTGTTCCAGAACCAGGGAGATGGCACCTTCGTCGATGTGGCCCCTGACGTGGGGCTCGATCTGGTGCACAAGGGTAGTGGCCCGGCCTTTGCCGACATCGACCACGACGAGGACCTTGACCTGTTCATAGGCACCATCGAAGGCGACGCGTTCTACGTGATGGAAAACAGGAATGGCATCTATGTAGACGTTACCGCAGCGTCAGGCATCGCTCTCACCGCGCCGAATACCATGTCCGCGAGCTTCGGCGACTACGATTCTGACAGCGATCTGGACCTGGTTCTCGGTCACTGGGGCAGCCCCCGGAAGCCCGATACGGAGACGCTTTGGAGCAACAACCGCGATGGCACCTTTGAAAACGCCAGTGTGTCATCACAGATCGCGGCGACGCTGATCGAAGAAGTGGACCCGGACGAGGTGCCGTCGCGAACGCCCGAATCACTCACCGACCATTCCTTTACCCCGACGTTCAGCGACATCGATGACGACGGCGATCAGGACCTGTTGGTTGTATCGGACTACGGCACCAGCCAGGTATACATCAACGAAGGCGACGGCCGCTTCCTTCTGGCAACGGATCGTGACGTCATCAAGGACCAGGCGGGCACGGGATCGGCCCTGGGAGATTTCGATAACGACGGTGATATCGACTGGTTTGTGTCGTCCATTCACCAGATCGGGGAATCGGCAGACGAACTGATCAACTACGGTAACCGCCTGTATAGCAACGAAGGAGATGGCACTTTTACGGACGTTACCGACACGGCGGCTGTTGCAAACGGAGGCTGGGGTTGGGGAGCGTGTTTCGCTGATTTCGATAACGACGGCTGGCTGGACATCGCGCAGGTGAACGGATGGAACCGCCTGGACGAGGTCGCGGCGAACAACTACACCGTCGACCGTATACGACTGTTCCACAACCAGGGTGACGGTACGTTCTCCGAGATTGCGGAGGATGCGGGTCTTGACCACACGGGACAGGGTCGCGGCATAGCCTGTTTCGACGCCGACCGCGACGGCCTGCAGGACATCGTCATCGCCAGCAGCGATGACAACCAACTGGTTTACTATCGCAACACGACCGACAACGACAATCACTACCTCTCAGTACGCTTGGAAACCAACGGGCGCAACACGGACGCCGTCGGCGCCAGGATCACCGCGACGACGGCCGCGGGCACCCAGGTGCGCGAGATCCGCGTCGGTAACAACTACGCGTCGCATAACCCCGCCGAGGCGCACTTCGGTCTGGGAGGGGAGACAGAGGTTGAAATCCGGGTACGCTGGCCGGACGGCCGTCGCCTGACCGTATCCGGCACCGATGTGGACCAGCAGGTGATGTACAGCCAGACCGTGATCCTGCCGCAACTGTTGATAGATCAGGGTACTGGGGGAGGCGCCTACGACGAGGGCGATGAGATCGTGATCGCGGCGAGGGTACCGGATGGTGATTACCATTTCTCACACTGGAGCAGCACTGGCGGCGGCAGTTTCGCAGATCCGAGAAGCCCGGAGACCACGTTCACCATGCCATCGGAAACCGTGCACATCGTCGCCAACTTCGTACCAGGCGTAGCCATCGAACAGGAGGCGAGCCTTGCCCGGCGTTGGAACGAGGTGGTCCTGCAAGCCATCCGCAACGATTTCGCGAGGCCCACGGTACATGCGCGCAACCTGTTCCACACCTCGGCTGCCATGTACGACGCATGGGCGGCGTACGACGACACTGCCGAGCCATGGTTGCTGGGTCGTACGCGCGCTGGCGCGGCGTGCGGCTTTGATGCACTACCGGTTCCTGACGATATTACAACGGCGCGAGAGGAAGCGCTGTCATACGCAGCTTACCGAATTGTACGTCATCGATTTGCCCGGTCGCCGGGCAGAGCACGGATCCGCCGCGATGCAGATGCGCTGATGGGCGCCTTCGAATACGACCCGGATGACGAGTCACTCAATTACGCCATGGGTTCAGCGGCTGCTCTCGGCAACTATATCGCCGACTGCTACATCCGCTTTGGGTTTAACGACGGCGCCAACGAGGAGAACGACTACGCCAACTTGTCCTACCAGCCCGTCAACCCACCGCTGGCGCCCGAAGAACCGGGCAATCCCGACATTGTCGATCTTAATCGCTGGCAGCCGCTGCACCTGGCCGTTTCTATCGACCAGGCAGGGAACCCGATCAGCTCTCAGCCGGAGTTCCTGAGCCCCGAATGGGGCATCGTCGTGCCGTTCTCGCTGGGGCCAGAGGACCTCACAATCTACGAAAGGGACGATTTTGAATACTGGGTATACCACGACCCTGGACTGCCACCAGCAATCGACGGCGCACTGTCGGAGAACTACAAGTGGAGCCACTCGCTGGTAGCTATCTGGTCGTCGCACCTCGATCCGGCAGACGGCATGATGGTCGACATATCTCCCGCGTCGGTCGGCAACGTCCTCTCTTACCCGTCGAACTTCGAGGACTATCCGGATTTCTACGACACGCTCGAGGGCGGAGGCCCGGGAGCAGGCTACGAGTTCAACCCGGTCACAGGCGAACCCTACGAAACCCAGATGGTCCCGCGCGGTGACTACGGTCGGGTGCTGGCAGAGTTCTGGGCGGATGGACCTGATTCGGAGACGCCCCCGGGACACTGGTTTGTGATCACCAATGAAGTCAACGATCATCCGCTGCTGGAACGGCGCTTCGAGGGTGCCGGCGATGAACTGCCGCAGCTCGAGTGGGACGTGAAGCTCTATTTTACATTGGGTGGCACCATGCATGACGTCGCGATCGCTGCCTGGGGGATCAAGGGCTGGTACGATTACGCGCGGCCAATTTCGTCGCTGCGGGGCATGGCGGAGCTGGGGCAGAGCAGCGACGCCGATCTGCCGTCATATCACTTGAACGGTATTTCGCTGCAGCCAGGATACATCGAGCTGGTGGAAGAAGGCGATCCGCTCGCGGGAGAAGAAAGCACACACGTCGGCAAGATCAAGCTCCTCGCCTGGAGGGGACCTGACGCCATTGAAGATCCTGAGACGGACGTGGCCGGTGTCGACTGGATTCTGGCGGAGAACTGGTGGCCTTACCAGCGACCGAGCTTCGTAACGCCACCGTTCGCGGGCTATGTATCGGGGCACTCGACCTACTCACGCGCCGCTGCAGAGGTCCTCACGCTGATCACAGGAGACGAGTACTTTCCCGGCGGCATGAGCGGCTTCGAGGTCGAACGAGACGAGTTCCTCGTGTTCGAGGACGGACCGTCCGTCGACATGACCCTCGAATGGGCGAAATACTACGACGCCTCTGACCAGTGCAGCCTGTCGCGCATCTGGGGCGGCATCCATCCGCCGGCGGATGATATTCCCGGACGCCTGATCGGACGCGAGATCGGGCCCAGAGCCTTCGCCGAGGCCAGGGCCTACTTCGACGGCGCCGTGGATTGAGGTCGAGTAGCGACCAACGACTGCAGCGCCTTAAAGCCGTTTGCCGAGGTTCATTGGGACCAACCATCTCAGCATTTTCGCAAAATAGCTGCTATGGGTCGATAAGCGCGGAAATTCCAAGCCTTAGACGCCATCGAAATATGTCCGCAATGGAGCCTCAAGCTGACAAGTTCCAGGAGTACCATACCGCGTGAATACCGATTAAAGCGCTTTCAGGCGCACAGGTAAGGTCTTGTAGCCCCGAACAAAACTACTACGAATGCGTTCGGGCTCACCCACCACCTCTACCGTGTGAAAGCGTTTCATAATCTCTTCCCAGAGAACGCGCAGCTGCATTTCAGCCAGCCGGTTTCCCATACAACGATGGATCCCAAAACCAAAAGCCAAGTGCTGGCGAGCGTTCTTACGGTCGATAATCAGCTTATCCGCATTTTCAAAAACCGACTCGTCACGATTTCCAGAGGCATACCACATTAAGACCTTGTCGCCTTCGCGTATTTTCTGTCCGCGTATTTCAGTATCTTCAAGGGCTGTGCGCCGCATATAGGAAAGTGGCGTCTGCCAGCGCACGATCTCTGCAACCATATTCGGAATAATTGCAGGGTTGTCACGCAGCTTCTGGTATTGGTCTGGAAACTGATTCAACGCCAATACACCACCGGAGATGGAATTTCGCGTCGTATCGTTACCACCCACAATGAGCAACGTCAGGTTGCCCAGGAATTCCATGGGATCCATCGACTGTGTTGCTTCGCCATGGGCCAGCATGGAAATGAGGTCAAAGCCACCGGGTTTCTTTTTCCGCTCTTGCCAAAGTACCGTGAAATACTGCAGGCACTCGAGTAATTCCGCCTGGCGGACTTCTTCCGATTCAATCGTCCCGCTAGCCTCATTGGCCGTCGCGATATCTGACCAGTGGGTTAACTTGCGCCGGTCTTCAAAGGGGAAATCGAATAGTGTCGCAAGCATCTGCGTCGTCAGTTCAATGGATACTAGATCCACCCAGTCGATATCCTCACCCACCGGCAAAGAATCAAGAATAGTACACACTCGCTCCCGAATGGTGTCTTCAAGGTTGGCGAGATTGGAGGGTGCAACACTGGGGCTGACAACCTTGCGCTGTTCATCGTGTTTGGGCGGATCCATGGCAATAAACATGGGAAGATTAAAATCATCATCCGCGTCCTGTAACGTAATACTGCCTTGTGACGAGAACACCTTGGGATTCGTGTCTACAGCTTTGATGTCTTCATAGCGCGTCAGTGACCAGTAACCACCCAACTCTTCGCTTTCCCACCAGTGTACCGGCGCTTCTTCACGCAGCCGGGAAAGAAACGCACCTATTTCGTTGCGCTCCCAGATGCCAGGGGCAATAAGGCAAATATCCTCTAATGATATGTCGTATGGGTCAAGTGTCATTTCGCTCATGAGTTTCTTCCTCAGTGATCTTTTTTATTACCGCGACAGGTTAACAGGAAACAAAGAGGTAGGTCGTGGACAATAGCGTAATCAGGTCATAGAAAGCTCATCAAGAAAGTCCTGGGCAATAAGTTCAGCATCGCGGTCACTGGCATCGCCTCGCCCACCGCCGCCGGCTGTTTCTAACACCATAGTTTGACCAGCAGGTATCGTTTCTCTTCCCATACCTTTAAGCGTGCCACCCTCTTTGATGTAAACCCTGGCAACTGCACCGTTCTCACCACCATGCCGCCCGCGGGGGGCATGATTAATACGGTCAAACATCTTCGAAACGGCAAACGCCTCAGCGTCGGCATGAGCAAACTCCATAATCTGACCATGACCACCACGAAATTCGCCATTGCCACCGGAATTGGCTCTAAACTCCTTGCGCCAGATAATCAGCGGCGCCGCATTTTCTGTTATCTCAACCGGCGTACTTCTGACACCGGATGGGAATGCCGTGCAGGAAAGGCCATCTTTCGTTGGTCGGGCACCGGTACCCCCGGTATAAAACGCATTCATCACAAAGGGCTCTCCCTGACTACCGGGGATTAACCCACGGCCACCCAAGAAAACAGGCCCAAAGAGGCAGGCGGCGCCCTCTGTGGGTACCTGACCATTGAGAGGTTCATCTAGGCAGCCGAGGACCACATCGGGCAGCATCTGGCCAATAGCATGGCGTGCTGATACTGCGGCAGGCCGGGTGGCATTCAAGATTGAGCCAGCGGGTGCCGTTACTCCTACCACACTCAGAGAACCCGCATTGTTGGGCACGTCATTACCAATGACACAGCGCACACCGAAGGAGGTAGACGCCTGGGCATAGGTTAGCGGTACATTAATACCCCGATCAATCATTGCTGAGGTTCCCTGCCAGTCCACGCTGATACCATCGTCTGCAATCGTTAGCGCACACCTAAGTTCAATTGCTTCATCATAGCCATCGACCCACATACTGTTTTGCCAGGTACCCTGAGGCAGCTTGCGAATCACCGCCAACATTGCATCGCGGGAATTATCGATGATCATCTGGCCAACAGTGGAGAGGTCGTCCAGATGGAACTCATCCAAAGTATGCAACAGACGATCAGCACCCGCCTGGTTACAGGCGGTCAGTGAATAGAGATCACCTTCCGCCGACCTCGGGTCACGTACGTTGGCCCGTAGAATCTCAAATAGTGTGTCATTGCGCTGGCCTTCTCTAAACAAATAACCAATGGGGAAGTTAATACCCTCTTC
>JAQWMV010000237.1 GCA_029246605.1 Pseudomonadales bacterium | reverse complement strand
GTAGCGATTACCGGAGGCTCCATGACCAAAACACATCAGCGTATCTGTTTCAGATGATTCCGCCGGAAGCCACACGGCACCAGTAACGTCCCGGACATCATCACCCGTAATACGGAACTCCCGTGTGGTGAGGCCATTACTATCAACTGCGTCATTCCACTCAATCATTAGTCCATCCAAGATTGACACGCCGCGTACCCGAGACCGCGCAGGCAATGGGGTATGGTGTCTATTTCCTTCGGATCAGGATGCGATACGCGCTTCGAAAACATCCACTATCGGCAGGTCAGCAAGCTCGGCATGGTGGCGAATAGCTTTTGTGCTCTTCGACTGATAGATCGACAGCATACCTACCTGATCGTCATCGTCGTACATCCAAGTTTCCATACGCTTCAGCTCATCAGTCAGCTGGTCTTCGGCAGCCAGAGACCGTTCTGATATTTTCTCAAGATCCTCCTGACTGCAGACCTTGCCACGATTTACCACGTAGGTTCGATGTGACTTGGGACCATGAACACCAGCACCTTCCTGACGATCAAGTAATATGGTGCGAACCATACCTTCAGGTAAACCTGCCACCTTTGCCATCTCTGACATCGCACTCACATCGGGGGCTTCATAACAGGATGCTGCAACAATCCCCTGCCCCGGCACTGCAAAGACATAGGTCAACATTCGCTTCACAATTCCCAGGGGCACCACCGTAGCGTCGAGACGCGCAGAAGATTCCGCCAGATCTTTATATGAAGGGTAAGGACGAAGTGACATATAGGTGGGCATTGGGTTACTCTGGCATACTTAGTCTCAGATTACGTCTGGTCGCGAAACAAGTCTACCCCAATTTGTCAGATGCAACTTTGTAAGTTGGATCTTCAAACACATTGACTTCAACCAGGCTGCCGGCATTGTGCAGCAACTTAATACACTCAGGACTTAAGTGACGCAAATGCAGTACCTTACCTTCTCGATGATATCGGTCTGCGAGGGTTTCAATAGCTTCAATAGCCGAATGATCTGCGACGCGCGCATCCACGAAGTCAATAATCACGTCATCGGGATCATCCTCTACATGAAACAGTTCCAGAAAATTGGACACTGAACTGAAAAAGATCGGACCATTCAGGTGGTAGATTTTATGGCCATCATGCTCCTGGATTCGAGCTTCGATGTGTTTGGCGTGATGCCAGGCAAACACCAACGCGCAATATATCACCCCGACAAAAACCGCAACCGCCAAATCAAATGCTACGGTTACAGCGGTTACCAGCAGAATTGCGATGAAGTCACTTTTCGGTACTTTTCTCGCCAGTTTAAACGTTGTCCACTCAAATGTGCCAATTACCACCATGAACATCACGCCAACCAGCGCCGCCAGCGGAATCATTTCAATATAGGTGGATGCAAACAGGATAAATGCCAACAACGTCAGTGCTGCGGTGATACCCGATAAACGACCACGCCCGCCAGAATTAATGTTGATCATCGATTGACCAATCATGGCACAACCGCCCATCGCCCCAAATACTGAACACGTCATGTTTGCTAGGCCCTGCCCGACACACTCCTGGTTACCCCGGCCGCGAGTATTGGTCATTTCATCTATGACGGTCAACGTTAATAAGGATTCAATAAGACCAATCGCTGCCAGAATGATTGAATACGGTAAAATGATGCGCAACGTTTCCAGTGTCAGCGGCACATCGGGAAATGCAAATGTCGGTAAACTGCCTGCTAGCGTAGCCGCCGGATCACCACTCATACCGCGCACAAAATCGACCACGGTTCTCGTCTCAAGATCCATCCCGATGACTAAACCGGTAACAGATACGATGGCAACCAGCGATGCTGGTACCGCTGTGGTGAGCTTGGGCAGGAAAAATATTATTGCCATGGTCAGCAGTACAAGCCCCATCATCAAATACATCTGCTCACCAACAAGCCACGTCATATTGCCATCAGCATCTGGCGCCTGAAATTGCCCCAACTGCGCCAGGAAAATAACGATAGCCAGCCCATTCACGAACCCAATCATGACCGGATGAGGCACCATACGAATAAATTTTCCAAGACGAAAGACACCCGCGCCAATCTGAATGACACCAGTAAAAAGTATCGCGGCGAACAGATACTGCACGCCGTGTTCTACTACCAGAGATACCATAACTACGGCCATCGCGCCGGTCGCGCCCGAAATCATGCCCGGTCGACCACCCATTACCGCGGTAATAAGCCCAACGATAAAGGCTGCATAAAGGCCAACCATAGGGTCTACCGATGCAACAAACGCAAATGCGACGGCTTCAGGGACCAATGCCAGAGAAACGGTAATCCCCGACAGCACGTCGTTCTTCACGGACTG
This sequence comes from Pseudomonadales bacterium, assembly GCA_029246605.1. Classification (GTDB taxonomy): domain Bacteria; phylum Pseudomonadota; class Gammaproteobacteria; order Pseudomonadales; family Azotimanducaceae; genus UBA7455. The sequence goes on along the minus strand of JAQWMV010000237.1, from coordinate 6,122 downwards.
CGTGGTGAAAATTGGAACGGATAACATGTAGTACTCCCAATATACTGAGCAATCACATGTCAAAGCATACGGTTTCCCGTACATTGCATAGAAAGAAAAAGCACCGATTGGGCTTTTTTACGACTCAATAATTCTGTTTGTAAAAACTTCTAGACTTGCGTGGCCCGACTGGTCATAAACTTGTCGTTGTTAAGGATCTTGTACGCGCGACGGAACCTAATTAACAGATGCCCTGACTGAACGTCTACCAATAAAATTAAGTGGCGCATCATAACACATGGCGCTGGCTTTTGTATGAATGCCCTGGATTCTTACTTGTTCCTGACATCTGATCAACAAACTTCGTCTCCAGACCTTTGCCAAAATTCAACCTGACCCTTTTTTTCGTGAGTGTCAAAACCCCAGGGCACGTTTGTGCCATTCTAGTGTGCCAGTGGGCTTCTCATCAGCTGGCCCGGTGTTGCACCTGTATGCTCATTGTTCTGCAGTAGGATTTCGCCGTTCACGACGGTTGCGAGGAATCCTCGAGCCGTCTGTTTGAGACGCGTTGCACCTGCGGGAAGGTCGTGAACTACCTCGGGCATGTTTGGCGCAATTGTGTCTGGATCGAAGATAGCAAGATCGCCTGCCATACCGACCCTGAGCAACCCGCGGTCGTGCAGCCCCCATTGGGATGCGGTATCGAAGGTCACGAGGCGGACTGCCTCTTCCAGCGTCAGGGCCTGTCTGTCACGAACCCACTGACTGAAGATATTGGTTTGCAGCGAGCTATCCATAATCTGTGAGACGTGTGCTCCGGAATCCGAGAAGGTCACAACTGAACGAGGATGCTTCATCATCTCTATCACGTCGTTTTCATCGTGGTTATTGATTGGCATACGGAACATTGCCTTTAAGTCACTCTCCAGCGCCAGCTCAATCATCATGTCGACGGGAGGCAGGCCTTTTTCCTGGGCCAGGTCAGCCAGGGATCGCCCCGGTGCAGACGCATCCGTCATGTGGAATACAAAGTCCCAGTCTGGAGGCATGATAGTTCTACCGCCACGTTTATGACGCTCACTGGGTCCACTGGCGGCAGCGACGAGTCGCGCCCGAAATTCCGGGTCCGCCAGGCTGGCGTGCTGTTCTTCGAGCGGCAGTTTTCGTATATCGCGCCACACGTCCCAGCCATCGAAAGGCGTATGTGCTTCGAAGCTGAAAATTACATTTAAAGATCGAGAGTGTACCTGTGCAAACATACGTCCACCCGCTTCCGCTACTTCATCCAACAGGTCCATATAGCTACGCCAGATCTCAGGCGCTTCCTTATTGGCGAACATGCCCCAGGTGATCGGAACACCCGATTCAATGGCCAGTGATTTCAGCCGCTCGTGGTATTCGCGCACACGTTTCGGGTCATGCCCATGGTCCTCGCCCGCAATCTCGAAAATGCCGGCACCAGCGTCGCCCATCGTGTTTACGATGCGCCTAACCTCCTGCCAGTTCGCAACGCGGCTAGCAACGGGTTTGTGATCTGAGGTTTCATGATTAACTGAGCGAGATGTCGTAAATCCAATTGCTCCCGCGTGCAGCGCCTCACGGGTCAACTGGCACATACGTTCGATTTCATCCTCCGTCGCTTCTTCCTCAAAAGCGCGGGCACCCATCACGTAGGTACGCAGGGCAGAGTGTCCCAGATAAGCTGAATAGTTAATGCCTTTCGGCAGACTGTCTAGTTCATCAAGATATTCCGGAAAAGATTCCCAGCGCCAGTTGATCCCGGCCAGCATGGCTTCTCGTGCGATGTCTTCCGCACGCTCTAGATTACGAAATACCAGATCTGCCTCAGAAGCGCGACAGGGAGCCAGGGTGAAGCCACAGTTTCCCATGACCACGGAGGTCACACCGTGGTAGCAGGAACAGGAACCAATGGGGTCCCAGAAAATCTGGGCATCCATATGCGTGTGACCATCGACAAAGCCGGGGGCAACGATATGGCCCTCGGCGTCGATAGTTTGTTTTGCCTTTTCATTGATGCGACCGATTCGGACAATCTTGCGATCGGTAATCGCCACATCACCCCGATAGCGTGGTGCTCCTGAACCGTCGATAACCGTCCCGTTCTTGATCAATAGATCATAGCTCATCGTGGAATCCCCTAGCTGCAAGAGCTTCTACCATACCTTAGACAAATTGCCCGCAAAAGCGGCCAATCTTACTTCAAGTGCACGTCAACCAATTCCATAATGGAATATATTAGTTGCTAATTATTCCTTAATCGTTTCTTAGTTACCCTGCTAAATTGCCGTTTATTCAAACAGAGGATTTATTATGTCTACTGCCGAGAGAGAACCTAGCATTGAAACTTCTGAAATCAAACGCACTATTCAGTACCACGAAGTAGACGAATCCCTCTCTGAATGGGAACTGTCTCGGGAGACCAGCAAGACATGGTCGATGGAGCAGGACTAACTAGATAACACCCTGATCCCGGCTTACGATGCTGGCTAATTTGGTCAGCGCCTGTCTGTAATCATCCTCTGTGTTATATTGAATGGAACACACCAGACGTTCTATTTCGAGAGCACTGAACGCAGTAATCATCTCACGGGCTTTTCCTGATTCATCCAGCGGCAAACCCGTCATGACCGTCACCGGTCCGCGCAGCGTACCCGCAGCTTCCGCCATCTGGGAGAACTGTTTGATACCCTCCGCTAACTTATCCACGTTTCGTGCCATGGGCATCCAACCATGGCCAAATTTCAACGCGCGTTGCAAAGCGTGCGGTGCACTGCCGCCGATATAGGTTTCGGGCATTGGTGGTCGAGGGTTCACGATTAACGGTTGGCCATGCTCTGTAACAACTTCGTTGTCAAAATAATCCTTGAAAAAAGCCAGGGTGTTATCCGTTATCTTGCCTCTCTGTCGTCGGTCAATACCCAGCGCTCTAAACTCAGGCTCCATCCACCCAACACCAGCACCGAGAAGCAATCGATCGTTGGAGAGTTCCTGAATAGTTGCAATTTGTTTTGCTGTTGGTAACGCCGGTCGATAGGGCAGGATCAATACACCAACACCCAGATTAAGGGTCGTCGTAAATCCTGCGATCCAGGCGAGTGTTGTCAGAGGGTCTGTATAACGTCCACCACTCCCCTCAGAATCATCGGGTGGAATTGCAATATGGTCCGTTATCCAGATCGATTCAAATCCTAACTGCTCTGCACATTCAGCGCACGACTTCATCATCTCGGGCGTACTTTGGATACCCATGTTCCTGAGTGTGACGCTAATTTTCATCACTACTATTCCTTAATTGTCACGATGACTTTGCCCGTCGACTTGCGGGATAAAATGAACTCCAGCGCCTCTCTTGTTTCAGCCAACGGAAAACGATCGCCGATATGGGGCTTTATTTTCCCCGCCTCATACCACTCGAACATTTTTGCAAAGTTGGCGTGGTTTTCCGCTACGGATCTTCCGGCAAAGCCCCCCCACATTACACCGACCGCGGAACAGCCTTTAAGTAATAGCATATTGGCCTTAATGTCCTGAATCCGCCCCCCTGCAAAACCAATAATCAGCAATCGGCCATTCCAGTTGATACAACGCATGGACTGATCACAGACATCACCGCCGACGGGATCATAGATGACATCTGCACCCTCACCGCCGGTCAACTCCTTGACCACTTCGCGAAAGTCTTGCTTTATGTAGTTAATAACGTGATCGGCACCATACTGTTTCACGATATCAATTTTTTCATCTGAGCCCACGGTAGCAATCACCATGGCACCCAGGAGTTTTCCCAACTCTACGGCATTTAACCCCACCCCACCTGCCGCGCCGTGTACCAGCAGCACCTCACCGGCTTGTATAAGCGCACGATCAACCAGGGCGTGATACGTGGTGCCGTACGTAACCATAAAACCCGCCGCTTCATCAAACGACATCGAATCGGGTATACGCAAGGTTTTATGGGCTTCGGCGATGGCAAACTCAGCGCAGCCACCCCAGGAGAGATGCGCCATGACCCTGTCACCTACATTAAGTCCTTGTACGCCCTCACCCAACGCCACCACGAGACCGGCACTTTCCATACCCGGTGCGAACGGGAACGGTGGCTTTGCTTGATATTTCCCGGCAATCATCAACGTATCGGGGAAATTCATCCCCGATGAATGCACCTCAATCTTCACCTGACCGGGACCCGGCACTGGTTCCGCAAGTTCTCCGTGCGCCAGCACTGAAAGCTCACCAAATTCCTTACATACTATTGCTTGCATCTGTCGCTCCTACGCATTTGCGCTTAATAATAACCCAGAAGTAGCACTCAGGTTGTTTGCTCGCGCTATAATCAAACCTTCAAAGCAGCAGCAAACAAGAGCACTTGGAATGACCGACGAACCATTATGGATCCCTTCTGCGGACCGTGTAGCGAACAGTCAAATGACACAGTTCCTGAATACCGTAGAAAAAGATTTCAACCTCACGCTGGATAGCTACCGCGACCTGCACCAGTGGTCAGTTAACTATCCCGCACAGTTTTGGAAAGCCATCTGGTCGTTTTGCGATATACAGGCCTCTGTAACCTACGAGGAAGTGCTGATCGACGAGGATAAATTTCCAGGTGCCAAGTGGTTTACAGGCAGCCGGCTTAACTTCGCAGAAAACCTTCTGCGATTCCGCGATGACCGAATAGCGATCGTTGGGATTCTTGAGAATGGCGACAGGCGATCAATCAGCTACGCAGAACTCTTTATCGAAGTTGAAAAAATGGTTAGTGCGATGCGTCACTATGGCATCAAACCAGGCGATCGAATCGCCGGGTTCATGCCCAACGTTATCGAAACTGTCGTTGCCATGCTGGCGACCACTAGCATTGGAGCAATTTGGTCATCCTGCTCACCGGACTTTGGTATAAACGGTGTCTGCGACCGTTTTGGACAGATCTCACCTCGTATTCTGTTCACTGCCGATGTCTATTACTACAACGGGAAAACGATTAACTGCCTTGAGAAAGTCGAATCCATTCAACGACAGATCGAGGGCATCGAAAAAGTCGTCGTCGTCCCCCTGGTCGATCAGAATCCCGAATTTGGCACGGTACAGGATGCTGTTCTATGGAATCAATTCGCAACCGATAAAGACGTTAGCCCACTTGAATTTGAACAACTGCCTTTTGATCATCCGGCTTACATCATGTACTCCTCGGGGACAACGGGCGTGCCTAAGTGCATCGTTCATGGCGCCGGCGGCACCCTGGTTCAACATGTAAAAGAGCACCGACTACATGTCGACATCACTCCGGATGATGTGCTTTTTTACTACACCACCTGCGGATGGATGATGTGGAACTGGCTGGTATCTGGCTTAGCCTCCGGCGCAACCATTGTCCTGTACGACGGCTCGCCGTTTGCCAACGAAGGCGGCCTACTGCTCGATGCCATCGACAATGAGGGCATCACGGTATTCGGTACCAGCGCCAAATTTGTTTCATCATTGGACAAAGCGGGTGTCAAACCCAGTCTGTCCCACAGCCTGTCATCACTTAAGACGCTCCTTTCAACTGGTTCCCCACTCAGCCAGGAAAGTTTTGATTACATCTATAGGGACTTCAAACACGATGTGTGCCTGTCGTCGATCTGCGGCGGTACCGATATTATTTCCTGCTTTATACTCGGCAATCCCATGCTCCCGGTCTACCGCGGAGAGATTCAATGTCTCGGTCTCGGCATGGCCGTAGATTTTTGGGACGAAGCCGGTCAACCCATACGTGAGGAAAAAGGCGAACTGGTTTGCACCGTACCTTTTCCTTCAGCACCTATTGGATTTTGGAATGATGCGGGCGATGCAAAGTTTATCAGCGCTTATTTCGACAGCTTCTCTAACATCTGGGCCCAGGGTGACTACGGTGAAATCACAGAACATGGCGGGATCATTATTCACGGTCGTAGCGATGCGGTATTAAATCCCGGCGGCGTCCGCATTGGCACCGCTGAAATCTATCGTCAGGTAGAAAAGGTAGATGCTGTGATCTATAGCATTGTGGTCGGACAGGACTGGGAAGATGATACCCGCGTCATTTTGTTTGTTGTGTTGCGGGAGGGACTAACCCTAAACGATGACATCATCAACGAACTCAA
>JAQWMV010000067.1 GCA_029246605.1 Pseudomonadales bacterium | reverse complement strand
CTGGCGAAACTCTCCTTTCATCCCTTCGAACGCACTGACCACGAAACCTTTGAGTGAGATGAATTTGTAGATGGTTTCAGAGAGATTCCTCGGCCCTGGTGTTATGGATCCCTGGTCATCATTGTAGTGTGCGATCATGCCGCAGATGGGAATGCGTCCATAGGGACGTATATGAGTAAGCGCTGCTTCCAGTTGTATGCCGCCGACATTCTCGAAGTACACATCAATGCCATCGGGCAAACCTTTTTGCAGCTCCATCAGGGGGTCTGCAGTTTTGTAATTAAAGGCGTGATCGAACCCAAACTCTTCGATCAGTTGATTTACTTTTTCATCACTGCCGGCGCTACCAATGGTTTTCCCGCCTTTTATCTTGGCGATTTGAGCAACGACACTGCCTACCGCGCCCGATGCTGCCGAGACAAAAACAGATTCTCCTGCCTTGTATTCTCCTGTCACTAGAAGGCCGCCATAGGCCGTTAGGCCAGGCATACCCATAACACCGAGATATGCAGAAATAGGTGCCAGCGTTGCATCTATTTTCTCTAAACCCTGGCCGTCAGAGAGTATGTGTTCATGCCAACTCCCCTGATTGAGAACGTAATTACCGACTGAATAATGGCTGTTTTCAGATGCAATAACTTTACCCACGGCACCGCCTCCGAGGGCGCCAGCGCCCATACGCATTCGTCCACGCATATAGGGGTCAACTGACATATAGATATTTTGTATAAGAACTTCATCTTTGCCTGGATCACTCAAGATCGATTCTTTGATCGTGAAATCCTCAGGCCTGGGCTTACCCTTCGGGACAGTTAGAAGTTGAACCTCTCGAGTTTTTGTCGACATTGTTGAATCCTCTGGCGATAGTCGGGTTGTGCATGTTACCGATACTAAAGGCAGGCTGCACCCACAAAACGTCGAATGCTATCACCAGCAAAAAGCTTGTGGTAACGTCTCGATCTTTCCATAGACAAGAAGCAGGAAGTCTTATGTCAGATCCCGTCTTATACGAGCAGCATGGTCACATTGTTACATTAACGTTAAATCGCCATGAAACCCGCAACGCGATCTCTGAAGATGAGATGGTTGACGGTATCGTTGATGCCTGTGCTCGAATCAATGCAGACCCGAGTGTTCGTGTGGCAATCATCACGGGTGCTGGCAGTGCTTTTAGTTCTGGTGGCAACATCAAGGATATGCACGACAAGAAAGGCATGTTTGGCGGTTCGGCGCCGGATCTTCGGGATGGGTATCGAAACGGTATTCAACGTATACCGATGGCAGTTTACGATCTCGAAGTGCCTGTCATTGCTGCGGTCAATGGTGCTGCGATTGGGGCGGGCTGTGATCTTACCATGATGTGCAATATGCGAATTGCATCGGAAAAGGCCATTTTTGCAGAGAGCTTCGTTAAAGTAGGATTGATACCCGGTGATGGTGGTGCCTGGTTTCTACCAAGGGTCGTTGGTCACTCAAGAGCGAATGAAATGGCTTTTACCGGGGAGACTGTTAACGCCGAGAAAGCGCTTGCATGGGGCATCGTTTCTAGTGTCGTAGCACCGGATGACTTAATGACCGCGGCTAAGGAACTTGCTGCGAGGATTGCTGTAAATCCTCCAACCGCATTGCGTATGACCAAGAAGTTGTTGAAAGAGGGCTCGAGTTCTACGCTGGCTGCACTGCTGGAGATGTCAGCATCGTTGCAGGCTCTTGTTCACCAAACTAAGGATCATCAGGAAGCGGTGGCTGCGATGCTGGAGAAACGTGCGCCTAAATTTACTGGCGAGTAGTTCTTGGGTTAATCGTTATCCAACAAGTCGAACTTCTTTAGATAGCCACGCAGCTGATGGTAGGTGACACCCAGTGCTTACGCGGTTTTTTTCTGGTTGAATTGTGAACTTGCCAGCGCATTTTTGATTAAACCCATTTCGTAATCCTGTACGCTTTGTTTAAAGTCGATGGGAAACTGGTAAATGCCGGGTACTGGTGCGACCACTTTGGTGACTTCATCCTGGTTTTCAGTTGAGGGGATGGTCACTACTTCACTCGCGGCCGCCGGTCGAAATTCAGACTCAAAAGGATCGATAGAAATAAGGTCTACCTCGGCGCCAGATTCCTGGGAACGATAGACGCTAGGCTCAACGACGTTTTTGAGTTCTCGAATGTTACCTGGCCAGTGATAGCTGCGTAGAACCTTACGGGTGGCGTCACTAAAACCAGGAAAATATTCTGGTTCGAGGTCAATAGCCATATTGACTGCGAAATGCTCAGCCAAGAGTGGGATGTCCTCCCGACGAGAACGCAATGGCGGTAGGGTGATTACGTCAAACGCCAGTCGGTCCAACAGGTCTTCTCGAAACTCACCTTTACGGGCTAGGGATGGGAGGTCTGCATTGGTTGCACAAATTAGTCGCATATCTGTTGTGAGTGTTTTGTTGCCCACGACTCGTTCGTGCTCGCCATATTCTATGATGCGTAATAGTTTTTCCTGTACTAGAGGTGAAGTGTGGGCGAGTTCATCAAGGAATATTGATCCCTGATCTGCACGTTCGAATCTACCGCGGTGAAGTTTAGCCGCCCCGTGAATGCTCCTGCTTCGTGGCCAAAAAGTTCTGTTTCCAGCAGTGTGTCGTTGATGGCAGCGCAGTTCATTAGGAAATCATTTCCTATCAATTGCCCATGAAGGATGTGCGAAAGGTTTATGTTACTGGGTCTGGAAAAGTAACTATTCCAGATCTAGATAACGATATTTTCAGTGTTGCAGTGATGGGAGCTGGACAGCTGATTATGGATAATTTCACTGCTGATAGGTTTTCTGTAGATCTGGCTGGCTCCGGCGTTCAAAGTGTCAATATTTCCGGCGCAGGCACGTACAAAGCAGAACGTCTGGTTAGTGATTTCGCAGAAGTGTTGGTATCGGGAAGCGGATCAGCTGA
>JAQWMV010000227.1 GCA_029246605.1 Pseudomonadales bacterium | reverse complement strand
CCGGGTGTTCGATCATGACATGGCCAGTGTTTGGACGATGCTTACAGATTCGGCGAACCTTGTTAATTGGCTTGCACCGGGAACCATTGAACTCGAACTGGGTGGCGTAGCGAAACTCGACTTTGGAGATAGCGGCATCGTTATCGATAGTAAGGTCAGTGCCTATTCAGAAGGCCGTCTAATTGAATATTCGTGGAGCAGCCCTGGCGAGCCGACACGGCCGCTGCGATTTGAACTGACTGCCGATGGAGCACAGACCAATTTGACGCTGACATTAACCGTACCCAGCGATGAGGTTGTTGCGAGGTCTGTGGCCGGGTTTGAAGCACATTTAATGATGTTGCTCGCTGCGATCGAGGGCGTTCCCATAAAATTTCCGTTCGAAAGGTTTCAGGAAACACGGAAATCCTACGATGAGATGATCCTGTCTTAACTGTGATGATCTAGTTCGCTATCCTGAAATTCAAGAAATATCGGTGCAGAGTTTTCCCGGTAGATGTTTATTTTGGCGTTATAGGCTTTTCGCGACAAACCGTGCTTATCAGTAATGGTATAGGTACTGACTTCGAACTCATTGTCAGTGCGTTCGCCCGTTAGATCGAAGCGAATAGCATCTTTGGCAATTTTCCGAATCCAGGCCGTCTGCTTTTCACGCCTTCCTTGCAGGATGAGTATGATTTGTTGTCCGCGACAATGATGTCCTATTGGGCGAAATTTGCGTGGCAGAGCCACCCCGGATTTGGGCGCGACGGTGAGGAAATATTGTGGAGCCTCAGAGAAAATAAAGGTGCTGCCACGTCACGTGTTATGGTCTTTGATACTGCTATTGATGCCGGTGTAAGAATGACATCAGATAAATTGAGTGTCGCTGCGATTATGAATCGATTTCGTGCGGGCCAGGTTGAGAGTGGGTTTTGTCCTGCATACTTTGAGATGTTCCGGGGGCTCCCGAGTATAACGATCTAGGATGTGCGCGCTAGGTACCCGGTGGTGTGATTACTGACGGAAAGGGCTTTCAATACCCTGTCGGGCCGCAGCGAGAATCTCAGGATTGACGTAAGGACCTTCGTCAATAATTCGCTGGTAGTTTTGTACCGCGTCGGCCCGGTGATTGTCGAGATCAACAATCTGGCCGCGTGTCAGCAGTAGCCAGTGCCGGCCCCAGGGGGGTAAATCACCGCTTTGTTCGATTTTTTGGTTGATTGTGCTGAAGGTGTTTTTGGCTTTATCAACGGCATCGAGGGCCAGATGTGCCCGTGTGATCCACAGTCGAACCAGATCCTTGTCGATGTCTTGATGCTGTTCTCTAAGGAACTGTTCGCCGAAGGAAATCGTTTCTTCGAATAATGCCTGCTCCAGCAATAACGATATATATCGTAATTGCACTCGTGAATTACCGGGGTAGGTTTTAGACAACCCTTCCAGCAAGTCTGACGCCTTTTGTTGATCGCCTTCCATGATGAGTAGATCTGCATACAGGAACTTGGCGGCATCCTTAAAGAAATAACCATTCTTTGTGGTGTCTTCGAGATAGGGCAGGCTCTTATCTGCATTGCCAGTGGGTATAAACCAGAGGAACCAGGATAACGCCTTTAGGAACGGCGGTAGGTTATCGGCGTGGTAATAGGCGATGCCAAGATGCATTTTCGCATCCACCAGGTTCTCGTTTAGTTTGAGTGTTCTTTCCAGTTGTTTGATGGCGAGATTTGCGTGTCGCCCAGACTGATAGTACTCGCCGCGGATTGCGGAAAGATAGGACATAGTCATATGTGCCTGTCCACAATAATAGTAGGCGAGATAGTTACTAACTTCGTTAGCGATGGTACGTTCGCAGATATCGAAAGTTGACGCAGCATCTTGCCTGATCTGCTCATCGAACCGTGTCTGAGTTCTGTCCCAGGTCAGCAGTGTCAACATGGTGTTCAGGTTGAACACATAGCCGATTGCATCTTCAGGATACTTTGTTACCAGTTGCTCATAAACCTGTTGGGCACCCGCGTAGTTGCCATGTAAGCGCATCAGATTGCCCTCGTGTTTTAATGCGAAGGGGTCTGCGATGGCGACACTTGAAAATAAAAGTAAGAGAAATATTCTCATCTAATAAAGAGACCTGATATTTTTAGGAGGGCTTTCAAAAAGGTGGCCATCATACAGGCGAGATGGCATGTTGCAAATCGAGTTTAGGTCGAAGGCTATTTCGATTGGTGGCCTTCGAATGGGCCTTTACCATTGATAAAGTGCGTAGCCGTTGCCTGGTCGTTATCGATAGTCACTCTAAGAATGACATCATTGGATTGGCCAAATTCGAGCGTTTGTTGCGCGTCTAGCTTGAGGAGCATAGAAACCATGATTTTTCCGATCAGGCCATGCGACACAATTGCGATGTTAGTGGCTGTGTGTTGGGTTAGTTCGCTCAGAAATGGTTGGGTTCGCGCTATCATATCGGGCATGTTTTCACAGTTTGGACCACGGTAGTGAAAACGGTCAGTTTCAAACTCCTGCCACTCTTTCGGCCATTTCTTTCGTATCTCATCAAATAGATGACCGCTCCAGTCACCACAATCCCATTCTTTGATACGTTCATCGAAGCGGATAGACAGGTTCAGGTGCTTGTTGATGATCTCGGCTGTTTGCGTGGTACGGCCGAGGGGTGATGAAATTAGTGCCTCAATGCCATGTTTCGCGAGCAATTCTCCATTGATGTTTGCCTGTGACCGACCCAGTTTACTGAGGTCTGAATTTAACTGGCCCTGCATCCGGTGGATCGCGTTCCATAGGGTTTGACCGTGTCGTACAAAATAAAGCTGTTTCATTGTTGCCTCGATAATACCGATCTTCAGGGTCGTGGACCTTGTTATACTAAGATATGAACCCGCTGGCTTACCAGCAGTACTATATCCAATGAGGCTATTGTAAGGGTAAGTTGATGGCGCGAAGGCGGCAAGAAAACGGTTACGCTTTTGGCATGAAGCTGGTGTTGGCTTTTGGCTGTGTCATGCTTACTGCCTGCGGTGGCGGTAGCGGGGGTAGTGGCAGCGGACCAACGCCGCCGATAGCCAATATTGTAGAGGACCCGATGGTGGATGACGGCTCTGATCCTGCTGATCCCGCTGACGGCTCTGCCTGGGAACCGGGTGTGTTTAAATCCATGGAGACGTTTGCTGCGATGTGCGCTAGTCCGCGGGAAGGTGGCTTTCCAGATATCGTTGGGACTGTCACTGACGAGAATAATTGGTTGCGCTCGATGAGCAATGATACCTACCTGTGGTATGACGAGATCGAGGATGTTGATCCAGGCACCATAGACAATACCCTGGACTATTTTGACCTGATGAAAACCTTCGCGGTAACCCCGGCAGGTAACAGGAAGGATCGGTTCCATTTTACCTTTGAGACTGAAGCCTGGAAACAGTTGTCGGGTTCAGGCGTTTCCGCCGGATATGGAATGGAGATATCAATAGTTTCCTCAACCCCACCGCGCAGGGCGATTGTTGCCTATACGGAACCTGACACACCAGCAACGAGCGTTAATCTTGCCCGTGGCACGGAGATTCTTGAGGTTGATGGTGTTGATTTGGTTAATGCATCAGGGTCGGCCAATATCGATGTTCTGAATGCAGGCCTGTTTCCGATTGAACTGGACGCGACTCATGAGTTTCTAGTCCGGGACCTCAATGCATCAGAGACAAGGTTAGTCACAATGACTAGTCGGGAGATCATGTCGACCCCTGTGCAAAACGTGGCAACCATTGATACCGAGTCCGGCAAAGTCGGTTACATCCTGTTCAACGATCACATCGCAACGTCCGAACAACTATTGATCGATGCGGTGAATGAGCTAAAAGAAGCAGAGGTATCTGATCTGGTCTTAGACTTACGTTATAACGGCGGCGGGTTTCTGGATATCGCCAATGAAGCTGCATATATGATCGCGGGTTCTGCAACAGAAGGATTAGTCTTTGATGAACTCCAGTTTAATGATAAGCATCTGAATTTTGATCCGGTGACCGGCCGACTACTGACACCAACATTATTTCGTACCACCGCGAGAGGATTCTCTGCGACTGCAGGCACTGCTTTGCCGACGCTGGAACTTCCCCGGGTGTTTGTGTTGACCAGTGGTGGCACCTGTTCCGCTAGCGAGGCAATTATTAACGGTCTGAACGGTATTGATATTGAAGTGATTCAGATTGGCAGTAATACCTGCGGCAAACCCTATGGTTTTTATGCGCTCGATAATTGCGGTACCAGTTATTTCACTATTCAGTTCCGTAGTGTGAATGCCAAGGGCTTTGGCGACTATTCCGACGGGTTTTCACCATCATCGGATGTAACCGAGCCCTCGGGCACGGCATTGCCAGGCTGTAATGTCACCGATGACCTCTTTCATGCCCTGGGTGATCCGGAGGAGGCAAAACTTGCCACCGCGTTGTCATATCGGGAGAACGGTGTTTGTCCAGAGCGGGCTGTGAGCGCACGACGCTTAAGCGTCATTGGCCACCCGGAAGGGCAGGTGCTGAAACATGAGTGGTTGCGTAACATGACGATTACACCATGAGACGTCTGATGTTGTTACCGCTGTTAGTGACAGCCTGTGCCAGTGCACCAGCGGTCATTGTAAACAGCAACGATCAGAGTCGCGCCGTGTTACAGCGGGTAGTGAGTGAAGCACTGTCGGTTGATCATGTAATGTTATCGCCCGGTGCACTCACGAAGGATAACTTACTGATTATTGAGCGTTCACGTCACCGTACTCCGTCAGGTGTCCTAATTAACAGCAGAGAAACTGAGTTTCCTGATCAATTCAAGCTGTTCTTGCGGAATTCAGACTGCGTATTGCAACATGTCCAATCGGAGCGGGAGTGGGTGCTGGTAGATACGAGGTGTATTGCCATGGAAAAATTGCAGCGTTGAAAATATCGGTACTAGGCATCGTATTGGGCGTACTTGCTGGCTGCACTAGTCAGCCAGAGACTGTCGATGCCATTGAAGAATTACAAATTGTAAAACGACCAGATTTTTCTGGTTCCTGGGAAATGGACTATCGACTGAGCGATCAGGCGGATGAAAAGATCCGCTGGCAATATATGGAGGCCCTGGCTGCAGAAGAGCGTGCCAGACCGTCTGAAGACAGTCGGTATAGAAGTGCTGCACTAGACCATCTACGCGCCGGAAATTTATCTCAGGGCATCGTCGCTATTGGTAGATTCACGGAAGAAATTTCCAGAGCCGACGTGCTGACTATCCGCCAGGATCCGGAACGCATCACCATAGCGCGCGCGGATGACTATGCACTGACCTGTGAGTTTTCTCACGCGCCGGTGGTAGATAGCCCCTTTGGCCAGGGAGGTTGTGTCTGGTACGGCGATCAGTTGATCTTTGATCTAAAGCTACCAGAGGGGCCAAACGTACGGCATACGTTGAGCAGGGGCGTTGATCGTGTGAACCTGGCGACCTCGGTTTACTATGACCGTATTCCATTTACGCTAAATCGTGTTTATACGCCATTTGTCCCCGGTGACGAACAGTACGATTGTGAATTCAAGGTGGCGACGTTAAAAACCTGTACGTTGGGGCACCTGATCAGTGAGCCTATTTCGGCTAGGTGCGTTCGTTTTGCTAGTCGGCTGTGCCAGCGCGCCGGAGCCTCCTCCTCTTAGAGTTCCACTTGATGTGCCATTGCAGCTAAGTCCCTATGCGGGGCCGGCGCTTAATATTTCTATCAAAGAGTTTGATCCCGGGGTCGTAGACGCTGTTCTGATGCCCATCAGGCATGCCGAAGTGCGTTATATGCCAGTGGTATTGAAAGGTGCGCTGATTGAGGCTGGCGGCTGGGGCGCCGTCAGGGTATTACCCGCAGATGATCTCTCTGCGGAGGTTTTAGTAGCAGGCAAAATAATCAAATCAGATGGTGTGGCAATGTCCCTGCACGTACAGGTGAAAGATGCGACCGGCAGACAATGGTTCAGCAATACATACACTGACTACGCGTTTGAACCCTATGAAGAAAAGCCCGGCATTAGAAAGGACCCCTTTTATGATCTCTATAGTAGTGTAGTAAACGATATCAATGAGGCGCGTAGTAGCCTTTCGGTAGCTGACTTGGAGAGTGTGTTCGACACGGCCACATTGCGCTATGCCGCCAGTTTGTCCCGGGATGCATTTTCGGAATATTTTTTAAGAGATGCCGCCGGTCATCTTCAGTTGATTGGTTT
This sequence comes from Pseudomonadales bacterium, assembly GCA_029246605.1. Lineage (GTDB taxonomy): Bacteria > Pseudomonadota > Gammaproteobacteria > Pseudomonadales > Azotimanducaceae > UBA7455. The sequence continues at coordinate 13,562 of JAQWMV010000227.1, read as the reverse complement.
GCCAGCACGAGATGATGCGATATTTGCACGTTCGGAGCGTATTCGGGAATCTGAGTACGGCTTTACCGATACCGTTGATGAAGCTTATACGCTGTTTTACCACGAGATTCATCAGACCTATGCTCAATGGCGTAAATACAGTCATGAACTGGTCCTTGGGAACGCTTTATTAGGTGTCCAAGAACGACGACGTCGTAGTTGGACGGCGGCGAAGCAGTCCTTTAGCACCTACAAAGAATCCAGATTGAACGAAGATGCGCTGCGAAAAATGACTGATGCTTTTGATGTGGAGGTGACACCGACGGTAACGAGCCTTGAAGGGACGATGATTCATCTGTCCGGGACTTTGCAATCGCGATATCAGTAATGGCGGGACATCCTGCAGGATATCTATGCCGCTGAGCGAGCCATCGCAAGATAAGTCAGATTTGTGGTAGAGTTGCCGGCCTGTTTAACCAGCAAAAAAGGACTCCCTCGATGTCAGACGAAGCACTACAAGCAGCCTATGAGGTCATGGCTTCACGTATCGGCGAACAAACCTCACAGAGTGAATGGTTTGAAATTTCCCAGGAACGCATTAACGATTTTGCCGATGTCACCATGGATCAACAGTGGATCCATGTTGACGTTGAGAAAGCGAACGCAGGACCTTTTGGTACGCCCATTGCCCATGGTCAACTAACATTATCAATTATGGGTCACCTGCCGAAAGCAGCTGCGGCGTCAAACGAAGGACCAAAACTGGAAGGTCAGAAGCTAACCATCAACTATGGTTTTGATAAGGTAAGATTCCCGTCCCCGGTACCTGTGGGTGCGAAGATCAGAACCACGGGCACCTTGAAGCGAGTTGAGATTAAAGGTGGCATGGTGGAAATCATGACTGAGCTAATGGTTGAAGTTCAGGGTCAGGAAAAACCCTGCTGTGTTGCAGAAAGTCTCGGTCGCCTGGTCTTTTAACGTGCCTGACCGACCCAGCGACAACCCGAAGCAATTTATTCAGGGCGCCCCGGTACTACATGTTAAGGACCCGCAGGCTAGTGCAGAGTTCTACCGCGACAAACTGGGTTTTAATTTCGACTTTGCGATGGAAGGATACAGCATCGTATGGCGCGACAACGCGGCGATCCACTTCAGTCAGGGCCCGGTAGAAGTAGCGGGTATGGCGATTTTCCAATGGGTCGTTGATGTTGACGCGTACTATGCAGAACTCAAGTCGCGTAGCGTCGTGATAGAGCGGGATATCGCTGATCAGCCCTACGATGTTCGGGAATTCAGCGTCATTGATTTAAATGGTATCTCCGTCGTATTTGGACAGGATCTTGAGTGAACACATTGATGTTCTGATCGTCGGTGCAGGCTTAAGTGGCATTGATGCTGCCTGTCATCTAAAAAATAAGTGCCCAGACCGCAACTTTGTGATTCTGGAAGCGCGCGCTGCCAGTGGTGGCACCTGGGATCTGTTTCGCTATCCGGGTATTCGCTCTGACTCAGATATTTTTACCCTGGGCTATTCATTCAAACCTTGGACCAGCGACCGGTCTATCGCGGACGGCCCATCCATACTTAACTACATTCGCGAAACCTCCGCAGAGAATCATATCGATGAGCACATTCGTTTTGATCATCGTGTGACGAAAACCAATTGGAATGGGTCCTGCTGGGAAGTCACTGCCGAGACCAGTGATAGCATAATAACATTCAGTTGCGATTTCCTATTGGTGTGTAGCGGTTACTACAACTATGAAGAACCCTACCGGCCAGCCTTTACAGGCGAGGAAGATTTCAAGGGCCAGATAGTACATCCCCAACATTGGCCCGAAGCGCTCGACTATAAAGACCAGCAGGTGCTGGTTATTGGCAGTGGCGCAACCGCGATGACCCTGGTGCCAGAGATGTCGCATAGCGCCAGTCACGTCACCATGCTACAGCGCTCCCCTACCTATGTAGTCTCCATGCCGGGTGAAGATGCGCTGGCGAAAAAATTACGCAGTATATTTTCGAGCAAAGTCGCGTACACATTAACCCGTTGGAAGAATGTGATATTCGGATTAGTCTTCTTTACCCTATCCCGCAAACGCCCAGAAAAAATCAAACAATGGATCATACAGGGCATACGTGAGCAACTGGGCAAGAGCTACGATGTTAAGAAACACTTCACGCCGAGTTACAACCCCTGGGACCAACGGGTCTGTCTGGTACCCGATGCAGATCTATTTAAAGCCATTCGTAACGGCAAGGTATCAGTAGTCACCGACGAAATTTCCCGGTTTACCGAAAACGGGGTTCTGTGTGCCTCGGGCGAGGAGCTTGCTGCTGATCTTATTGTGACGGCCACCGGCCTTAACCTGCAGGTACTCGGCAATATTGAGGTCAGCGTGGATGGTGAAGCGTTGGATCTGGCAAATGCCATGACATACAAAGGCATGATGTTAGGCAACGTGCCGAATCTCGCGTTTGTGATGGGCTACACCAATGCATCCTGGACGTTGAAGGCTGACCTGACCTCTGGGTATGTCTGCCGATTGCTTAACTATATGAGGCGTCACCACTATAAATCATGTTGCCCAAGACCCAATGACGCCTCAGTGCAACCAGAACCCATACTCGACTTCACTTCGGGTTACGTGCAACGGTCCGTTGCCACTTTTCCAAAGCAAGGATCTAAAAAACCCTGGAAACTACACCAAAACTATTTTCTAGATCTGGCGAGTCTCGGCTACGGCGCCATCACAGACGCCGCTATGGAATTCCGATCTTAGGAATTACCTATCGACAGTAGATTGACGACTGGTTTATAGAGTTCTTCTAGGTACGTGACGTCATCGTCTTCGATTGTAATCCCGGCCGCGGCGACGAGATCATCAAGCTGCGAAATCTTCGAGACCCCAACGATAGGGGCAGTGATCTCTGGTTTTCCGAGCATCCAGGCAATGGCTATCTGTGCCGGTTTCTTGCCATATTTTTCAGCGACTTCAATCACACGATCGGCGATGGCGAAATCCATTTCTCCGCGATACAGATTTGCGGTACGTTTGCGGTCGTTGCCCTGTGAGCGATTGGTTGAGCCTTTATCGAATCCGCCCTGATAGGCACCCGCCAGAATACCTCGAGCCAGAGGTGACCAGGGGGTGATAGCGACACCGCTCTGATGACAATAGGGATTCATCTCGCGCTCTTCTTCACGATAGATGAGATTGTAGTGATTCTGCATGGAGACGAATTTGGTCCAGCCGTTTGCCTCAGCGGTCATCTGCAATTCGGTGAACTGCCAGGCAAACATTGAGGATCCACCAAGATAGAGGGCCTTGCCTGCCTTGACGACATCATGCAGTGCTTCCATGGTCTCTTCGATTGGCACTTCTACCTGATTTCTTATGCCGTGCGGGTGACGATGGATAACGAGCTGATCTACGTAGTCATGCCCCAATCTTTTTAGACTAGCGTCGACCCCTTCCATAATGTGCTTACGAGAAAGTCCGCCCATGTTCGCACCACGGCCCATGGGATTGGCAACCTTGGTTGTCAGGACGTATTCGCTGCGTGGTAGTAATTCCTTGAGCAGACTACCAACGACTTCTTCACAGGCGCCGACACCGTAGACGTCGGCACAGTCAAAATAGAAAAGCCCATGGTCGATCGCCGCTTTAAAAATGGGTCGGGCTTCATCAATACCCAGGGTCCAGTCTCCCTGATGCCCCTGGCCTGGTTTGCCAAAGTTCATGGTACCAAGCCCTAGTTCAGAAACCCGCAGGCCACTGATTTTTCCAAGTTGAACAGCGTTAAGCATTATTGATTTACCGTGGAAGTTTTTTAGGAATATACCACAGGAACTAGGGTGACCGCAGTTGACTTAAAACCGGGCGTTTTGCTGCGTGGGTCAACCGCTGTACCGGTCAACACATTCGCTTCGGGGTAGTAGCACATACAATTTCCGGGGGGTAAATCGAATGGCACGACAGACACGTTGGCCATCTCTCCCTGATCTGATTGTATGGTCACTTCTGAAACATTTCCGAGGGCTTTAATGTCACCAGGGCACATCATGATGCACCAGCGATCGGTCGTTTGGCGATAGACATCTTCGTCTTCATAAATGATGGAGTTGAACTGCCCCTCACTGCGTACTGTGGTAAGACGATAGGGCCTGGTCTGAATTTCTGTGCTATCTATCGCGCTGGTTTTAAAGTGCGCTTTACCAGATTCAGTTTTAAATTCTGGCGTGTGTAGAGCGCGCTGGTTAACGTGAAATTCTCGTTTGGCAACATCGATGCTGGCGAGTTCTTCCATACCGGGAATGATTTTTGCGATGGCATCACGGATGTGTCGGTGTGATTGAAAGTGTTTGAAATCAATATTGGATTTACCCAGTACCAGGTTTGCCAGTTCACTTAATATCCAGGATTCCGGCCGGACATTAGACAGCCGGTTAATACCCCCATCGGACAGGCGTACAAAATTGAACATCGATTCCTGAGTTGTCGGCTGCCACTCTTCATCCCTGGCGGTTACTGGCAGTACCAGTACTTCGGTGTCATCTGAACCATATAGGTGACCCTGGTTTAGTGTAGTTGTTAGAAAAACTTTAGTGCTGATTTTAGAAAGGGCTTTCTCAGCCCAAGCTGAATTCGGATTAGAGGCGTAAAGATTACCACCCATCAGAAGCGCAAGATCTATTTCTGAGCGGACAGCAGCTTGCATCGCTCCCATGGTGTCCAGCCCATTACTGGTGGGCAGTGTTACGCCAAATAACGACTCCATACGTGCCATGACTTCCGCTTGCAATACTGGCCGTACGCCGATGGTGCCGATTCCCTGTACGTTGCTATGACCACGAAGCGGCAGCAATCCTGCCGCAGGTTTGCCAACCATACCTCGGATCAAAGAGAGGTTAACGACCTCTTCAACATTGTCGACGCCATGTAGGTGGTGTGTCAGACCCATACCCCAGGCAAATACCGTGCGCTCTGAAGCAGCATAACGTTTGGCCACCCCCTTGATATCGTCCGTGGATACGCCGGTAATATTTTCAATCTGCTGCCAGCTCAGCGAATTGATCTGCTGCTCGTAGGCCGCAAACTCTTCGGTATAGTTGTCGATGTAGTGCTGCGCCATGTGGCCGGACTCTGCCACGGCTTTGGCAATTGCTTGCAGCAGCACTCGATCGGTGCCGATATTGGGTTGCAGATAGTCAGATGCGATCAGCGTGCCACCGGCAATTAGGGACCTTGGACTTTTTGGTACAGCGAATTTCACAAGGCCCGGTTCTTTTGCGGGATTAATCACGACGACATGACCACCCCGGTCACGGCAGGCTTTGAGTTGGTGAATCAATCGCGGGTGATTCGAGGCTGGATTTGCGCCGATGATGAAGATCAGGTCACATTTGGAGAGATCTTCGAGTTCCACAGTTGCGGTACCGGTGCCAACGGTCGCGCCCAACGCGACACTAGTTGCCTGGTGACAATAATAAGAGCAATTGTTGATGTTGTTGGTGCCAAACAGCCTGGCAAAAAGTTGCAGAAGAAATCCTGCCTCGTTTGATGATCGACCGGAACTGTAAAAGAAGGATCGATTGGGATCCGTTTTCTTGAATCGTTCACTGGCCATAAACAGTGCGGTACGCCAGGCTATAGGTTTGAATCGGCCTGAACCCTGGTGTTTGTAGAGCGGTGTGTTCAGGCGACCGAGTGTAGCGAGCTCTTTTTCGCTCAGTTCCTTTAAGTCTGCAATATTGTGGGAAAAAATTTCGTCGGGGATAGGCGGCTGAATATCGGTTGATTGGGCCTGCACGCTTTTGTTGCACACCGAGGGAAATTCGCCCAACTCGTTAGTCATGCCACCAAATTGACCGCCCATACCCAGGCCGCACGCCTTGCAGGTATTTTTACTGACCAAAGCCTTCGTTGCTTTCTCTACACCCATGTCGCGAACTTTCGCCAGCGTGTAGAGAACTTTTTTCATGCCGCCGCCGACGACAGGTTTGGGCACGGAAGTTGCCATGCGCGTCCATTACTGGATAAAGGACGAGCTATTATAAGGTATGTATGCTATTTCTCGATAACGATCTTAAATCACTGATAAGTAACAACAATATTAATCCTTAGCGCCAAATTTAGCTGCAGCGATAGTTCAAGCTGCGACATTTATTAGTTACGCCGCGGCGCTATCTCGCGCAGAAACCTGAGCGTGCCAGCGCTTAAGATGTTCACAGTCATCAGGTATGGGTAGTCGAGAAGCACCTGCTGCAAAGTCCACGGTACAGAGGGCGGTGATATCAGCGATGGAAAACTCGTCACCTGCTACATATTCATGGCTGGATAGATAATCATTTAGATTTGTATAGAACAGTGCCACGACCTGTTTGCCACGAGCGGCAAGATCAGGGATTGCCGCAACCTCACCCATATTACCGGCAAGTCCGCGGGCGGAAAACCCCGGAAATGAATTACGAAAAGCATCGGCGGCCCCGATAAGGCCATCGAATTCCATATGGCGCTGTCGGCCTTCGATTTTGGCTTTGGACACCGCGTCTTGCCCCATTAATGCCGGCTCAGGTTGGGTTTCTTCTAAGTAGCGGCTAATGGCAACAGTTTCGTCAAGCACAGTACCGTCATCAAGAACCAGTGTCGGCAATACACCCCGCGGGTTGATTGATAGAAATTCCTCTGACAGGTTTTCACCGGACATGATGTCTACTTGAACCGTCTCGCAGGAGATACCTTTTTCGGCCATAAAAATTCTGACACGGCGCGGGTTTGGGGCCATTTTACTATCGTAAAGTTTCATATAGGTTCTCTATGATTCAAAGACGTCATTTCCTCATTATTCGTACTAACCTGCAAGCTATTAATGGGTGGCGCGTGCGACATACTGCTCAAGGTCGGTGATGACGTCGCCCATGGTTCTTGCCATGTTTGGATTGATCTCAATGGCTTTTTTAAATCCGAGCAGTGCCCAGTGCGGTTCACCGAGTCGTAAACATATCTGACCGAAGCCCCCTAAGGCGCCAAAATGTCTGGGTTCGAGGGCAAGCGTCTTGACGACATCCTGCAGGCTTTCAACATCGCGCTCCTGAACGAAACGTAAGGTAGCTCGCTTGTTCCACGCTTCAGCCCAGGTGGGCCAGCGTGAGATCAGCTCCGCGAGCGCTTCATCTGCCTGGATGATCTTCCCGTCATCAAATGCCTTCATGATGTCATTCATCGCGGTCTGCGCATCAGGTTGCTCATGGGAACACCAGACGTGCCAGATCATGGATTCGGTTTCGGCACTATTGTCTATGGGTGTTTGTAACGACGAAAACAATGCATCGAGGTCAGGCGTATCGGGCATGTGAGGTGAGTCCAGGGTCTGGAAAACCTCGTTAATGAGTGAATCGATAACATCTGTCTGCACAGTGTCGGCCAGATAGTTTTAGTTACGTCATATTCCCTCAGTTAGTCAGTGAGTTGCAAGGAATGTATACTCGCCAGCCCGCGATGATTAGGGCAGACCATGAGTGAGAAAACTTTTACCTGTATCCTCTATGAAGTGAGCGCGCCCCTGGCACTCATTACCATCAATCGTGCCTATAAACATAACGTCATTTCCCTTAAGACCCTGGATGAATTACAGACTGCTGTCACGCTGGCTGCCAATGATGAAACCGTGCGTGCTATTGCAATCACCGGTGCTGGTGGTCGCGCATTTGCTTCAGGCTCGGATCTCAATGAAGTGGCAGATCGTGATCTGCGTAAAGGCCTGGAGCCCATTGTCCAAGGCCTCGCGAGACAGCTGGAGGAGACGCCAAAACCGACCATAGCGGCCATTGATGGAATTTGCATGGGCGGTGGACTAGAGATTGCACTGGGTTGCGATCTACGTGTGTGTACACCGAAGAGTCGATTCGCAACACCCGAGGGCAAACTCGGTATCATTCCCGGCGGTGGTGCGACTGCCAGACTGCCAAGACTTGTCGGTCGTGGTTGGGCCCTTGAAATGATGATGATGGGAGATCCCATCGATGCGGCGCGGGCACTACACATTGGCCTTGTCACTCGCATGGTGGAGCCTGAAGAACTGCTACCTGAGGTCGTTCGAATGGCGGCACATCTGGCTGGCTTCGCCCCGTTCGTACCGCAATTTATGAAAGCCATGGTGCATCAGGGCATGGAAGGTAGTGTTGCCGCAGCCCTTGCCATGGAAAAATTTGCTCAGGGTGCGCTGATACAAACCGAGGACAAGAAAGAAGGCATCAGCGCTTTTTTGGAAAAGCGCACACCAGAGTTTAAGGGCCGCTAGTCGGACTGATCCTTACCACGGTTTTGTACATGCGACCGGCGTTTGGCGACATCGTCAGCGGAGGGTGACTGATGCTGTCGACTCATCTCAAGTTCAAATTCCATCCCCTCTTCGAGCGTTAGATCGTAACCGCCATCGATCATGCGCTTGTATTGAAACATCGCCGCCGGTACGCAGGACAGCATGTCCTTAGCGAGCGAGATCGCGGTAGGCATAAGTTCCTCCGAGGACACCACCCGATTGACCAATCCCCAGTCATAGGCTTGCTGGGCTGAAATGTAGTTACCGGTTAGCGACAACTCTTTAGCGCGAAAAATACCAATCGTACGGGACAAGCGCTGTGATAACCCCCAGGCCGGCACGATCCCAACCTGCGCGTGTGTATCAGCAAATTGCGTTTCGGTGGTCGCAAGGATGATGTCACAGGAGACTGAAATCTCTATTCCACCGGTGACCGCAAGTCCATTGACGGCGGCAATGACGGGTTGCTTTAGGGATCTCACCAGTTTTGCCGGGTCCATGATGTTTCGGTCTTCTTTAAAATCCGGGTCCGCCATTTCCTTTAAGTCCATGCCAGCAGTAAATGCCTTGCCCACGCCCGTTAAGATCACCACACCGATATCAGGATCATCGCGAATGTCGTGGATGGCTTCCTGGAATAGCGTCCGTAACTCCAGAGACAACGCGTTTCTTTTTTCTGGACGATTAAACGTTAGTGTCGCGATACCGTCATTTTTTTCAAACAGTAGAACTGACAATTTCGTGCTCCCGAATGTATATCCTTGCATGTGGTAGCGCTATTGTATGATGTTTGAGATTCAATACCGAAGGGAAGATTTCCGGGGAGAGCAAATGATGTCAGTAACCGACATGGATGGCCTGACACCGATGTTAATGTGTAAAGGTGTGCAGACCGCAATCACTTTTTATACCGACGTATTGGGCTTTACTGTCAATGGCCGCATGGACAACATCGGCACCAGCGGTTGGGCCGCACTACAAAATGGCCCAGCGACTATCATGTTGGCCCGTCCTTCCTATATTCCCCGGGCTGAGCTAACGGATGGACGGTTCACCCAAAGCACCTACTATTACTATCTGAAGGATGTTGTTGGTCTTCAGGCTCGGGTGCGTGACAAGGGCTATGAGACCAGTGAACTTATGGTGCGCTTCTACGGTCTGAAAGAATTCGAAATGCTTGATCCGGAAGGCCATATGATGACCTTCGGACAAGAGACCGATGAACCACCGACGCCAGAGTGATAACTCATTGCCTATGAACTCACACAACAAGAGCCTTATGCGAATACTCATCGTTCTGATTGGCAGCATCCTGACGTGCAATGCCCTCGCCTTTGACGCGGCCGTCTGGCCCCGCGATCAACCGCTACCGTCGCGCGGGGGGCTGACTGGTCAGTTGAATAATGGTGTGCGTTATGCCATTGAACACAGATCCTATGGCGATAACGAAGATAAAGCCTACATCATGGTTCTGGTACAGACCGGATCGCTATACGAGTCGAAAGATCAGGCCGGCTATGCACACTTTATTGAGCATGTGCTTTTCAGAGGTAGCCGCGGTCAATCGGCGAAAAAGACCAAAAAGTTCTTCGAGAAGATCGGGGTAGCGAGCAGTTTTCATGGTCAGCAGGGGCTGACTTTTCTTGATCGTACGGTGTACTCGTTACTGATTCCGGAAGACCCTGATAAAAACATGCCAACGGCAGTAAAGATTCTGGCCACCCGGGTAGGAGATCCGCTCTTTAGGGAGCGGGATGTAGAAGCAGAAAGGGATATTGTACTCGCCGAAGAATTGCAGGGACGACTGTCTGAGGCCGGAAAGAGAAGTCGCATTGAGTATCTGGGCGAAGATCATGAACTCATTCAGCACTTACCTATTGGCACCCGGGAATCGTTGTCTGCCGCAGGCCGAGATGACTTGCATGCCTTCTACCGTGAGTGGTATCGCCCCGACCGGATGATCGTTGTAGTGGTTGGCGATATTGAACCCGCGAAAATCGAAAAGTCGGTACGAAAATATTTTGGCAAACTAAGAAAACCGAAATCACCTAATCCAGATATTCGACGAGTGAGTTCGCCAACAGGTGAAACCGCGACATTCGTGATAGACCCTACCCTTGAAGTTCGTACTGTTGGGCTGACGCTATTCAGAGATAGTGAACCGACATGGGTAATGTCAGGCCTAAAAGACAGGCTGACGGAAAATCTGGGTGCCGCGATACTTAGGAATCGACTATCTGACTATCAAAACGAAAAAGGCTATGTGACTGGGTTAAGAGCAAGCTTCTCACGGCAGCAAATGGATTTTGAAACTGACAGCATTAATTTCAGAGTTGAAGATGACTATGAACTTCAGGCCTTCTCGGAGGTTGTGGACATTGTTTCAGCAGCATTGGTGAATGGTTTCACTGCACAGGAGATAACGCTGGCAAAGCAACTGGTCGGTAAAAGCTTTGATCGAAATGAAGAGCAGGAGTTACGGGTGTCAAACAGCGGTATTGCGAATCAATGGCTGGCTTCAATGCACTATGGCTATGAACCCCAAAACACCGAGGTGGTTGCTGCTGCAGGCCGAGTATTGCTGGAGGAAATCGCAACAGAGGAGATCAACGCTTCTCTAAGAGCTCGATTTTTACCCAAGCGGACGGCACTGGTGATGGGTGTTCCTGAAGGTGAAAAGTTTGCAGCCAGTCTCGAAGATTTTAAAGCAGTACTCGCAGGGCTATCTGACCTGGAGGACGAGGAATTGGTTGCTGCTGTAGATTCAGAGATTGATTCTCTGGATGAAGTCTTTGTCTTGGAAGGAATGACTCCCGGTAAGGTCATTCAATCGTCGTATCACGAACCTATTGATGCATATCATCTGGTGTTATCGAACAATGTGCACGTGCTGTTTAAGAAAGACCCGCAGGAGAATGCGCCGGTCAGGATTAGTATGCGGGGCGCTGGCGGTCTAACGTTGTTGGATGAATATGATGTTCTAAGTGCCTCGATGATTCTTGAAGTGATAATGTCGAGCGGGTTGCGGGGGGTAAAGGGAACGGCCATTAGTAATTATTTTCGCTTGCATCGCACTAACATATCCATGTTTGTCGGTCAGACAGAGCATGGGATGATGGTACGAACGACGCCGGAAGAAATGGAGTTTGCCCTGCGTGCACTGCATATCATGTTCACGGAAGCGCGCGTAGATCAGGATATCTTCGATACAGTTATCGCCAAGAGTCGTACCAGCATTACCGGCAGCATAGCATCACCACGATTTCAATATATGGCGGATCTGGGCGACGTGCTTTCGCCGGGTAGGAAATTAAACAGCAGCAATATTCGTCCTGATCTTCTAAATGGCATAACAGCAGAGTGGGTTCAGACGTCTGTTGATGCGCTGTTTGCCCATGCAGGCGGCACCTATCTTACCGTCTCTGGGCCTTTGGATTGGCAGGAGATCGAGCCTCTGATACTACAGTATGTTGGCTCCTTGCCCACGGGCGAACCTCGTGTCGCTGGGAAGATCGATTATACCTATGCAATTAAAGGTGCAGAGATCAGGCGCAATGCAAATCCAGACGAGCGTAGTGAAGGTACGCTATTTTTTATCGAACCAGCGCCGGGTTTCGACGATCGCATGAACTACGTGCGCAGTACCTATGTAAATCTGCTCAATCAACGCTTATTCAAAGAAATTAGAGAGGAACAGGCCCTGGTGTACTTAATCAGCGCCAGGGTGGCATCACCAAAGTTTCCCACATCGCCGCATGGCCAGGTTGGTGTTTCGTATGTTGCGGACCCGGCAAATATTCGTGAGATCGAAAGTCGGGTGATCAGAATTATGCGAGAGATGAGCGAGGACGTGCAGAGCGAGGAGATAAACACTGTGCAGAAAATGCACACGCGAAATTTCAATGATGCGTTGGATCGACCGGGGTATATGTTGGCAGCACTGCATGAAAGCCTGATTCAGAACAAGACCGCCCCAGTACCGGATGACTATCTAGCGTACATCGATTCGGTCAGTGAAGATGATGTCAAAGCTTACGCTAAAAAAGTAAATGATTTGGTGCTGATAAAGGCAGAGTACCGTCCGCAATTGGTCTTGCACAAACAGTAATTAGCGTTGTCGTACAGCTTTTGCAGTGATCACTCATGGTGTCACTGTTTTCGCCTGTTACTATTGATGACTAACTAGTCGGGGTCACTTAGGAGAAGCCAGCATGGTATCGCCACTATCAATTTTGCAGTCGACCTTTGGCTATACGGAGTTCCGGGCACCCCAAAGTGAGGTCATCACACACATTCTAAACGGTGATGACGCCTTGGTGCTGATGCCTACCGGCGGTGGTAAATCACTTTGTTATCAGCTGCCGGCGCTGCTTTTGCCGGGGATAACCATCGTGATTTCTCCATTGATTGCACTGATGGAAGATCAGGTGCAGGCGGCGAAGCAACTGGGAATCTCGGCTGGCTATTTGAATTCAACCCAATCCTCAAGCGATCGTGCAGCAATCATGGCGTCCGCCCGAGAGGGAACACTGAAGCTGCTGTATCTTGCGCCAGAACGGCTGCAGAGTGAGGACTGTCAGAGTTTTCTCGCCGAGCTAGAGATCGCTCTGGTTGCTATCGATGAAGCGCATTGTGTCTCGCAGTGGGGTCACAATTTTCGGCCAGACTACTTGCTGCTCAGTCTGTTCAAGGAGCGGTACCCCAGGGTCCCGTTAATTGCACTGACGGCGACGGCAAATGAACTCACTCGTACTGAGATTGTAGAGAAGCTCCAGATACCCCAGGGGAAAGTATTTATAAAGGGGTTTGATCGGCCCAACATTTATTATCAGCTACAGCATAAAAAAGAACCGCGCCGCCAGCTCCTGAACTTTCTGAAAACAAGACACGGGCAGGCGGGCATAGTGTATTGTTTGTCGCGAAAAAAAACTGAACAGACGGCGGCATGGTTAAATAGTCAGAGATTCGAAGCGCTCGCGTACCACGCCGGTATGAATAGTGAAGAACGAGCCTCCAACCAGCATCGCTTCCTGCGTGAGGACGGCGTTATTGTTGTGGCCACGATCGCGTTTGGCATGGGTATCGATAAACCGGACGTCCGCTTCGTGGCGCATATGGATTTGCCCAAAAGTATCGAGGCCTATTATCAAGAGACCGGCCGTGCCGGTCGGGATGGTGAGCCAGCGGACGCCTGGATGATCTACGGTTTACAGGATGTTGTTCTGTTACAACAGATGGTGCAGGACAATAACAGCGAGCAA
>JAQWMV010000218.1 GCA_029246605.1 Pseudomonadales bacterium | reverse complement strand
CGCGACAGCCCTGCAATTTGAAGATGGGTCAGATGTAGACTATCGGCGTGCAGCCCTTGCACGCGTTGATGAGCCCATCTCGCTTTATACGCATCTGCCATTCTGCACTACGCTTTGCTACTACTGTGCCTGCAATAAAATTGTCACTAAAGATAAAACCGTTACAGATCGTTACCTGGGTTATCTGTTTAAGAGATAGATGCGCATGCACGGCTGTATCGGGATCGTGAAGTGCGATAACTGCACTGCGGCGGTGTTACGCCCACCTATTTGACCGATGATCAGATTAACCGCCTAAGCGCAGAACTGCGCCGACAATTCGATTTTGCGAGCGACGGTGAATACAGTATTGAAATTGATCCCAGAACTGTTGATCCAGCCCGGGTCGCTAACCTCCGGCAGGCCGGCTTTAACCGGCTTTCTCTGGGGATTCAGGATTTTGATCCCAAGGTGCAAAAGGCCGTCAATCGAAAACAGCCCTTTGATCTAACCGAAGAGGTGATTCAGGCCGCACGCCTGAATGCTTTTGAGTCTATCAGCGTTGACTTGATCTATGGCCTGCCGTTTCAGAACCTGCGCACCATCGACACCACATTAGATCAGGTGATTAGTTTACAACCCGATCGTATTTCTCTTTATAACTCGGCGAAATGCCTGATCAACATAGTCTCGCCCGTAATCCGGTCCGATTCTGGCGCCGCGAGGAAAAGCACCAGCTCTGCGGTATCTTCGGGCTTGGGGTGCAGGGTCAGCGGCGGCTTCGGATTACCCTGTTCATCATTTTCATCGGGTAAGGCCCGCCATTTCTTGATGCCTTCTGTCGCGGTCAAACCTGGCGCAACGCAATTGATGTTGATGTTGTAGGGTGCCCATGAAGACGCCCAGTTTTTGGTGAGACTGTTGACGGCAGCCTTCGCTGCGGCGTAGGACGCAAGTCCAGGGGACTTTCTAACACCGGCAACTGAGGAAATGTTGATAATCTTGCCGCTCTTTTGAGCGATCATTCCCTTGATAACGGCCATTGAACAGTTCACGACGCTGGTCAGGTTCAAGGCAATTTGGCTGTCCCATACGTCAAGCGTGTCTTCGGCCTTCGCGGCTGCGCCACCGCCAGCATTGTTAACCAGAATATCGACCCGACCGAACTTATCGACTGCCTGCTTGACCATGTTCTCTACCTGCGCGCGATCACAGACATCAGTGGCGATGGCAAGTGCTTGCCCGCCCGCCGAATTGATTTCGGCAGCCAGTTTGTCTAGATTCTCCTGATTACGGCTGGCGATGATGACCTTGGCACCGGCTTCGTTGAATGACCGGACGATACACGTACCAATACCACCGGCACCTCCGGTAACGATGGCTACTTTGTCTTTCAGTTCAAGTTTTCCCATGTCTGTATCCTTTGTTGTTAATCGAAATCTAACGATGAATCGAAGCTTTTTTAGGCTATAGCATTGGCCGGGGACCACTGATGAGAAACACCACCGCAACGATGCTTCGATAGAAGGCTGCCTTAAACGGTCGGGCAATCAATCCTAGTAGCCTTTCTCCTTTCGAGATCTTAAATGGAAACGGTGTATCTAGCGCACCGAATGCTGGCGGTTCTCTCATTGCTGCAGGTTTGGCAGGGCCTGGTTTCACCAGCCCCAAACCTTGTGCTGAACCTTCTTCGATGGTGACCGTCCCAGCATCGCCATCAATGGTAATGACCTGTCCACTGACCAGGCGCTTCGAGATGTCACCAAGCCCCAATACAGCCGGAATACCATATTCCCGCGCCACAATAGAACCGTGCGAGGTGATGCTGCCAATATCCGTCACCAGTCCAACGGCATGAGAGAACAGCTGTGTCCAGGCAGGGGTGGTGAACGGGCACACTAGAATGCTGTTAGGAATCATCCGATCGAAGTCGGCTGCACTGTGAATGACACTGATTTCTGCCGTGATTTTGCCAGGGCTAACTGCGGTGCCCTGGTTCATATTGTCTTGTGCCGAGGTGTTGTCATTGGCTGCAGATGTCTTATCTTCTGGCGAGGGTGGCAAGATTTTCTCAGGTGGTGTTAATCGCTTACGGGCTTCTCGAAGTTCCCTGCGTTCGATGGTTTTTTGAAGTAGTGCAGGGATCGACTCACCCTGCTTACGTGCCTCAATCGCCTCTAATAATTCTTTGCTCTTCAGGTAGTAGACATCGTCTGCATTCTTGAAGGTACCAACCTTGACCAGGCGCTGGCCAAGCTCAAGCGCCATCCTTTGTAGCACGGGCCATGCGGCCCCGACATAGAACTGACCTTCATCTCGATTTGCATAGAAGCGCTGTGCCCAGAAGAGCCGCCACCTGAATTGCCAGCGCAGCTTGCCAGTGAAATGCTGGGTAATCGCTTGCAATGCTTCGCGTCGCCTGGTGTTCACTTGCGCCAGATGTGCGATGGGGTCGTAGGCTTTATCCTGTACCTGAGTTTTCAGCGCTGATAAAACAGGGGTCGGGTCCTGTGTTGGCGTAGGCTCCGCGTAATCAAGAGAATAAATCTGATGCCCATACCGCCCGAGATAGAGATTAAGTGCTTTCACGACTTCGTGACCTTGCTCATGTGCCTGCAGAGCCGCCAATATTCCTTGCGCTGGTGTGGCAACGACCAGTTCGTTGAGCGCATTGTTCGACTGAATCTGACGCACAATCGCCCAAAGATCCATCTGCGCCTGCATCGTCTTTGAGTCAACAGCGTCCAACAACATGCCACTGGTGAATCCGGCGTCTGGCGCGTGTTTCTGTAGAAAATTCTGTAGTGCCTGATCCTGCCATCGAGGCACGGCAAGCACGCTATTAGCTGCTTCCCAATAGTGGCCATCTGCTCGGGTCAGTTTACATATCCCATCAAGCAGTTTCTCATCGCTTGCAGAGTCGACCTTAAGCTGATGCCAGTGCCTAATCGTGGCAAGGTATACCGGCAGTTTGTCGTGGCGCCAGCGGCGCGGCCATTCGTGGCAGACCGAGCTGAGTGCATGTATCGACACTTGCTTTTCTTTCGGCGCTGGCAATGGAACTGCTGGTTTCTTAGGTTTTGCCGGGCCGAAATACCGATAGGCGTAACCATTGACGGTCTCATTACCATGTCGCCTGGCTTTTGCTGCCCGGGCGAGCCCATCGGTGGTGCCATCAAGCCAGTCGCGCCGCAGGGCGAAGCCCTCATCGACCGCCGGTATATACAACTCCTCAAACAGTGATGACAGTGGGCCCGGCATAAATTCAACAACCTGATTTCGCATCAGTAGAGACCCTGGTTCTGAAGGTTCCCAACGAACGTCAGTGAGCGGGGGTGGCGGCAGGTTGGTAATAGCCCGGGCTTGCAGTAGCCAAAGTTTGTCGTTGTATATAGCCCATTCGATATCGAGCGGCATGCCGCCAAAGAGTTCCTGGACCTGAATGGCGAGTGTCGCCAACGCCTTGAGTTCGGCATCCGAAAGAGACGACCGATTACGTTCACCTTCGGCAATGTCTTCTACCCGAGTGCCTTGTTCGTTGTCGGAGACGATCTTTTGTTCTTTTGCGCCGATCATGGTTTCTTTCAACGAAAGAGAATCGCGATCCACAATAAATGTATCGGCTGCAACATAGCCACCGACCACGGCTTCTCCGAGGCCGAAGCTGGCGTTGACGATCATCTCGGCGCGATCACCCGTTGCGGGGTTAGCGGTGAATAAAATGCCGGACACATCTGACGGTACCATGATCTGCACGACCACGGCCATTGCAACGGCATCCTGTTCGATACCCATTTCATGTCGATAGTTAATGGCTCGCGGCGTCCAAAGGGATGCCCAGCAACTATGAATGGCTTCTATCAAGGCTTTTTCGCCGCGGACGTTGAGATAGGTGTCCTGTTGTCCGGCAAAGGACATGTCTGGCAGGTCTTCTGCATTCGCAGAAGAGCGCACTGCTACCGCCGGGTCATCACCTTCAAGTGCAGTATAGGCTTTGCAAATCTCTGCAATGGTTTCATCCCGCAGCCGAGCCTGATCGAACAATGTTTGAATGCCAGTCGATGCGGAATCGAACGATGATATTCGACCGCTGATCTCGGGTTTTACCATCTCCAGTATGGCGGTCCGCAGGTTATTGTCTGCAACGTACTCTCTGTATGCCGACGTGGTCACGTAGAAACCGGTAGGCACGTCCATGCCTGCGCAAGCCATCGTTGCCAGTGATTTCCCCTTGCCGCCGACTACTTCCAGTGAAGCGTCATGGGTATCAAGAGGAGACACGTGTTCTTTGGGCATTGAAATACTCCTTATTAATGTTGGATTTTTACTGTGCAGGAAGACGATGCATTCTGCATGAGTTACAATTTAAAACCAGTATGTCCCGGCACGAAATACCCCAAGATTTTAGGTCGCATTGACATCCAAGGGTACACGGTTGACTCGATCTTTATCGTGAACCTTAAAACCGCGATATCTTGCTGACCCTGTTGCGATATTGCCTGCATTCAGACTAGGATCAGGCTCCACATTGTTCGGAACCCAGCCAAACCCATGAAAGTCCTGATCCTCTCTGATATCCACAGCAACATTCATGCACTGGAAGCCATTTGGGCGCAAGAAAAGGACAGCGATCAGATTTACGCCGTGGGCGACCTGGTTGATTACGGACCTTATCCCAAGGAAGTTCTGGACTGGATGCGTGAGCACAAGGTGTCGTCTGTTCAGGGTAATCACGATGCCTGGGTGAGTAAACGCTACCGCGAGGGCGTTGCCGAGAACAACATACCGACTGAGGATCGTGCCTGGGTCGACCACAACATCAGTTTGTTGGATGAAGCAGACATTGTTTATCTGGAACAGTTACCTACAACATTGACGTTCTCAGCTGATGGGTTCGATTACGCGTTAACACACATCTATGACAAGTACCGTGAGATCAAAAGCCTTCAGCAGTACGAGGAGTTTCGACAGACCCGATTTGAGGGTGCGCCCTTTACACGTCTGTTGTTCGGTCACACCCATCGTCAGGGAATTCGACACTTGAGTGACGATTTGCTGTGGGCAAATCCCGGCAGTGTTTCCTATCGCAGACCTGACGACCTGGATCAGACCGCGCACTATGCGACGATTACAGATGGAGCGCTGTCGTTGAGCAGGATATCCTATGACCACAGCGTACTGTTTGAGATAACCCAGAGGTTAAAATTAAACGAGAATGAGCGAAAGCACGAATGGTCCTGGGCCGCGCGGGGCTGATCGCCTGGTTAACTCGCCCCTCGGCGCTGAATGATTTGACTGGCAGCTAAACAGCCGGCAACAAGCGCATCATCGATACTATCCGACGCGCACCACTGACTTAGGAAATGTGCTGCGAAGCAATCACCCGCTCCGGTCGTGTCTACGACCTCTGGAACTGGAAAAGCCGGTTGCTGGTAGATCTCGCCTTGTTTAATCGCAACAGCCCCCTCATCTGCGAGCGTCATGATGAACATCCCCGCGTGAGCATGCGCGAGTGTGTGCAGATGTTCACGTAGTGCAATTTCATGTGGTGCAATACCAAAGATACAAACATCCGCGAGGTCTCGATCTGCGGCGATGGTATTGATATCAGATACTGACGCGCCTGATAGGTCAGCGAAGTCCACAACACGCTTGCCTTGAGTGGGTAAGCGCACGAGCCGTTGAAAGAGCGGTGCGATCTCCTGGTAGCGAGTGAGCACAACAAGATCTGCCTGCTCGATCGTTTGACGCTGTGACTCAGATGCTTCCCAATCAAGTAACCCACCGTCATCGTAACTGTGGAAAGAGCGCTCGCCATTGTTATCGAGCCGGATACCAATGAAGGGGGTTTTTGCCGCAGGCGTCAGGTCATGTCGGATGCCAGCAGCGTCCAGTTTGGTCGTGAACGCAGTTCGAGCATCTTCGCCAACAGTAGAGAGCAGATGAATCTCAGCATCTGGGAAAGCCTGTGCAGCATGCAGGGCGAAGTTGAAGGTTATCCCACCGAGCCGTGGTTCGGACTCACCATCGTAATAATCAAGGCAACATTCGCCTGCGGCGACAACTTTCATAGGGCAACCATCAATTAGGGTGACATTACATCAAGCGCATTATCGAGCGCTGTGCTGTAGATCCAGGCCATGTCCTTGGATGGGCGACGATTGGCATCGTGGCCACCAAAGAAAATGACCTGTTTGTTGTCGCAATGCTCGAAGGGCGAAAGTGCATAGGCGCGCGGGGCCACTAGCGCGGGTTTTTCAGTGTCACTCCGCCCATTGACCTCGGTGACGGTGTAGTTTTGATTCTCATCACGTATAGCGTACATGGCACCCTTGTAAAAGGTCTCCCATTTGGGGTGGTCACCCGTAATAACTGCTTCAAAACCCACCATTTGCTTTGCGCTGCCCGTGGTTGGATCTGACACTGAAATAAAATCATTGTAGGCGCCTAGTACGTAGATCGCCTGAGCGCCGGGTAGGTAGTCCGCAATAAGGTCCGCAAGAACCGTTTCTTCATGGCGCGTAAAGCTGTCACTGCCGTCCGGATCCAGGCGGAATATCTGACCTTGAGATTTACCGTTGGGGCTCCAGAGAAATATCAACGAATCGCCGAAACCATTGGGATTAGGTATAGGTGTAAGACCGCGAATACCACCAACCCCTGAAGACACTACGAGTTGCAGATCGCTCATGTCATGGACGATGGTATAGGTGGGTGTTTCGCCGTCATTGCGTTTGTAGATATGTTTTCCTGACGAAAAAAACAGTGAACCATTCGCTTCGACAACGGCCAAGGGGCGTATTTCAAGTGGGCCCAGTTCTGGTTCTGTGTCCCAAAGGATTTTGCCCGCCGCATCGGGATCGTAAACACCTGAGAATATGCCCTGCGTGCCGATGGTCACGAATACCCGATCGATTCCGGTAACGCTGTCCTTATGGACATGGACACCCCTTACAGAATAGTTCTCTCCGCCAGGTGGAGGCCCGGAGAATATCTCGGATTCTTCCCAACCTCCTGTCGAGTCGATGCGCGTGAAACTATGAACGACAACATCACCAGTGAAAACAGAGTATGCGCTGGCAACCAGTAAAGACGCTGGCTCATCAAGGGTTGCGCCACTGCCATCGGTGGTAAAGGTGATTTCTTTGAGGATCTCGGGTCTCAGGTGGAACCTCCCCATATTATGATCGACCTGCCATTGCCCATACGGCTCGTCGAGTCTGAGTACTTGGGCCCAGCCAATTGTATGATCCGTTCCGCCGTACCAGATGTTGTTGCTGTCCATCCAGTATCCGGAAGCCGCATAAAGGCTGCCGTTGTGATTGACGAGATGCAGGATCTCCGATCCGCCTGCCAACTGATCGTTGCTGTCGATGTAACTGGAATCAAAGGACAGATTCCAACCTGGTTTTATTTCAGTGCATGCCGTATCCATCACGACTGGGTCCGCTGCCTCTGTCACCACTTGAGCACTACCGGTCACTGCGGGTTGCCCGCTATTACTACCGCAACCCATCAGTAACGATAAGGCTATTAGATTGTAACTTCTGCTCATCTGATAGCTGCCTCCATGTGCTCAATCATATTCTTCAATAAATCCGGCACTATTTCCTCCGGCATGTTGTGACCCATGCCTTGAAAAATGACCAGCTTTGATCCTTCAATCAGCGCCGCAGTGTGCTCGCCATGTGGTGGCGACAACAGGGTATCGTCCGCACCGTGGAGTACCAGTGTTGGGGCCTTGATTGTTTTGACTGCTTCGCTGCGGTCACCCGTGTCCATAATCGCTAGAATATGGCGTGGCATGGCATCGGGATGCAGACCGATTGACTCATAATAGTCTTGCTGTTCACTTTCACCGGATGCAA
Organism: Pseudomonadales bacterium; assembly: GCA_029246605.1. Taxonomy (GTDB): domain Bacteria; phylum Pseudomonadota; class Gammaproteobacteria; order Pseudomonadales; family Azotimanducaceae; genus UBA7455. Next base: position 11,563 of record JAQWMV010000218.1, on the reverse strand, counting down.
CTTTTTCGAGCCCTGCACTGGATTCATTGGAAGGGGCTGGCAGGTGGGGTGCGCCAGTGGAGGACATGATTGAAATCAAGCTGCGGGTTCGAGCCGGATATTTTGCTGCAATGATCTGAGCGATCATGCCACCCATGGAAGCACCCACAATATGTGCATCGTCAATGTTCAGAACATCGAGCAAGGCCACACTGTCATCGGCCATGTCGTCCAGCGAATAAGCTGCGCCAACGCCGAACCCGATCTCGTCGCGAATAAACTGCCACCACAGCCAGGGTTGTCCGTGTTCATGGAAGCGCTGTGATTCACCGACGTCGCGATTGTCGAATAAAACGACACGGTAACCGGCATCAACGATTCCCTTTACAAAATTATCACCCCAGAGTCTGTGTGATGCGCCCAGCCCCATCACTAGGAGCACGGGAGTATCTGTTGGTTCACCGATTACCTTGTAGGCAATCTCGATACCATTCGCCTGGATTGTTTCGAGGGGGTAGCGCTCGGTATAGCGCTGGTTTTCTTCCTTGGCACCAGCCTGAATAGTCGCTGTTAGCAGAAGCAGACAGATCAGACCTTGTTTAAATTGACTCATTGTGATGTTCCGTAGGTTTGTTTTGAGGTTAGTTGTGAGGCATGGTACTAGATTAACCAGCAGCTGGGCAGATGATGCATTTATACTGACTGAGAACCGATTCCAATAGTGTACGTGCATGACAGCTAGCTAGGCTAAAATGAAGCACAAACCGTCAATAGAATATTGTTTAGCAATGCCAATGGCAAATTGCATCGTCAAATCTGAGTGTCAGGAAAGTTCGGGCAGTAACCTGATTGAGCTCTGGGCACAGGAGTCGGACACATCGCCTGCCCATATGACCGTCAATATAATTGCCAGCCGTGAGCAGCATGGAAGTCCATATAGTGTGATGGCGAATCTACAAATGCCGTCACTGTGGTCAGATGCAGATATTTCATCACTGCAACTGGGTTTGGCAAAGGCCCTGGCGCAGCATTATCAGCTGGACTTAAGCGATGTGCAGGTCATCACCACGCTCGTGAATTCTGGTTTGGTCGTTGAGGCGGGCAAATAATTACAATGGTGATGAGGATTCCGAGGAACGCAGCGTCATACACCCAATGCTGATCTACCCAACATGGAGGCCCGTCATATATTCGATCAGTCTCGTTGTGTGCGCCTTGCTGTTGGCGTCCAATTGTCTTGCCGAGCAACCGGCGTACCAGCACGGGATTTCTCTCTTACATGAACTGAAGTATCCCGCCGATTTTGCCCATTTCGAGTACGTTAACCCGGATGCGCCCAAGGGTGGCACTTTAAGGCAATCAACAACTTCGCCTATCCGGAATTTCTCGGGTGCCTGGGGTACGGGAGTTTCCAATGCCAGCGGCGTGGAGCGGATATTTGATCGCCTGTTCCTGCGCTCTACGGATGAGCCCTCAGCCATGTATGGATTGTTGGCTGACGGTGTTGCGCTGTCGCAGGATGGAAAGTCACTCTATATCAGGTTGCACAAAATGGCGCGCTGGCATGATGGAGAGCCGGTAACGACCCGCGATATACGCTTCTCGTACGATGTGTTGGCAGCAACCTCGCTCGGTGCGTTTGCCGACATGAAGTCGTGGGTCGAGTCCTTCGAAATTGTTAATGATCAAGAACTGGTGATCCACCATCGCAAGGCCTTTACGCACAATAACCTGATGTCTCTGACTACTTTTCCGGTCCGCCCGGCGCACTACTATGCTGACCGTGATCCCGGGAAAGTCACTCTGGAGCCACCACTCAGTAGTGGTCCTTATCGGATCGCCGAGACCGACCGCAACTTTGTGATATACGAGCGTGTAGAGGATTACTGGGGCCGTGATCTGCCGGTCAACCGTGGGCGTCACAACTTCGATAGACTCCGCTTTGACGTGTATCGGGACTCGACCGTTGCTCGGGCGGCTTTTCGTAAGGGCTTGCTGGATGTCTATCCGGAATCTGATATTCGTTACTGGAACGAGTCGTACAATATTCCGGCCTTAGAAGAAGGTCGGATACAAAAAGATACCCGCACCTTAAAACGGGTCATCGGTTCGGACCGAGTGCTGACCTTCAATCTTGAACGCGAAATGTTTAAGGACGTCCGCGTTCGTGAGGCGCTGACCCTGGCTTTTGATTTTGAGTGGCAGAATCGCGTGTTTAGATATGACTCACAGGAGCGTGCGCTCAGTTACTTTGCAGGATCAAAGCTCGCCGCGACCGGATTACCCGATGAAGACGAGTTGGCGCTGCTGACACCCTATCGTGATCAGATCCCGGCGCGTGTGTTCACTGAACCCTTTCTGCTACCTGAAACGAACGAAGCGGACGGACATCGCGCGGTGCTTGCCCGGGCACAGGCACTATTGAGAGAGGCTGGGTGGACGGTTGTCGACGGTAGACTGCTGAATGAAGACGGGGAACACTTCAGGATGGAGATTGCGACCTCGGAAAGCTCGGCTAAACGGTTGGTGCTGCCATATATAAAATCGCTGACTGTCCTCGGTATCGACGCCCGGTTGCGATTGTTGGATGTTGTGATGGCGATGAGATTCAAGCGCGAGCGCAGATTTGATATGTATTACCGGGGTCATGATTTCTCGAACCCGCCTATGGGGGGATTAGAAGGCTCCTTTGGTTCTGCACATGCGAAATTCGGTATGGGTGGCAATTTAGCGGGCATTAGTAACCCGGCGGTCGATGCGTTAATCGAACTCGCGGAAGGTACAACGAATATGGATATAGCGACCACTGCCTGCCGCGCGCTCGACCGTGTGCTGCTCTGGGGGTTTTACAATATCCCCCTGAATACACCTGATGAGGAGCGCTTCCTGTATTGGGACACCGTCCGCCGTCCTAATGATGCGATTGCTGTTTATGAATACCTGACCGTAGGCCTGGTGCGCGTTATTGATACCTGGTGGGATGCCGGCTCAGAATAGCGTTTGACAGCGATACCTCTCACGACCCGTTTGATGTACATTTCAGTCTTGGTAGTACCACGAAAGTGAACATCAAGGAGCATCATGTGAGTATTCAGGAAGATATCGAACTAGCCTTTACCGGTGGCGATGTGCCGCAGATCGAAGAGCGGTTGCAACAGGTGCTCAGCCTGGTTGAATCCGGTGAGATACGTGCCGCCGAAAAGACGGACCCGGGCTGGGTCACCAATGACGGCGTTCGTGCATATATGTTGGATCATTCCTCAATAATGGTCACAGTACCTTTATCGCCATCAACCGCAATCATCTGACCGTCCTTAATGAGCCGGGTACCGTTGCCGGTGCCCAGAACTGCTGGAATCCCGTACTCCCGTGCCACGATTGAGCCGTGGGCGGTGATACTACCAATGTCGGTGACCAGGCCGCTGGCATAGGGGAAGAGTTGGGTCCATGCCGGGGTTGTCAGGGGGCAGACCAGTATCGTGTCTGGTCGCATTTGGTCAAAGTCGTCGGGTGACATGACGACACTGGCAACACCAGTCACAATCCCAGGGCTGACTGCGAATCCGCGCATCACGCTAGCATCGTCTGCGTTAATTTTAATGGTATCGAAAGCGGACTTGTCCCCTGTACCCCACGGCAGCGAATTTTCTTCGGGAATGGCGGCAGGTTGCGTTAAACGTTGACGTTGTTGTCTTAGATGACGTCGTGCCTCGGCATGTTCTTTCAGTTCAGGCAGCGCCTTGTCGTTGGCGCAAGCCTCTATCGCCTGTTGTAACTCTTCATTCGTGAGATAGAACACGTCATCGGCCTGACTGACCGTGCCGATGTCAGTGAGTCGTCTTCCGAGTTCCAATGCGAAGGGTCGAAGCAGTATCCAGGCATTACCCATATAAAATATGGCTTCCTCACGGGTGGGATAGTTGATCCGGGCCGTCCAGTAGAGGCGGATAAATTCCAGCAGGACCGATTTTGAAACCGTGCCGCCGCCCATCCAGGCAGTGGAATCAGACTCGATGCGGTTTTTGAAAAAGAATTTTATAGCCTGTATCCACTTCGCGCGTCGCTTTTTGGCGACTTCCTGCTGTCGCGCTATTAAATCAAATCCAGAATTACACACCATGGCTTTCAGATTGGTAATGAAGGGCAATGGTGCCTCAATCAGGGCCGGCTCAACGAAATCCAGGTCGAATACCTGTTTACCATAGTTATTCAGATATTCATCGATAGCATCAGCGACTTGTTTGCCTTCGGGATGCGCCTTCAATTGCTCGAGGAAACGGGTAATGGGTGTAACTATGATGAGTTCATAGATTGCGCGATTGTTGCGTATCATTTCTGCAAGGGCGCGCATGTCCATCTCGGCGACCAGCGTCTTTGATTTGAATCCGGAAAGAAAGATACCGCTGCTAAAACCTTCATCGGGTGCGTTGTGCATCAGAAAATTTTGCAGTGCCTGGTCGCTCCCTTTGGCGGCGCCGATGATACCCCGTAGCACGTGCCAGTAACGGGCTTCGGCTACTGTTAGTGACCTAATGCCCTGCAATAACTCCTGGTTGGTGGCCTGGCTCGGGTCCAGCGGTCGCCAGCGATCCAGTAACTCAAGATAATTAGGGAGACTTTGTTTCTGCCAGACTCTGATGACGTCCGCTTTGCGCACCATCCGCCACCACTGATAGAGGACCCATATCCAGTGCTGTGGTGTGTCTTTTATCTCTCCAAGTAGCAAAAGCCGGCCAACGCCCGTAGGGTTGTTAACGTTGACCTTGTCGGTTTGTATGGCTGGAATGGGTGTTGGCTTGAACAGTTCCCATAGTGTTTTATACCAGGGTAGTTTCCCCCGCGTTGACCTGACTTTTTCCCAATGAACCCGCGACTCTTCGCCCTGATCGACGTAGATGGCCGCATAAGCATAGCCATTGACCGTCGTAATGATGAAATTGCTGAGATAGTTTCTGGTATGTGTACCTTTCCATTCCCAATCGTCGGGCCAGGTTTGGGAATCGTATAGGGCCCGCAAATACAAACTCTCGAATAGCGGTGAGAGTGGTTCCGACATGATTTCTGCTGCCATGCGCTTGTACAGTTGAGCACCAGGTATTTCCGGAAAAGTAACATCCTTGGGCGGTGCGGGGGGCAGGTTGGTAATAGGGCGAGCCTGTAGCAGCCACAGCTTGTCCGCTGCTATCGCCCACTCGGTATCCTGGGGTAATCCATCAAAATGTTGCTCCACTTTAACCGCGAGCGCAGTCAGTTCATCCAGCAAAGAGTCTGACAAAGATGACAGTTCACGATCTTCCGCAGAGACATCCTCCATGCGTGTGCCTTGTGTGCCATCTGAGATGATCTTCACTTCCTTCGGGCCGATGATGGTTTCCTTCACTGTCATGCTGTCGCGATCAACGATATAGGTATCGGGCGTAACCTGGCCACCGACAACAGCTTCACCGAGTCCAAAGCTGGCATTGATAATCATTTCGTTACGAACACCGGTCGCTGGATTGGCAGTAAACAAAATTCCTGCAACTTTGGCAGGCACCATGATCTGCACCACCACAGCCATCGCTACACTGTCCTGTTCGATCTCGTGTTGGTGACGGTAGCTGATTGCCTGTGGTGTCCACAGGGAAGCCCAACAGTTCCTTACTGCTGCGATGAGCGCATCTGCACCACTAATATTTAGATAGGTCTCTTGTTGCCCCGCAAAAGACAAGCCAGGCAAATCTTCGGCATTGGCCGAGGATCGCACCGCTACCGCTGGATCTTTGCCCTCAAGACCAGCATAGGCGTCTTGCAACAGCTCTATGATGTCGGTAGACAATTTGTGCTCACCGATGAGCTGTTGGATTGCTATTGATGCAGCCTCGAAGGAGGCCCTGTTATCAACAATCTCAGGCCTCGCCAGTTCGACGATTTTTGCCTGAAGATGATTATCCGTGACGAACTCACGGTACGCGTTCGTTGTGAGTAGAAACCCACCTGGAACGTCAAAACCGGCTCTTGTCATCTGCGCCAGCGATCTACCTTTGCCACCGACCAGTTCAAGCGCGTCATCGGACGTATCAATGGGGGAAATTAGACTTCCAGACATGAGTTGCTCGTTATGGAAAAAATGAAGAATACACTGGCAGCGGTAACTTTCAATGAAACCCGTATCGAACTTCCCCCTTTTTTACCGACGCAAAGAAAACAAGCTAAACTGTTCTAATCAGTGGGTTGGGAATTAAACAGTGAAACGAGTTTTAGGTCTTGCATTATATGGTTCTCTCGCCGCAAGTACTCGATATCGGTTGATGCAATATGAAGAGAGCTTTAAGCATGCTGGACTATATATGGAGGTCTTTTCTCTATTAGGCGATGACTATTTAGAGTCCCGGTTCGCTGAGAAAAAAGTGAGTTGGGCCGTTATTGCTAAATCTGTATCTCGGCGATTAGTCTCACTTCTTGATCAGAGCAAATATGACTGTGCGATACTGTACGGCGAACTGTTTCCGTTTTCGCCTGGATTGATCGAGAGTAAACTGATTCGAATTCCCTTTGTGTATGACTTTGATGATGCCTTCTTCTTGCGATATGGACATCAGGATAGTTAGCTGTCCTGGTGTCTTGAGCATAAGTTTTATCGGGTAATTGGCAAAGCCGCCGCCGTAACCGCCGGCAATTCTTATCTGGTTAATTATGCGAAAGCACGAAATGATCACGTGGTTTTTCTACCGATGGTAGTAGACATTAATCGTTACTTGGTTATTGGTTCATTGAGTGAAGATAATGTATTCCACACTGGATGGATCAGATCACCCTCTACCGCGCCTTATCTAAATGAAATTGTTGGCGTGCTGGAACAGCTTGGGCAAGAAGGTCGTGTTCAGTTAACAGTGATTGGCGGTAAAGCACCGGCAATAGAAAATATCGATGTCATGGAACTCCCCTGGAGTGAATCGGCAGAGGTCCAGCAGATCAATGAATTTGATGTTGGGATTATGCCCTTGCCTAAAAGTGAATGGTCGTTGGGTAATTGTGCTTTCAAATTGATTCAGTATATGGCCTGCGGTGTGCCTGTCGTTGGCTCAAGAATGGGTGCCAATGTAGACGTTGTTGATCAGCAAAGCGGCTTCCTGGCGAACTCCGAAGAAGATTGGCTTGTCGCATTTAGAACGCTACGTGATGACGCTAAGCTTCGTTTGGAAATGGGCAGTCATGCCCGTCGACACATTGAAAAGGACTATTTGTTGTAGACTTATGCGAAGGTATTTAGTGACACGGTTAATAGCATCACTTGAAGCTTGTTATACTGAGGTTCTGTTCTTAATATCTGCACTGATATGACAACACAAAATTTACCCAATGAGGCGCGTGCCGGACAGTTACTTTACGAAGAACACCAGGCTCGAGACCAATACTCCTTGATGGCCCAGGATTATGCACCGCAGACCATTGCGCAAGCCTATGCGTGCCAGAAGGTATTTATGGATCTGCGTGCCGAATCTACCGGTGGCTACGCTGGTTACAAGATTGGCTATGCAACTCAGAATATGCAGCAGCTGTTTGGGATATCGGAGCCTGCATTCGGGCGAATTTTACAATCAGCTGTCTCGCCCTCAGGTGCGGTGCTGAGTGCCGAAGATTACATAGAACTGTTGGTCGAGTGTGAAGTCGGTATTCGAATTAACGAGGATATAACTGATGGTCCTTTTGACAAAGACAGAATCTTCGCCGCTGTTGGCGAGATTATGGTCGCTTTTGAAATCGTCGATAGCAGACCCTGTCTGGGTCCAAGAAGCATCGAGCAGTCGATATCCACGAATATCATTAATGCTGGTGCGGTGCTGGGCGAACCCGTTCTAAATTGGCGTGAACTCGATATACCCGGAAGCGAGTGCCGACTGTCTGTTAATGGATCGCAAGTAGGGTCTGGACGTGGTACCGATGTGATTGGTCATCCTGTGTTGCCGATATGCTGGCTCGCTGAAGCACTGGTAGCAAGGGGTGAGTACCTGCGCCGTGGTGATATTGTGTTGACTGGCAGTATGATCGCGCCACATGCCCTGGTACCGGGTGATGAAGTGACGCTGCAGATGGAAAATTTAGGTGAGATCGGCCTCAGTATTCAGGGTAAGTGACCCAAATTAATTAGGTATACTATCCCCAGATATCCATTGTGGATGGATCTATGAATCAAGAATTATGCCCATCCTGTCGGGTCGTTCAAAACATGGACGTCAGCATCACGACGAGGACTGAAAGCAAGGATGGTGAATCTAAAGATATTCAGACCTCTTCTTTTCAATGCGCCAGCTTTCATCAGTTTGTGCGTAGCGAAGACAAAGAATTGTCGCCTGTTTAAGCCTGCTATCTGTCAGACATTGTAGATTTTTGCTGCGGTACCGTGGAACAATTGATGTTTTTCATCGTCGGAGAAGTCCGCAACGATTTTTTTCAGACCATTGAAAAGTATATGGTAGGAAAGTGAGGCTCGATCTACCGGGAAATTACTTTCCATCATGCAGCGGTCCACACCGAAACATTCGATGGTATGTAAGAAATAGGAGTGTTGCGCCTCAGCAAATTCATCTGAAGTGGCTGGTGTCTCTCGTGTATCCCAGCCAAATCCATTGACTGGCATAGCAAGGCCACCAATCTTCGCAACGACGTTGTCACGTTTGGCAATTTCAGCAATGTCTTTGGCCCAGGTTTCATAAATTTCCTTATGTTTACCGGCGTAGGGTCCAACACCCACTGGCGTGCCAAAGTGATCGAGAATCAACTGTGTGTCTGGCACGGCGCTCGAGAGATTAGCAAAGTCCTGGTTGCGATTATGGTAGTGATAAGTGTCATAGGTAAGACCCAGACGACCAAGGACTTTGATGCCTGTCCTGAAGTTAGCTTGACTGTAAAGGTCTGTCGCACCATCCCGTGCGTGGCGGCCATACGGAAAAGGCTCTTCCATCCATGCGCCAGCATGACGAATACCACGGAACAATCCCTCGCTGGCTTCCGAGTGGGCCTCTAGAACCTCAAGAACATCTTCACCCAGACGAAGATCCGCGTGAGCGATGATACCGGCAATACTTGCGCCATCAGATTTACGCGATTGCTTCGCCTGCTGCAGAACAAACTCTGTTTCTGCGACTGGTTTCATGTGTTCCGGTCCCGTCTCACGGTAGCGGGAGCCACATTCCATATAAACAGTCTTGGTGACGTTGTGACCGGAACCAGTATCCGCCAGCAGTTGTTCGACTTCATACACGTGTGAATCTCGGGTCCAAAGGTGGTGGTGGGCATCAACGATTGGTAGATCAGGTTCGATGATGTCTTCTATGACTTGTGCAAGCCAGGCCTCTGTTCCAGGATCAGGCATTTCCGCACTCCGAACTTCGTTAGAAGCATCAATAATAGACCAAAGTGTTGATCAGGACATTAGCGTGGAGCTACCGTACAATTGTCGGTCTTTTACAGGGTGGGAGAAAACGATGAAAGTAGATGGCAGCATAACAACAGATTTGCCTAAGGTGCCGGAACAGGCGAAGGCTCTGGAAGATGCCGGTATGAGTGCCGTGACGTCATCCGAGATAGCACACGATCCGTTTTTCCCACTATTGGTCGCGGCTCAGAACACCGAGCGAGTGCAGGTCATGACATCGATCGCGGTTGCCTTTGCACGCACGCCGATGACGCTTGCCAATATCGGCCACGATCTTAATCAATGCTCCAAGGGTCGATTTGTTCTCGGCCTCGGCTCGCAGATCAAGCCGCATATTACCAAGCGCGTCTCGATGCCCTGGTCCAGTCCAGCTGCACGAATGCGAGAGTTTATTCTGGCTATGCGAGCGATCTGGGGCGCGTGGCATGATCAGGAACCACTGCAATTCACCGGAAAATATTATAGTCATACCCTGATGACGCCAATGTTTACGCCTACGGATAATGAGTATGGTGCGCCTAAGGTTTTTCTGGCCGCTGTCGGACCAAAAATGACCGAAGTAGCAGGTGAAGTTGCTGACGGCATCATCATCCATCCGTTTACCACGATGAAATATATGCGCGAAACAACATTGCCAGCGTTGCAGCGGGGTTGGGCCGCGGCCGGAAAGCAGCGTGAAGATTTTGAAATTACGTATCCAGGGTTTGTGGTAACCGGTGATACCGAAGAGGACATGGCGAATGCAGCGACCGCGACGAAGAAGCAGATTTCATTTTATGGTTCGACACCGGCCTATAAAGCTGTATTGGATTCTATTGGTGCCGGTGACCTACAGGGTGAATTGAATGCAATGTCAAAACAGGGGCGCTGGGATGAAATGGGCACACTGATTACCGACGATATTATGAAGGAGTTTGCCATCATTGCTGAAGCGGACGGTCTCGCCGATGCAATTATCGATCGCTATGGAAATCTTGTGGATCGCACGAGTGCCGCATACGGCGGTATTCCTGAATCGCAGCAGGCTGAGATTATCAGTAAGCTGACGTCAGCATAGGGAGACGCTGGCAGCCTGCTTTGTGGCAGTCTGACAGACTGGCCCGTTATCGCTTTGCTCCCAAAATCCGTTAACGAATACGTGCAGCTGCTCGATATTTCTGGTCACGACCATCAGCGCAGTCACCATGGCAAAGGTAATCAATGTGCCAAGTAGTAAAGCAATATCTTCAGCATTGATGGCTCTGTCTGATGCGCCGCTATCATCTGACCAGAGCTGATCTAGAAGTGAATCCCTGGAAAATACCTGCCCCGGATTGCTCAACAGCTTGGCGAGGATGCCATACTCGAATCGAGTCAGCGTAAGACGGGTGTTTTTAAAGCGAATGACCTTGTTGGTTTCGTCTACGTTAAACACAGAATCTTGTGCTGGTGGGGAATCACTACACCGCAATATGGTTTTGACGCGCGCCGTCACTTTCCTTGCGCTGAACGGTTTGGTGACGTAATCATCTGCACCGAGTTCCAACCCCAGGATGCGATCGGTTCCATCACTGCGAGCGGTGAGAAAAATGATAGGTATGTTTGACACTCGCCGGATCTCTTTACAGACATCGATGCCCGACACATCAGGTAAACCGATATCGAGCACGACAAGATCGAAGGGTTGCGTTGCAAGTAACGCTAGGCCGGCGGGACCCTTGTAAACACTCGCGGCATCCATTCCTTCCTGACTGAGTGCATAAACCAGGTTGTCGATAATGCTGGGTTCGTCGTCGATGATTAGGATTTTTCTCGATGCCATTGGTCTAACGATATCCTAGATAGTGCAATCACCTACTCTGGCGCGATATAACCCTCGGCCTGATCAGTTTCCTCACCTGAAAGGAACTTATCGCGCTGTTCGTTTAAGAATTTACGTGCTTCTTTGTCGCGTAGGTTGAGATGTTTCTCATTAATGAGCATGGTCTGTAATTCCTGCCAACCGGCCCAGGCTTCCACGGAAACAGTTTCAAATATCTGCTGTCCCTTGGGGCCAGGGAAGGGTGGTGCTTCAAGACCGGGCAGGTCTTTTTGCAGCCTTGTGCAAAAAACGGTTTGCGTCATTACGTCGCTCTATTAATTGGTTACAACCAAATTGTACGTGATGCGCTGGTGAATCTAAATGGC
>JAQWMV010000209.1 GCA_029246605.1 Pseudomonadales bacterium | reverse complement strand
CCAATACATCCTGGATACTTACGTCCACTGCTTTGGTCCTTTTTATGACGCTTCCAGGATTGTCACTGTTTTTCGGTGGCCTGGTACGGGTCAAGAATGTGCTGAGTGTACTGGTGCAGTGTTTTGCCATTACCTGCATGGTCTCTGTGCTGTGGTTACTGGTGGGCTATTCCATGGCATTTTCGGAGGGTAACGCCTTTGTGGGTGGCCTCTCTAATGCATTTATGGCCAACGTCAGCGAAGGCTCAATGAACGGTGATATTCCTGAAAGTGTCTTTTCCATGTTCCAACTGACCTTTGCCATTATCACGCCGGCACTGATTGTTGGTGGCTTTGCAGAGCGCATGCGATTTTCATCCATGCTGCTGTTTGCAGGTCTGTGGTCGCTCATCGTGTACGGTCCGGTGACTCACTGGGTCTGGGGTGGTGGCTGGCTCAGCGATATGGCGTGGCTTGTCGATGTCGAAGGGGCAGCGTTGATGGATTTCGCAGGCGGTACAGTAGTACACATCAACGCGGGTGTGGCAGCAATCGTGGCAGCGTTGGTGATGGGGCGCAGGAAGGGTTTCCCAGAGATTCCCATGCCGCCCCATAACATGACGATGGCCATTACCGGTGCAGGTATGCTCTGGGTCGGTTGGTTTGGATTTAATGCGGGTAGCGCACTTGCCGCTAACGGTGATGCCGGTATGGCGATGCTGGTAACACATATGTCAGCATCTGCAGGTGCATTGACCTGGATAGCCTGTGAGTGGGTCCGCTTCGGAAAACCCAGTGCGCTGGGTGCAGTGACTGGTATGGTGGCCGGGCTCGGTACGATTACACCGGCGTCTGGCTTTGTAGGCCCAATGGGCGGTCTCGCTATTGGTATTCTTGCTGGTTGTATCTGTTTTAACGCAACGATCTACTTTAAGAACAAGCTACACATCGATGATTCTCTGGATGTGTTTCCAGTGCACGGTGTAGGCGGCATTCTTGGGACGATTTTGGCCGGTGTATTTGCCAGTGCCAGCCTTGGTGTATTCAGTGGTCAGGGATATGCCGAGGGTATGACCATGGGCCCGCAGGTGTTGATACAGATCGTTGGGGTTGTGGCAACGGTAGTATATTGCGGCATCGTGACTTATGGCCTGTTGAAGTTGGTAGACGCGCTCTTAGGTTTGCGTGTGACGACAGATGAAGAGACAGAGGGTCTCGATATCAATCAGCATAATGAACGTGGTTATGACCTGTAGATAGGTTAGCTATAAGAAAGATGGCCTGCTTGCAGGTCATCTTTCTTATCTGCGATTTGCGGCCCGCTCCACCAAGTGAGAGACCAGCGCTGGGAAACTCAAACCGAAGCCCTTGGCGCCATCCGGATACAAGCTGGTCGGCGTCATGCCGGGTAGGGTGTTTACTTCAAGTAAATACTCCTCGTCGTCGCCGGCAACGATGAAATCAACCCGGGAGAGATCACGGCAACCCAGCACCTGATGCGCTTTGATGGCAATTTTCTGTAGCCGCTCCGTTTGCGCGGCACTGAGCACCGCAGGCATGACATGTTCGCTAAGCCCTGAGGTGTAACGGTGTTCGAAGTCATACCAACTATCTTCCGGTGTGGTGACCTCGATAACAGGAAATGCTGCGCTCCCAGCATTGGTATCAGCATCGGTATCGATGACACCAACGGTAATCTCACGCCCTAAAATACGGCGTTCAACAAGCAACTGTCTGTCGAAGGCAAATGCGCTATTGATGCCCGTGGGCATTTGGTCGGGGCTGTTAACCAGGGTGACACCCAGTGCACTGCCCTGACGGGCTGGTTTGATAACGACATCGGGGCCCAGTTTATTTTCAATGTCCAGGACTGTTTGTTCTACGTCACAGTCACTGGTTATTACCATATCTTCGACTAGTGGTAGATCAATGCTGGCAAATAGTCGTTTCGCGACGATTTTATCCATAGCAAAAGCGCTGCTATGGACATCACTGCCAACATACAGATATCCCAATATCTCGAGGTAACCCTGGAAAGTACCGTCTTCTCCCGGGGGGCCGTGCAATACGGGAAATACTACGTCCGGTGCATAGTCAGCAAGCGCCCGGTATAGTTCGCTACCGAGTTCAAATTGTGCAACATGGCTATAGTTTTCCTTGAGTGCAGCAACCACCCCTTTGGCGCTCACTCGGGATACCTCTGCCTCCGCAGACTCACCACCACATACAACTGCTATCTTGAGTGTCTGGGTAATGCTCATGGTACACGGCTTCACTGTGTTTACTGACAAGGGTGATACTAAAGAGGATTGCCTCGGATCGAAAGGGTATTCGAGAAATATGCTGGAGATTTGAAGCAAACCCTGTAGTAAGCTATAGGCTAACTACACGATGCGAGATAACAATATGGCCTATCTAAAGATCGGGGAACTGGGCGGGCTGACGAATACCAATATTGAAACGCTGCGCTTTTACGAAACGAAAGGACTTGTCGTGGCACCACAACGCAGCGATGCGGGTTACCGCTTGTACACAGAACAGGAAGTGGACCGAGTACGCTTTATTAAACGGGCGCGGCTCATGGGTTTTTCCTTGCGCGAGATAGAAGAACTGTTGTCGATGGAAAAATCCACCTGTGGTGAAGTGAAAGAGCTCGCACAGCAGCGCCTGCTTGATATCGAAGAGCGCATGGGGGAACTGACCCGTATGAAAGCGGCGTTACAGCAAATTACTGATGCCTGTGTTGGTGGCGACGAGCCGGCGACGCATTGCACTATTCTGCATGCGCTGCAGGATAAACCAACGGCAAGGGCTGCCAGCCAGGGTTCTGTCGATTGATTAGCATCTCTTTTTTTAGTCGACTGAGCCCATTGATATAGGTCTCACGATCAAGCGCAGAAATTGGGTCGTCGGTCTTTTCCAGGTAGACGAGTTTGTTAACGTTGTAAGCGCGCTCATCCTGAGCCAGCTGTTTTGTTAAATCCTTGGCAATACCCACCAGCAACGTCATGTTGCGATGGTTGGTTAGCATGTAAACCCAAAAGCTCATGGGCATGATGTTAAGGCGGTGAGTGATTGCGGCCAGTGGAGAAATAAAATGACTCGCTTAGGAAAGCGCTGATATCGGGTGTAGTCCTAATCCAGATTGTCGATGGTTATTGGTGCAATATCATCAGCCGGTGTAAATCCAAATATTCTGCCGTAGAAATAAAGCTCGAGATCGAGTGCCCGTTTAATGTTCTCGGCCCGCCGAAAACCGTGCTGTTCTCCTTCGAAGGGTACATAGGCGACCGGTAATCCTTTTTCTTTCAAAGTGGCTACCATCGCTTGTGCCTGGTTGGGCGGAACGATTTGATCTTCTAAACCCTGAAAGAAAATGACGGCTGCATCAAGATCCGCTGTATGGTGGATTGGAGATCGCGCACGGTAAGTTTCAATGTCTTCCGGATAGGGTCCGATAATGCTGTCCAGATAACGGGATTCAAATTTATGGGTATCCCGCGCCAGCGTTTCCAGGTCTCCGATACCGTAGTGGCTCGCACCGGCCTTAAAAATATCCTGGAAGGCAAGAGCCGCAAGGGTGGTGTATCCACCCGCGCTACCGCCTCGAATTGCCAGTTTTTCACCATCGACCCATTGTTGGTCCGTTAGAAAGCGCGCGCCGAAAACGGTGTCTTCAACGTCGGCGATACCCCATTGTCGCAGCAACTTGTCGCGATAGGCGCGCCCATATCCGGTTGAACCGCGATAGTTAATATCGAAAATCGCAAAACCACGACTGGTCCAGAACTGCGTTTGCAGGCTGAGTGCATTATGGGTGGCGCTGGTGGGGCCGCCGTGCATAAAGACAATAAGCGGCGGTAGGGCCCCCGCGGGTGCGGTGAAATCCTTGTTTTGAGGCGGATAAAAAAACCCATGCGCAGTTTCGTCCATCGCCGTCGGGAATTCGATCGTCTGAGGTACCGATAGATAACCCCTGTCGAGCTTAAGATCTCTGGTTTGCTTGATGCTGTGCTGCTGATGATCTTCAAGGTTGTGCACAATGACCTGGGTAAATGTACTTGGTGAGGAGGCTGTATAGGTCATCTCTGTGCCATGAAGGGAGAGGCTACCGAGGACCGTAGAGGGCTGATCCAGCACTGTCAGGTTGCCCCCTTTGATGATCCCGAGTCCTCCCAGATTCTTCTTCTGAAACACGCAGACAATGGTCTCGTTGTCCAAAAATTCATAGGTGGAGAAACCGAAGCTCCACATGGCCAGTCCGAATTCACAATCCTGCTGACAGATACAGCCGTTCTCGTTGTAGATATTCCACCAGCCGTTCGCATCGGAAATATAGTGCAGCATGCCATTTGGTGCGAAGCGGGGCTGTTGCACAGATTGTCCGTGTCCACCCACAACCGGTGTTTCATTCTGCAGCGTGTCATTCAAGTTCGCTCGCCAGAGGGTGGTTTCATCCCAGGGCATGTTCGGATGATCCCAGGTTAGCCAGGCCAGTGATTGCCCGTCGGGACTGAGCGTCGGCGAGGCATAAAAGTCATGGCCGGACGTCAGCTTACTGAGCTTACCGGTTACCAGATCGACGCTGGCAAGATAGTTTCCGCATTCTCCTGAAACGGTATGGTCTTCGACCACATAGATAAGTCGATGACGCGTTGCATCTATGATGCCATTGGCAAACCGCAGGCCGGGTGCGTGGGTAAGTGCAACTGGCGCAGCATCGGCAACTGACTGTGCGTAAACCTGCTGATCTGCGTAGTTGACGAAAAACAGCGTGTCATCGTGTAGCAGCCAGGCATCACCACCGTATTCATGAACGCGGGTGCGAACGTTAAAAGGTGAAGGGTTAATGTCACGTTCTTCCCCATGGCCGGATCTTTGCACAACAACATGTCGTCCTCCTTCCTGGGGTCGGCTTTCCAACCAGTACAAGCATTCGCCATGCCGTCTGATGCCGCCAATCCCAACGGCATCTTCAATAATTACATCCGTTGTGATTGGCGATTGCCATGTACCATAGGGTGCGGTTTTCAACTGGGGTGCTCCAGAAAATTTCGTAGCTCTGTTTCTGTGAAGGGCCACCCCAGGTCGTTATCATGTCCTTCGATCAGGACGACCGGAATGCGAATCCCATATTTTTCTAGCAACGCATTGTCATCGGCGATTTCAATCTCGTTGATGACGATGGTAAATCCGCTGGCTTCAATACTTTGTAAAAGCGCGAGCGCCTGATCACAGAGGTGGCAGCCAAGGGTGGTAAATAAATTGACTTTCATAGCCGGAAAAAGCGCCGGGCATTTTGAGTCGTTTGTTCTGCCAGGACTTCGTAGGTTAACCCTGTCGCTTCGGCCACGGCTTTACAGACGACGGTTAAATAGTGGGGTTCATTGCGACGTGTCTTGGGTTTGGGCTTGATGGTGCGTGGCAGTAGATACGGGGCGTCAGTTTCAATCATCAGGCGATCAGCAGGAATATCTTTAACCAGTTCGATAAGGTGTGATCCGCGCCGCTCATCACATATCCAACCTGTGATGCCAATATGGCAATCAAGATCAAGATAGGCATGTAACGCATCTGCGTCACCAGTGAAACAATGCACGACCACGTCCGACAGGTCGTCACGATGTTGGCGAAGTATATCAGCGAATCTGGGGTGGGCGTCGCGTTCATGCAGAAACATGGGTAGGTTGGTGTCGTGGGCAACTTCCATGTGTGCAATAAAGGATTGTTCCTGCGCCTCCCTTGGCGACAAGTCGCGAAAAAAATCGAGGCCGGTTTCTCCAATTGCCTTGACGTCATCAAAGGTTGCGAGTTCTCTAATTCGAGTGAGGGCCTCTCTTGTTGCCTCTTCAGCATAATGGGGATGAATGCCCGTTGTCGCAGAAAGCACATCATGCTGCGCCGCAAGATTAAGGGCCTGCTCACTGCCTTCACATGATGCGCCAGTTACCAGCATATGAGACACACCCGCGTCCCGGGCACGCTGCAACACGTCGTCTCTATCGACATCGAAGGTATCGTGGGTCAGGTTTGCACCGATATCAATGAGCATTAGAAAGTTTCAACGTTGGATTCTGTTATAGCCGTAACGCGAGTATCAAAAAAATCCAGGTACTCGTGAGCGTAGATCATGGGTTGCTCAAGGTTCAGCTGTCTTCCGTAGATGGTAGCGAAGATCAGAACATTCTGGACATAGTTTCGTGTTTCGATAAATGGAATGGTCTCGATCCACACATCGAATGGCAGTTGATCATTTATCCAACGGTCTACCCGTGAAGGTCCCGCATTGTAGGCAGCTGATGCCAGGATGCGATTGTTGTTAAACCGCCTCAGCATCTGACCCAGGTACTGTGAACCCAGATAGATATTCACCATGGGGTCTGTCAGTTCGGATTTTGACTTGTATTTGAATCCACTCCAGCTGGCTGTCGATTTTGCTGAGGGGGGCATGAGTTGCATAACACCGAGAGCGCCGGAAGACGATTTTGCATCCGGCATAAAGGCGCTTTCCTGACGGGCAATGGCGAGGCTCCAGTTCACGGGTATATCAGCGGAGCGAGCATGCTGGGTAAATGTTTCTCGATAAGCGACGGGGAAACGGTGACTAATATCATTCCAGGCTTCGGCATCAATAAGTGATTGGATAGCAGGCTTGTACCAGCCCCAGCGTACCGACACTCTGGCTGCTATGGCGCGTTCCCGATTGGAAAAGTCTCTGGTGGTGAAATACCATTCGCGACGAGCGCGGCTACGCTCACCAATGGTGAGCAGTTCCAACGCCCGCTGGATGCCGGGCGCGTGTTCCAGCGCCAGTACTTCTTCGTTCGTGACGAGTGTTGGTTGATCTTCAAAACTATAGGGCAACTGCAGGGTGTCTGCAGAAAGAAACCCGTAAAAGTTACGCTGGGCAGCAAGTTGTCTAAATATATCCTCGGACATTTGACGATCAGCCTCACCGTCTGAAAAAGACAGCACCCGGGCTTTCCAGTATTGCCATCGGGGTTCTGTCTGCACTGTTTCCGGTAACAGGTGTAGCAATACCAGTACCTGGCTCCAATTACCCTGGCGCAGTGCCTGTCGAATTTGAGCGGCGACCAGGTCTGGATGTGCCCGTAGATCTATCGGCAGCGCATCGGCATAATTTTCTGCATCCTCACCCTGGGCGAGCCGCTTGCCAATACTGACGTAGGTCGCCTCAAGTGCAACGGGATCAAATTCATGGTGCCGTTCATATTGCTGTAATACATCAAATGCCTGGTCGGGTTTACTGCGCGCGAGGCGGGTGATGCCATGCAGTACCAGTTGTCGGATTCGTGGATGATCCCTGGAAAATCGATCGACACGAGAGACATAGGTTGGTCGGGTATGTACCAGTTTCAGGTTGCTGGCATGAGGTCGGTCTTCGTTGGCTAAAAATCTCACCAGGTAGTTTGCTAGGGTGATTTCGTTGGCCTCAATACTGATGACGTATCGTTGCCAGGCAGTTGCAGCGTCGAGATGTCCATTATCCCGCCATAACTTAAAAATCGGATCACATTCTTTGGGTTGCGAGAACGGCACCAGCCAGAGTTCACGGGCGACACGCATGGCCTCTGTCTCGTCACCGGTCCTAGCCAGGGCATAGGCGTGATAACAGGTGTTTCGGTCGGTGAGCGGAACCGCATCCGAGAAGGCCATGAAATTTTGCCAGCGCCCGGCTTTGCCCTGATTGTGCAGATAGTGTTGTATCAATTGTTCCGGTAACGGTGTGTCCTGATATTGATCAGCAAAGGTCCGCATGTCTTCTACAGACTGGCGTGAAATACGATATGCCATGTCGGTATATTCGAGATACGGATACAACGGATAGTTGCGTAAGCTGTCTTTGACTTTCAGGTAACGTGATCGTTGCCCGGAGGTGATGTAATAAATTGCGTCCTGATAGCGTTTTCGCTGATCAAAGCGTGACTGCGTTGTACTGGGTTCGTAATGATAACCGCGGGAAAACTCTGCGTTCAATGTTTGCGGTAGTACGATGGAGAAAATACCCGCGCTCAGCCAGCGAGATAACTTACCTATGCCGGACGATACGTCGCTGATGTCAGGTACCTACTCGCACCGCAAGGACGTCACAGGGCGCACCATGGAGCACACCATTTGCTGTTGAACCGAGCAGTAGAGCAATACCATGGCGACCATGACTGCCGACTACGATCAAGTCAGCACCAATTTGTTGTGCCAGGGTGTCGATTTCAGTTTCCGGTCGACCAAAGATGAGATGCTGATTTTCTGTAGCAATGTCGAGAGTTGATGCAAATTCGGCTAGGTGTGATTTGGCGGTCTCGTGAATCTGCTCCTGGATCGTGGATAGGTCCATCGGTATATCCCCGCCATAGGCGAGGCTTAATGGTTCTATAACATGTACACAACTAAGATTGGCGTTATAGGCGCTTTTTAAGCCACAGGCTTTTGTCGCGACTATTCGGGATTCTTCGGTCAAATCAACTGCTACTAGGATGTGAGCATATTCAGCCATATTGAGCACCACGATGTGTTAGTCTGTTTGGCGAAATTTACACGGTTCCGACTGTAATTCAACAGACTTTTTTTGACTTGGGCTACGCGGTTAAAAGATCGCATAATGGATGCCCCTATTTCACAGGTTAAGCATGTGGTTTACGTCTTTATTGGTTTGGTGCTGCTCTTGATCATTGGCCCGATCATTGCCGTGTTGCCTTCACCGCGTCAGAAGGAACAAATGGATTTGCGGCATCTGGCGAAGGGCCTGGGGATTAATATTGAACTCACCAGCATCACTGACCCCGTACCCAAGCAAGATAAATATATTTCGTCTCTTGGGAAATCCCTGGAACCGATTCGGAAGGTCATTGCCTATCGTAAAGCGCGCAAGATGCCAGAAGAGTGGCGTCGTGCGACCATTGTTAATTGGGCGATCGAACGCCGTCTTGAGAGTGTGGATGATGATTTACCCGGTAATTGGTGTTGGGTAGAGGGAGGTCCGGTAACCTTGCCAATGGAATTTTTCACGCAACTGGGCGCAGCGTTAGCAGTGTTACCTGATGACGTTGAACGTGTTGATGAAATGAATCGCGTCCTTTCCGTCTATTGGCATGAACGGGGCGATGCCGTGGCTGTGCGCTGTATAGACCAGTTTCTTGACAGTTGTGCGGCCTTGTTAAATGCGCCTCCCGGTGTCGGCTCAGACGACCAGGAA